>CAYUSL010000036.1:13192-23933 GCA_964447125.1 uncultured bacterium | reverse complement strand
GACGACGCCGGCGGCAGGCGCGCCGTGAGGCGCGCGCCTCACGGCGCGCGGCGACGTGGATCCGATCGGCGGCCGCACGCATGCACCTGCGCGGCACGCCGACAGGTCGAGGTGAACGATGGAACCGAAGCTGGCGGTATTCGTGGATTTCGAGAACGTCGAGCGTGGCATCGAAGAAGCCGGGCTCGGCAAATTCCAAGTGGACTTGGTGCTCAACCGGCTGCGCGAGAAAGGGAAAGTGATCGTGTCGCGCGCCTACGCCGACTGGGGTCGCTACTCGGCGTACAAGTTCGACTTCCAGGATCACGGCATCGACTTGATCGAGCTGCCCTCTCGCCGCAAGGGCCAGAAGAACATGGCGGACATCAAGATGGTCGTGGACGCGCTCGATTACGCATGGAAGTGGTCCTACATCGACTCTTTCGTGATCGTCTCCGGCGACAGCGATTTCACCCCACTGATCTCGAAGCTGCGTGAGTACAACCGCTTCGTGATGGGCATGGGCGTGCGCAAATCCACATCGACGCTCATCGCCGACACCTGTGACGAGTTCGTGTACTACGACGATCTGGTGCGCATTCAGGAGAAGCAACGCGAGCGACGCCGGATCGACGACGACCCGGGCCAGGTCTTCACGCTGCTGGTCGAAACCGTGGATGCCATGAAAGCGAGCCACGAGGTCATCCTGAGCTCGATGGTGAAGCAGACCATGTTGCGGAAGCGGCCCGACTTCGACGAGCGCGCGCTTGGATTCAAGACCTTCAAGCGCTTGCTGGAGACCGCGCGCGACAAAGGGCTGATCGGGCTCGTGCGTGACGAGCGCAGCGGCACCTACCGTCTGGTGGAGCCCGAAGAGGGCACGGCCGCGCAGCCCGTCAGGAACGCTCGATCCGAACGACCAGCGGGGGTATCGCCCCCGGATGGCGGCGCAGGGTGAGCGTCCCGGTCTCGTCCGAGGCGAGACCGCGCACCACCACGACCCGGTTGAGCGGGATCACCCGCTCGATGAACTTGAAGCCCAGCGTCTGAACGTCCATGCGCCGATCGAGATCGGCGGTTAGCACGTAGGGGAACTCCTTCACCTTGAGCTTGGCCTCGGTCTGGCTCGCGAGCCCGATCCGCTCGAAACGCTCGACGATGGTCTCCGACTCGAACTGCGCACCCTCGGGATCGACCGTCACCTCGTCCTCGCGATCGACCAGCCAGAACACCCCGCACGATCGACGCTTCGCCATCAGCACGTCTTGCCCGCTCGACGAATCCTGGTCGCCGAGCAACGGTAGCGCGCCGTCGCGCGCCTTGCGTTTCCACAGCCGTTCGACCACGTACTCGTAGTAGATGCAGGGGCTGGAATCGATCCCGGAGCGCAGGGCGGCCGGCGTGCGCGCCATGCCGCTGACCTCGGTGGGCAGCCGAAAGGTACCCTTCGGGTGGCGCGAACGGTGGTCCTGGTAGGCGCGCACGAGCTCGCGAACCGAGACCGGCCTGCCGGTCGCCAGGGCGCTCGTCGTCGCAGTGGGAACGTCGGGACGCTGCATGAGTCGCAAGCTCGAATCCTCTGTCGTGCAGCGTGCAGCGTGCAGCGTCGACGACGGCCCGTCACTCGAAGATGTCGCGAACGCGATCGAAGAAGCCACGTTCCTCGGGCGGTGAAGCACCATCCTCGCGCGCCAGCTCTTCGTAGAGCTCACGCTGACGCGGGTTCAGCTCGCCGGGGACGCGAACGTGGATGCGCACCTTCTGATCTCCGCGGTTGGCACCGCTGCCCGCCGGCATCCCTTTGCTGCGCAGCCGATAGATGCGTCCAGGCTGGGTGCCCGGCTGCGTCTTCATGCGGATTGGACCGTCGAGCGTCGGAATCTGTACCTCGGTACCCAGCACCGCCTGCGCCACGCTCAAGGTGAGGTCGTAGATCAGATCCGCACCCTCACGCTTGAATTGGGGATGCTCCTGAATCTGCACCACCACGTAGAGGTCGCCGGGACCGCCGCCAGCCAACCCCATCTCGCCCTCGCCCTGCAGCCGCAGGCGACTTTCGTTCTCGACCCCCGCGGGCACGTGCACTTTGAGCTCGTGCCGCGCCTTGACGGAACCGGCGCCCTGACAGCGTGAGCAAGGGTCGCGCACGATCCGGCCGCGGCCTTCGCATTGCGTACACGGCTTCGAGACGCTGAAGAAGCCCTGCTGCAACCGCACCTGGCCCGCGCCGCGACAGCTCGGGCAGGTGGTGGATCCCGCGGCGCTGGCGGCACCGCTGCCGTTACAGTGCGAGCACGGCCGACGACGTGGCACCCGGATGCGTTTTTCGGTGCCGAACGCGGCCTCCTCCAGCGTGATCTCCAGGTTGTAACGCAGGTCGGCGCCACGTTCGCCGCGCGTCTGCGCGCCAGGGCTGCGACCGCCGAAGATGTCGTTGAAGAGATCACCGAAGAGATCCTGAAAGTTTCCCGGACCTTGGGGACCGGCACCGGGACGCGCGCCGCCGAACGGCCCGCCCGCCGAGCCGAACCGGTCGTAGTTGGCTCGCTTGGGCGGATCGCTCAACACCGAATAGGCCTCCGAGAGCTCCTTGAATCGTTCCTCGGCGGCCGGGTTGCCGGGGTTCTTGTCCGGATGGCATTCGTGGGCGAGACGTCGATATGCCTTCTTGAGGTCTTCGGGCGACGCCGACCGCGACACTCCCAAGACGTGGTAGTAATCGCGCGCCGCGCTCATGACGGTTGCACTCCCGCAGGCGCAGCCTGACGCAACCACGGCGCAAGGCTGCGGGCGGCCTGCTGGATCCGATCGAGATCGGTGCTCGCGAGCGCGTTGCGCCCGCGAGCGATCGCATCGGCGAGATCGCTTTCGGACGCCGCTGTGCCGCGCAGACGTCCCTCTCCGAGCAAACGCTGGCCGGCGAGCACCTGCGCATCGAGCGCCCAGCGTGCTCGCAGCAATCCCTCGTATTCGCGCTGCGCGTCCAGCAACCGATCCAACTCCTGGGCTACGTCGGTTGCTGCGGGGGTGACGCCGGGGACGCGTTCGAGCACGATGGTCTCGAGCGATCCTGGAGCGCGCACACCCACCGCGAGCGCCCCGTCGGTGCTCACCTCGACGACCAGCTCGATTCGGCGGAAGTCGTTGCGCGGCCCGGTCTCGGTCGCCAAGCGGAACGACGCCAGCGACGTGCCGAGCTCCGCCCGGTCCACCTCACCCTCGATCAGCTCTACGGGTTGCCGACCCAAGGCCGACACCGGATACGGTCCGCTCACGGTGGCCGGCAGCGGCGCAAAGCGGTCGACGAAACGCAGCACTCCGCCGTCGGGATTGCGCACACCGATGGCGTGCGATGCGACCTGAAGCAAGAAGACGTCCGCGAGATCCCCCTCGCGGCGCGCCCCGTGGATGCAGGCGCCGACGGCACCCCACGGCGTGCGATCGGCATCCACGCGCACCTCGCGCGCGGACCGCGCACGCAGCGCCTGCGCCGCAAACGTCACCGAGGGCGCGCCACCAACGACAAGCCATCGAGAGATTCGATCCAGCGGCGTCCCCTTCAGAACCGAAGCAAGCTCTTCCTCGAAGTTGCCAAGCAGCGGGCGAGCCAGCTCGCGGAGTCGGTCGCCGTCGATCGCGGCGTCGAGCTGGCGCGGACCCGACGCCGCGAGCGCCAAGTAGGGGACCGACACGCGCGCCGGCTCCTTGGGCCGGGCCCGCAACTCTGCCAGCGCGTCCTCGCACGCGGCCCGGAACCGTGCCGCGGACCGCGGCCGCGCGCTCGCGTCGAGCACCAGCTCGCCCTCGAAGGGTGCTGCGAGAAAACGCATCGTGCGCACGAGCAGATCGTCGCGCGCAGCCACGCAGCGCCCACCCATGCGCTCGAGCTCGATGGCCTCGTCGGAAAGGTCGATCAGGGCAGCACCGATGCTCGCGACCTCGTGCTCGACCAGCCCCACGGTGCCCCGCACCCCGGAATCGTGGAGCGCCGTCGCGATCGCAGCAGCACTCGGCAGCGTGTGGACCTGCTCGAAGCCTGCGGCGTGCGCGGCCAAGACGACGCGGTCTCGCGCGGCCGCCCCGTACCAGGTGGGATAAGCGATCGCAGCAATGGATACGGGACGACCGATCCAATCACTCGCACCCTGACGAATGCGCGCCAGCAGACAACCCACCAGTGAGGTGGCGCTCCACTCCACACCACGCACCTCGACCTGTGGCCCCGACGGATCGATGCGAGGCGCGGGGAGCATCGGCGGCCCCGAATCGTCCGGCGCCGCCGTCCGCGTGGCACCCAGTGCCTGCACCAGTCGCGCGGCCACGCCAGCCGGATCCGAGACTGCACGAACGCGCGCGTCGCGACCAACACAGACGCGACCGTCGAGCGCGACGTGCACGATCGCCGGCCCGTCCAGCGCCGTCGGCAACGAGCGTTGCATGCGCTCGCCTTTGCCGCGCATCACCACCGCGGCAAGCTGCCCATCGGAGAGATCGATGCCGAGTATCGGCTCGTGCGACGCCACTTCGATCCCTCCGGAAGACTCGGTCTTCCGATCCTACGACGGTCCCGGCCAGTGGGCCACCGCGGAATGCATGCCGGGTCGCGATCGCCCGCGGGTGCGACTCAGCGCGGGCTCCTCCGGGCCGAGCAGGAAACTCCCGCGACGCGGCTCGCGCGCCTCCTACGACGGTGGCGTCCGTCAGTCATCGTCGCCCGAGTGATCGCCACCACGGGCCGGCGGTTCCTGCGAGGGTCCACCGAGCGCCACGCGCTCTGCCGCCGGCTTCGCGCCAGCCTTGGCGACGGCGACCATCGCCGGACGCAGTAGACGGTCCTTGTAACGATAGCCCTTCACGTACTCGCTGGCGACGTGTCCAGGCGCCACCTCGTGACTTTCGAGCTGTGTCATCGCGTCGTGCAACTGGGGGTCGAACAGCGCGCCCACCGAAGAGAACGGCTCGACACCGAACTTCGCCAACGTGTGCAACACCTGATTGAGGGTGATCTTGACACCCTCGGTGATCGACCCGATGTCGTTGGCGTGAGCCGCGGCGCCCAGCGCCCGCTCCAGATTGTCGATCGCCGGCAACATCTCGCGAAGCAGTTCTTCCTGGGCGTACTGGACGGCGTCGGCTTTGTCCTTCGCGGCACGCCGCCGGAAGTTCTCGAAGTCCGCCTGAAGCCTCAGTCGCGCTTCGTAGTGCTTCTCGCTCTCGGCCTTGGCGTCGTCGAGCTGCTTCTCGAGCTCGGCCACCCGACGCTCGAGCTGCACGAGGATCTTGGCGGGAACCTTCTTCCCCTTCTTCTTGCCGGGCTCGGCCTCCTCCGGAAGCTCCTTCTCGACACCGGCGTCGACGCCCGGTTCCGCTGCCTCGCCGATTCCAGCATCGCCACGCCGGAGCTGCTCGAGGAATGCCTCAGCCAGCGCCGCCGCTTCCGCTGCCGCTTTCGACTTGTGCGTACCGTCGTCCGTTGCCGCGGCGATGCCCCCGCCCTCGGCACCGGGCACCCGCTCCGAGCCCGAGGCTTGTTCCGCGGGCGACGGCATGTCGCGACTGGCATCTCGTTCCGACAAGGCGACCCTCTTTTCCCTGGAATGATTGCGTGGGGTGCTCGATCCCGTCAGGACATCGTCCCATCCGCACGTGGCGAACGGAGGTGGCGACGAGCCGCTAGCCTCGAAATGCGCGCCTCGCGCTCATTTCAGCGCTAGCGCGGCTCCAGAAGCCGGCTGATGAGCTGCGCCGTGTAATCGACCATCGGGATCACCCGCGAGTAGTCCAAGCGCGTCGGCCCGAGGATGCCGATCGACCCGATCACCTGGGCGCCGCGGCGATACGGCGACGACACCACGACGAGGTCGTCGACTCCCTGGATGCCCGCTTCCGAGCCGATCGACACGCACACCCCACCGGCCACGCGCGCCCGGTCGAGGATGTTGACGATGTTTTCGCGGTCCTCGAGCGCTTCCATCAGCGCGCGGACCCGCTCGGGCTCGGCGAACTCGCGGTGCTCGAGCAGGCTCGAGGTGCCCTCCACGAAGACCTCGCCCTGCCCCTCGTTCTCGAACACGCAACGGCTGACCTCGAGAACGCGCCGCGACAGGTCGTCGACAAGCTCGCGATCGCGCGCCAGCTCGTCGAGCAAACGTGCGCGGACCTGGTCGAGCGGCGCACCCGTCAACCGCTCGCAGAGCAACTCGGCGAGGCGGCTGAGGCAAGCCTGCGCGACATCTTCGTCGAGCCGCACCACGCGGTTGACGATCACTCCCGTCGACGACACGAAGATCACCAGAATCTCTGCCGCGCGCAGCCGCACGAAGTCGACGTGCTGGAAGACCGCATCTCCCAGCACCGGAACCATCGCCATGCCCGGGCAACGTGACAGTCGCGACAGCGCCCGCGAGGCATCTCGCAAGCACGCCGCCAAGCCGCCCTCCGAGCTCGCCGTCACTTGATTGAGCGATTGCCGGTCCGCTCGGCTCAGCGTGTAGTCGGCCATGCGAGTCTCGACGAACCAGCGGAATGCATGCTCGGTAGGAATGCGGCCAGCAGAGGTGTAGGGGTGGGAGAGAAATCCCGCCTCCTCGAGATCCATCATCTCGTTACGAACCGTGGCTGGGCTCACGTCGAGCCCATGCGCCCGCGTCAGTGTTCGCGAGCCCACCGGCTCACCGGAGGTGATGTAGGTCTCGATGACCAGCTCGAGCACGCGCCGGCTCCGGGACGGCAGCTCGTCGATCGATCGTGGCGTGCGGGTGGTCGAGTTCACGATGGGATCACGCGTCGGGCACGCAATCGACGCCTTTTGAGACGCGGTTGCTGTCAAGCTATCAGTCAGGATTTCGGCATGTCAAGCAACGCTTCGAGCCGTCGAGCCGACAAAAACTGTACGATTTCAACACCTTGAGATCGCGATCCCGGATCGAGACCAGCCCCCATGGGACCCAACGCCCTGAGCGTGCTGCATTCCCGACTCCAACCCAACGGTTGCGGAGCACGAGCCCTCCGGGCACTAGCGCCGGAGTGAAACAATGGTTTAGCAATTGCCAGTCGTGGTCAGGCACGGGTATGGTCGACGCTGTATGGCGCGAACCATCAAGCGGATTTCAGAGCGCGAGAGTGCGGAGGTCCAACTCCTCGACACTCTCGAAGACGTCGCTCGCCAAGTGGGCGTGGAGGTGGTTCACGACCACATCCGTGCCGAGGGATTCATGTCCCGTGGCGGGTCCTGCCGGTTGCGCGACCGCTGGATGATTCTCCTCGATCGCAAGATGGCCACGTCCGACAAGGTGGACCTGCTCGCCACCGAGCTGCGCCGCTGGCCGATCGACGGCGTGTTCGTGCCCCCGGCGATCCGCCACCTTCTCGAGCCGCGCTCCGCAACCTGATCGAGTGCACGGACGTGCTGAGCAGCACTCCGACGCATTCCCCCCCGACGATCGAATCCGTAGTCGTAGCATCTGCGCACGCGCGCGGTACCCGCGTGGCGTGCTGCGCTAGCCATGCGCCGAGGAGCCACGATGGGTGACCTCATCCTAGCGATCGATCAAGGTACGACCGGCACACGAGTGATCGCCTACGATCGACAGGCGCGCCAGGTGGCGCAGTCGTATCGCGAGTTCACCCAGTACTACCCCCGCCCCGGCTGGGTGGAGCACGACGCCGAAGAGATCTGGGAGAGCACCCTCACCACGTTGCGCGAGTGCCTGGAGCGCGCCGACGCGGACCTCGCGCGGGTGCACGCCATCGGCATCACCAATCAGCGAGAGACCGTGGTGCTGTGGGATCGCGCGACGTCGAAGCCGGTTCACCGCGCCATCGTCTGGCAATGCCGGCGCACGTCGGATCTCTGCAATCGGCTCAAGGCCGAGGGCCGCGAGCGTCTCTTCCGTCGCAAGACCGGGCTGGTGCTCGACGCCTATTTCTCCGGCACCAAGTTGCGCTGGATCTTCGAGCAGAATCCCGTGCTCGAAGCCCGCGCCAAAGCCGGCGAGCTCGCGGCCGGTACCATCGACTCGTGGCTGATCTGGAAGCTCACGGACGGCGCCACCCACGCCACCGACCCCACCAACGCGTCGCGGACGCTGCTCTACGACATCCACGAACGGGACTGGAGCGCGCCACTGTTGGACGTGCTGCGCGTTCCGCGCGCGATTCTCCCCGAGGTGCGTCGGTCGAGCGGCGACTTCGGCCGCGTCAGCGTCAAGCTCGGCCTCGGCGGCACGCCGCCGATCAGCGGTGTCGCCGGCGACCAGCAGGCAGCGCTTTACGGCCAGGGTGCCTGGTCGCCTGGCATGGGGAAGAACACGTACGGCACCGGTTGCTTCCTTCTGATGAACACCGGCGACGAGCTGGTGCACTCGAAGCGCGGGTTGCTCACGACGCTGGCGTGCGACGCACAGGGACGACCGGCGTACGCCCTGGAAGGTTCGGTATTCATCGCGGGTGCTGCGATGCAGTGGCTGCGCGACGAGCTGGGCCTCATCGCCAGCGCCGCCGAGTCGGAAGAGCTGGCACGCGCGGTCGACGACACTGCGGGCGTCTACATGGTGCCCGCGTTCGTGGGATTGGGAGCCCCCTACTGGGACATGGAAGCCCGTGGAGCGCTGGTGGGCCTCACCCGCGGAGCGAACCGCAAGCACGTGGTGCGCGCCACGCTCGAGTCGCTCGCGTACCAGACCAAAGACGTTTGCGACGCGATGATCGCGGACGCTGGCCTGAGCTTGAAGGAGCTTCGCGTCGACGGTGGAGCGTGCCGCAACGATTTCCTGATGCAGTTTCAGGCCGACATCCTCGGCGTCGCCGTGGACCGACCGAACGTGATCGAAACGACGGCACTCGGGGCGGCGTTCCTCGCAGGCCTCGGCAGCGGATTCTGGTCGTCACCAAGCGAGGTCGCCGGAGTGCGCTCCACCGATCGGCGCTTCGAGCCGGCGATGGACGCCGCGCACGCGGCAGCGCTCTACGACGGCTGGAAGCAAGCGGTAGCACGCGTGCGCAGCGCCGCGCCGGCACCCGCCCCCAACCGGCGACCGATCTCGGCGCGCGGCGAGAAGCCCTCCCCACGCGGGGCTGGCCGCAAATCGACAGGACAGGCGGCGGCTGCACGCCGGACGCCACGAACGCGGGTGAGCTCGAAATCCGGCACGAAGCCCAAGCCGCGTGCCACGAAAGCCACCGCCACCGGGAAGCGCGGCCGCAAGCGCTGACGTCACCGCCTTCGTTCGCGCCGATCAGCCCGCGCTCAGAAAATCCCCTTCAGCCAATCCCACGCGCTGTCGTCACGTTCCTTGGGAGCGGCCGGTCGGGCGGTGCTTTCGGACGTGCCGGAACGTGGGCTGCGATTCGTGTTGCCTGCATCCTCACCCTCGCCGCGGACGCGGTCGAGGAGCGTGGGATGAAGTGGGCAACTACGCGCGGGTTCCGTACCTTCGACGAACGGCAGGCGCTGGGTGCGCGGACATGCGGCTGTTGCGAGCAAGCCCGTCTCCGGATCGATCTCCGCGAACGCGATGCCGCGCGGCGCGTCCAGCTCCTCCGCAGGCCACCACGAGGTGTGAGCGACGTAGTCAACCCAGATCGGTAGCGCCGCTTTGGCGCCCACCATGCCGACGGGCGTATTGTCGTCACGCCCCACCCAAACCACGACCACGCGTCCGGGCAGGTAACCCGCGAACCAGGCGTCGCGGAAGTCGTCGGTGGTGCCGGTCTTGCCCGCTGCGGGGCGAGCGAGCCCCAGCGCTCGCGCAGACGCGCCGGTTCCAGTCTGGAGCACCTCCTCGAGCGTCCAGGTCACCAGATACGCGACATCCGGGTCCATCACCCGCGTCGCCCGCGGACGCGTGCGGGTGAGCACGCGGCCGTTGGCATCGACCACCGCGCGCACGGTGGTGGGTTCGGTACGCATGCCACCCGACGCCAGAACGCCGTAGGCCCGAGCCACGTCGAGCGGCGTGACCTCGGCGGCACCGAGCGCCAGCGACGGCACGGCGGGCAGCTTGTCGCCGAAGCCGACCGCCGCGAGCTGTCTGCGTAGCGCCGCCGTCCCAATCCGCTGCCAGATGCGCACCGCCGGCGTGTTGAGCGACAACGACAGCGCCTCGTGGAGCGGCACCATGCCGCGGTACTCGCCGTCGTAGTTCGTCGGTTTCCAGGTCTGCCGATCGTAGCGGACGGTGATCTCGCGATCTTCGACCTCGCTGGCGAGCGTGGGATGAAAGTCGCCCTGGCCCGCAAGGGCGCAGGCGTAGAGAAACGGCTTGAAGAGCGAGCCGGGCTGACGCCGGCTCTTCACCGCACGGTTGTACGGCGCGCTCCGATAATCCCGGCCGCCCACCATGGCGCGAATCGAGCCGGTGTCGGGATCGAGCTCGATGAGCGCCGCCTGCAGCCGTGATGGATCACCTTCGGGATGGTGCTCGTCGCGACGCTTCTCGAGCAACGCCACCCCTTCGCTCACCGCTCGCTCCGCCTCGTGTTGAAGGATGGGATCGAGCGTGCTCATCACCCGCAGGCCGGCGGCGTTGAGCGTGTTGGTGGTGTACGTGGACTCGAGCTCGTCGCGGAGCAAAGCCACGAAGTAGGGCGCCCCTTCGGGCGGACCCGGCGCGTACGACTGGCTCAGTGGCTCCTTCGCGGCGCGCTCCGCCTCGTCAGCCGAGAGCCGATGGGTCTTCACCATCCGATCGAGCACGACGGCACGACGCTCGCGCGCGGCGTCGGGATGCCGGAACGGATCGTAACGGCCCGGCGAGCGGAT
>CAYUSL010000036.1:0-13092 GCA_964447125.1 uncultured bacterium | reverse complement strand
GCTCGCGCGCGGCGTCGGGATGCCGGAACGGATCGTAACGGCCCGGCGAGCGGATGAGCCCGCCGAGCATCGCGCACTCGCCGATGCTCAGATCCTCGACGGGTTTGCCGAAGTAGTAACGCGCGGCCTCGCCGACGCCGTAGACGCCCATCGCGCCGCGCTGCCCGAGATAGATGGCGTTCAGATAGACGCCCAGGATCTCGTCCTTGTCGTAAAGCGCTTCCAACACCAGCGCCATCGCCGCCTCACGCAGCTTCCGCGACAGCTTGCGCTCGGGCGTCAGGAACAGGTTCTTGACCAACTGCTGGGTGATCGTGCTGCCGCCCTCTTGCACCGAGCCGGAGCGCAGGTTCGCGACCAGCGCACGCGCGATGCCGATCGGATCGACGCCGGCGTGATCGAGAAAACGCGTGTCCTCGGTGGCGACGATGGCGTTGACCAGCGCGCGCGGCACCTTGCCGACCTCCACCAACTCGCGTTCTTCCCACACGCGCTCGAACAAGCCGCTCACGACTTCCGGGTCGAGGACGTAAGGCGGCGCGAGCTTGCGATCGGGCACGCTCACCTGAGTCACGCGTCCCTCGTCGAGAGCGAGCACCACGCGATATGCAGGCAGCTTGCGATCGCCGTACGCGAGCGCCCGCACCCCGATCTCGATGCGATCGGGTCGAACGTGGAACTGTCCGGTGTGCACCGGCGTGGCCTCGACGCGCCGGTAGCCGGCGTTCACCAGACGATCGAGGATCTTGAACTGGGTGACGTCGAGCCCGCGGGCGAGCACCGGCGGATCGGCGTAGACGCGCGACGGCAGCCGAAAGCGCTGCCCCTCGAAACGCGCGAGGATGTCCTGGGAGATGACGAATCCCCACGCCAACGCCAGCGCGGTGCCGTAAAGCACCACGTACGGCACGAAGCGCCTGAGCGCACCACGACGTTTGCTCCGTCGCCAGAGCTCCGTCTGTTCGGTGGCGGGGCGCTGGCCACGACGGCGCCCCAAATCACGCGTCGACTTGGCTCGTCGCGATCGCGATGTCACGCGTCAGCCCGCTATCCACCGGTCGGGAACTCGTTCCCGAGGCTGGCTCCGCGCTGCGGCGAACTCATGGCTCCACATGCTCCGAGCGCCCCCCGTTGCCGGGGCGCTCGCCGCGCTCAGCGCGAGCCGCGGGAGCTCGGCGCGCCTCCCAGCTCCTTCAGCTTCTCGCGCGCCATGCGGGCTTCGTCCGTGGACGGATACGACTCGACCAGCTTGAGCAACACCACGCGCGCGTCGCCGGTGTAGTTGAGGCTCGCGAAGCAAAGCCCCTGTTTGAGCAGCGCGGCCGGCACCTTGTCACTCTTCGGGTAGCTCTTGATCAGCTTGTCGTAGGCAGGCAGCGCCCATTCGAACTGGCGCTCGTTGTAGAAGGACTCGCCGACGTAGAACTGTGCGTCGTCGGCGAGATCCTCCTCGGGCCGCCCGGCCAGATAGGCGAGGAACGCGTTGCGGGCTTCCTTGTATCGGCCTGCCTGGTACGCGTTGTAGCCGGCCTGATATTGCTGCGAGGGTGGCAGCGAGGCCGGCGAAACTGGAGCGCTGGGCGCGGTGGGAACGGGAGACGGTGCGACCGGGACGGGCAGCGCCGAGGTCGGGGGTGGCACCGGCGACAGGGGCGCCGCTCCGGTCACCGCAGCAGGCGCCGTCGAATCCGACGGTTTCACTCCGAGACGCGTCTCCAGCTCGATGACGCGGTTTCGGACCTCGAGAAGCTGCGCCATGACCTGTTCATTGAATGCGTCGCTGAGCTGCTCGTCCTGGCGTCCCTTGGGACTCCGTCGCTCGTCGACCTGACCGCGCAGCGAACGTAGATCGGCGTTGAGGCGCTCCGCATCGGCGGACAGATCCGCGCCACGAGTGCGAATCTCCTGCAGCTCCTTGGATTGCGCTTGCCGCTCTGCTTCGAGCCGATCGACGCGCATCAGCAACGATGTGTATTCGGCCTTGCTGACGCAGCCTGCGAGCGCGCCGACCATCAGCAGGCCGCCGCAAGCGTGAAGAACTCGGCTGCGCCGAGAAGACCAAGCGTGAGTCGACGTGGAGCTCGGGTTGCGTTGGTTCATGGCGCAGCGAGGATAGAGGTTGCTGGTGGTACTGTCAGCACGCGGCCATCGGACCGCGTGCGCAGCCGTTCCGAGATCACTGACCGAGCACGCGGAACTGAGCGCGGCGATTCTTCGAGAACGCCGATTCGTCGTGGCCAACCACCGCCGGCAGCTCTTCGCCGTAGCTGATGGTCTCGATGCGCGACGAGGTGATGCCGAGCTGCACCAGGTAGTTCTTGACCGCGTTGGCGCGCTTCTGGCCGAGCGCCATGTTGTACTCGTTGGTGCCGCGCTCGTCGGTATGACCTTCGATCTCGACGCGCAGCGACGGAGTGGAGCGCAGCGTCTGGTAGTCCTCTTGAAGCGTCGCGCGCGCATCGGCCGAAAGCGTGGACGAGTCGTAGTCGAAATAGATGCGGGCGAGCCCCGGCGGATCCATCGTGCCGCGTCCGGCTCCTTCGGTGTCGAAGGGAGTCGACGAAACCATCGGTGGCGCCTTGTAGGGCTGCGAGGGAGTGGTCGAGATGGGCGGTGCCATGTCGGGGGGCTGGGGGGGCTGTTCCTTCGAGCACCCGCCCGCGACCGCGAGCAACATCGCACCTGCACAGCAGAGTCGCTTCATTTCGTCCCGCACGCTCATTCCGACATCTCCTCGACGACCTGCATGGTCGTCCTCAGCGCCCGGCAATCGCTTCCACCTCGGGAGCAATCGCCGTCGCCTTCTTTCGTCTCGTGACGTTGGCTGTCATCCGAGCGTCGAAGAGCGCACTGTCGCGCTCACGCCGCTCTCCGTTTGTGTTCTGCATGAGTTAGCGGAGATGCGACGACCCCGTCAATGCAACGGCGTGTTTCTTGACCAATTCCTGACCGAAAAACGTCGAGCGCGCTGCCGAGCATCGCCGCCGCGGTGCCTCACGGTGCACGTTGCATCGGTCCCCAATCCGGCTGCAGATCCATCCCCCGTCCGTCGGTGAGCCGAACAGGAGTGCCACCCAGCGCCGACACCAGGAACAGATTGGAAGAGCCTCCACCGCCGGAGCTGTAAACCAACGTGCGCCCGTCCGGAGACCAGCTCGGGTGTTCATCGGAACCGGGGCCGTTCGTAACCTTTCGGACTCCCGAGCCGTCGGCGTTCATGACGTAGACGCGCCACGGACCGGGATTCGCTTCGAACGCGATCATGCTGCCGTCGGGCGAAAACTTCGGCGAGCCGTGATCCATACCCATGCTCGAGACCTTCCGCTGCCCCGATCCGTCGGAATTCATCAAATAGAGCTGCGGCCGGCCCGCACGATCGGACACGAACACGATCTGACTACCGTCGGGCGACCACGACGGCGAAACGTCGAGCGCATCCCCCGAGGTGAGCTTGGTGAATCCGGATCCATCGGCGCCCATGATGCAAATGTTTCCGTCTTTGCTGAATGCGATCCGCCTGCCATCGGGTGAAAACGATCCGCCGGTGTTCAGGCCGCCGCTCGCCAGCAATCTCGGCCGTCCAGTTGCCGCATCTTGGGCCCAGAGGTCGGGTTTGTAATTGCGATACGACGTATAAAGGATCGAATCGCCACTCGGTGACCAGTCCGGCATCATCGCCAGCTTGTCGTCGAACGTGAGGCGCGTGAGATTGCTGCCGTCGGTGTCGATGACGAAGATGTCCTTGCGACCGGCTCGACCGCGCGTCGACGAAAAGACGATTCGCGTCCCGAACGCCCCCATCTTTCCGGTGGTCACTTCCAGCACCCGATTCGCGAAATCGTGAACGGCTGCCGCGAGCTGCGCGGGCGGGACCTGGTATTTGCGGCCCAAAGCCTGCTTCGCGTTCGGCACGTCGTGCAGCCGAAACTCGACGACGTAGGCCCCTCCGCTCTGCTCGGCGGTGGTCTTGATGAGGAAGTTGGCACCGAGCGTCCGCCACGCAGCGAAATCGATCTCGCTGTCGACGACCGGCGCCGACTGCGGATCCTCGGCGTACGAGCCATCGGAGATCCACCGGAAGAAGCCGGAAAGCTCGAGATCGCGCACCAACAAGTCGTGCATCTTCTTGAGCACTGGATCGCCGGGTGAAAGCCCCGGCCCGACCTTCCACGCCGCGTGGGCGAACGGCCAGGCCGCGCCGCCTGCCACCGAGACGCGCCACGGAGTGACCGCCTGATCGTCCCCCGTCGCTTGGCCATACGCCGCACCAGCGCGTAGGCAAACGAACGCGGCCAGCAGCCCTGCCACCCACCAGCGTTTCGACTCGAATCGGAAAAGCGCGCGCTTCATCCAGAGGCTCCCCCCTCGGCAACGAACTCGATGGCACCTGCGAACGATCCCCGTTGCCAGCACGCGGGCAGCGGCTCGAATGGCGCGGCCTTCTTCAGGCCCGCGATGACGGATTCGTCGAACAGCCGATCGCCGCTCGAGGTGCCCACCGACTGGCTCAGCAGCGTTCCATCTCTCGCAAGCTCGAGCTTGATGAGCGCAGTCAAGCCACGACGCTGATCGGGATAGTTCACGCTGGCCCGCAGCTTCTTGATGACCTCGGCGCCGTATTGCGCCAACGCTGCTTGGCACGCGTCAGCGGGCACGGAGCCCGCTCCACCCTCGACCCCCCAAGTGACGCCCGTTTCCACACCGGCCCTAGCGGCACGCGCCGCCATCTCCTGAATGCGCTTTTCAGTCGACGCGATGTCGGACGCGCTGGGGCGCTCGGGTGTCGCGTCCGCAGGCTTGGTGGGCTTGTTGGCGACATCCTTCTGCACCGGCTCGGGCTTCTTGGTCTTATCGGCTTCGTTCGCCTTTGCGGGCTTTTCTGGCTTCTCCGGTTTCTTGGGCTCGGCAGGCTTCGAGTCCTTCGGCTTCTCCACCTTCGCTTCTTGCCGCGGCTTCTCGGGTGGCTTCGGTTTTTCGACTTCCTTGTCTTTCGGTTTTTCCACCGGCTTGGGTGGCTTTTCTTCCCGAATGGGGATGGCCTCGGGCGCGGGCACGGGTGGCTTCACCGGTTCCGGCGGCTTGACCGGCTCCGGGGGCTTCACGGGCGGCGCCGCTTCCGCCAGCTTGGGCTCGGGAGGTTTCGGCGCGGCCGGCGACGGCGCGCCCGCTGGCTTCGCGCCTGCTCCTTCGATTCCCGCCAGCACCTCCGGCGAAACCAGCGTTCCGAACAAAGGCGGCGGCGAGAACGCGGCCTCGTTGTTCCGCGTGATGGCGAGCGCCGCAAACGCCACCGCGTGCAGCACGAGCGAGATCGCCAGCGCCAGGCGCAGCCCGCGCGGGATTCGCTCCTTGATCGCGCGTGCTCGCGGGATCACTTGCGCTTCTCGCTCTTCCCTGCCGCCGCAGGCGCAGCGGACGGCGCCGTTGCCGTGACCAGCCCGACGCCCGTCACGCCCGCATCCTTGAGCGCCGACATGAGCGACACGACTTTGCCGTAGTCGACCTTCTCGTCGCCGCGCAGGAACACGTCCTTCTTGGGATCGTTCTGACGCGCCGCGCGCACGTACTCCACGAGCTCGTCGAGCCCTTTCGGATCTTCCTTGCGAAGCAGGTAATAGGCACCCTTCGGATCGATCGTGATGACGATCGGGTCGCGGCTCTCGGTGGTCATGGGATCCGCCGGTTTGGTCTGCGGCAGATCCACCTTCACGCCTTGATTCAGGTCCAGCATCGGCGCCGACACCATGAAGATGATGAGCAGCACCAACATCACGTCGACCAGCGGCGTGACGTTGATCTCCGCCATCTGCGCGCGGCCACGAGCGGGGCTACGGCTGAGCTGGATCGACATGGTGGATCACGCCTGACGTGCGCGCGATTGGCGCTCGCTCGCTAGGAAGCGCGGGAGCGAAGCAAGAGGTTCACTCGCCGGAGATCGCGTCGCGCAACACCTGCCGCTGTGCGAGGTTCAGGAACTCGGTGCGAAACCCTTCCAGCTCGCCTGCAAGGTACCCGATCTGGTTGTGGAACAGATTGTAGAAAAGGACCGCGGGGATGGCGGCAGCGAGACCCGCGGCGGTGGCGATGAGCGCCTCGGCGATGCCCGGCGCGACGGCCTGCACGGTCGATGCCGCACCTGCGCTGATTCCTTGGAAGGCGCGAATGATGCCCAGCACGGTTCCGAAGAGACCGATGAATGGCGTGGCGCTGGCGGTGGTTGCCAGGAGCCCGAGACCGCGCTCCAGCTTGCGCACCTGCAAGCTGATCGAGGCGTCGAGGGCGCGTTCGACCGTCGTGAGGCCAACGACGCGAACCGCTTCCACCAACGACTGCTTGGCGGAGGGCCCACCGAGACTGCCGAGCGCCTTGAGCTCGCGATAACCAGCCCGAAACACCTCGGCCTCGAGCGCGTGACTGAAGCGCGGTGCCTGATCGTAGATCGAGCTCAGGCTGCGCGCCTCCCAGAAGACCTTCACGAACTCGACGCCCTGACTCCGACTGGCGCGAATCTCGCGCCACTTCCAGATGATGACCGCCCAGCTCGCCACCGAGAACACGCACAACATCAGCATCACGAGCTTGGCGTCGAGGCCGGCGTGACGCAGCAGGCCTACGATGCTCTGACCAGCGGCGTCAGTGGCGATCACGAAGGTCGGTGGGTGCATGGAGGTGGGCTCGCCGCACGCCGTCGCAATTCTGGACACGCGGGCGATGAGTTCGACGGGCGTTGGGGGATTTACGGACCTTCTATGGATCGGCGGGGTGACGGGCCGATCGTGCCAGGGGTTCGCACACTGGGCCGGCGAGACGGAAGACGCGACCCCGCGGCCAGCGCCGCCCCTCGGTGCGCGCAGGATGATCGAAAGGTGTGGGCTCGTCAATGCGATCCCGGTGGCGCCGCAAGCGCCGGAGGAAGGTACGAGACGGGCGGCGCCGCCGTCGGATCCGCCGCAATCCCAGCAGCTTGGCGCCGTCACACGGCACGATCGGATATCGAGGACGCTCGAGCGCCTCGCCCCTGGCGCTCCCAAGCGCTCCCCCGGGACGCTGGCCCGCGCATCCCAGAATCCTGGTTGTGGAGCGGTTGACGACCACGAATCCGTGGATAAGATTCCTGGCACTCACCGCTTCGGAGTGCTAACAGGGGTCATTCGCGATCCGGCAGGCCGCCGGACGTGTCGGACACGAGTGTTTGCGTGCCGGCTCGACGGGTACGGCCCGGCGATCGAAACCATCGACAATCTGGACACTTACGCCAGGAGGAAGGAAAGCATGGGAGCCAAGGACATTCAGTTTGGGCACGACTCGCGTGCCGCGGTGCTGCGCGGCGTTGCGGTGTTGGCAGAAGCCGTGAAAGCGACGCTGGGACCGCGTGGTCGCGACGTCGTCATCGAGAAGTCGTGGGGCGCGCCGTCGGTGACCAAGGACGGCGTGACGGTGGCGAAGGAAGTCGAGGTCGAAAACAAGTTCGAGAACCTCGGCGCCCAGCTCGTGAAGCAGGTCGCCAGCAAGACCAACGACGATGCCGGCGACGGTACCACCACTGCCACGGTGCTCGCCGAGGCGATCTTCCGCGAGGGTCTCAAGATCATCGCCGCCGGTGCCAACGCGATGGACGTGAAGCGCGGCATCGACAAGGCCGTGGAGGCGGCGATCGCAGAGCTGCGCAAGATCTCGAAGCCCACCAAGGATCCCAAGGAGATCGCGCAGGTCGGCACGATCTCGGCGAACAACGACGCCGAGATCGGGAAGATGATCTCGGACGCGATGAAGCGCGTGGGCAAAGAAGGCGTCATCACCGTGGAAGAGGCCAAGGGCCTCGAGACCACGCTCGACGTCGTCGAGGGCATGCAGTTCGACCGCGGCTATCTGTCGTCGTACTTCGTCACCGACGGCGACACCATGGAGTGCGTGTTCCAGAACCCGTACATCCTCATCCACGAGAAGAAGATCTCGAACATGAAGGAGTTCCTGCCGCTTCTCGAGCAGATCGCGAAGCTCGGGAAGCCGCTGGTCGTGATCGCCGAGGACGTCGAGGGCGAGGCGCTCGCGACGCTCGTGGTCAACAAGATCCGCGGCACGCTGCAGATCGCGGCGGTGAAGGCGCCGGGCTTCGGCGATCGCCGCAAGGCCATGCTTCAGGACATCGCGATCCTCACCGGCGGCAACGTGATCGCCGAAGAGCTCGGCCTCAAGCTCGAGAACGTCACGGTGCAGGACCTCGGGCGCGCCAAGACCCTCAAGATCGACAAGGACAACACCACGATCGTGGGCGGTGCGGGAAGCAAGGACGCGATCGAGGGGCGCCTGGCTCAGATCCGCATGCAGATCCAGGAGACGACGTCCGACTACGACCGCGAGAAGCTCCAGGAGCGGCTCGCCAAGCTGGTCGGCGGCGTCGCCGTGATCCACGTGGGCGCTCCCACCGAGATCGAGATGAAGGAGAAGAAGGCGCGCGTGGAAGACGCGCTCAACGCGACCCGCGCGGCGATCGAGGAAGGCATCGTGCCGGGCGGCGGCGTCGCGCTGGTGCGCTGCATCGGTGCCGTGAAGAAGCTCAAGCTCGACGGTGACCAGCACTACGGCGTGGACATTCTCGCCAAGGCCATCGAGGAGCCGGCGCGAGCGATTGCCCGCAACGCCGGCGCGGACGCGCCTGTGGTTGTCGAGAACATCAAGAACGAGAAGGGCGGCTACGGCTACAACGCGCTCAAGGAGAAGTACGAGGATCTCGTCGAAGCCGGCGTGATCGATCCCACGAAGGTGGTTCGTGCCGCGCTTCAGAACGCCGCGAGCGTCGCGGGCCTGCTGCTGACCACCGAGGTGACGGTGGTCGACAAGCCGGAGCCGGCGAAGGGCGGCGGCCACGCCGGTCACGGCCACAGCCACGGCGGTATGGGTGGCATGGGCGGAATGGGTGGCATGGGAGGTATGGGCGGCATGGGTGGTATGGGCGGAATGGGCGGAATGGACGACATGGACTTCTGATCCATCGCCCCACTCGTCACACCCCGAACGGGCGCCTGATCTCGGTCAGGCGCCCGTTCTGTCTCCCGACGACGTCGTCGTGCTGGGCGGCGGTCTCCGACGGCGGCCCTCACCGCCGCCACGCGATCCTGGGTAAGCTCTCCCCGTCAGCGGTTCCCCCCTCGATCGACCTTCACGACGGTCCCCCATGCGCCTCTACTGGATCCGGCACGGCGAGATGGAATTCCCCTCCGTCTCGGTGGTCGAGCACGAGATGATCGATCGCTTCTTCAACGCCGAGCACCAGGGTCCGCTCACCGCTCGCGGCCGCGACGAGGCCCGTCGCGTCGCCAGCCACCTCACGAAGATCGGAGTCGACGCGATCTACGCGAGCCCACTGCTGCGCGCCCGCGAGACCGCCGACTTCACCGCGCGAGCGCTCGGATTGCCCGTACACGAGAACGACGACGTCGCGGAGATCCGATGCGGTCGGCTGGGCAGCGCCTCGCGGGCCGCGCCCTTTCTCAAGACGGCGCAGCGACTACCGCTCCCGGAGCGCGCCCGCGCCGCACTCGTGGGTAGCGTGCTGTTGCCGATCTACTGGGCACGCTGGCTGCGCGACGAGACCGAGGGCGGCGAGAGCCCGATGAACGTGGTCGAGCGGCTGGTGCGCTTTCTCGGCCATCTGCGCTCGAACCACGGCCCGCGTGATTCGATCGCCATCTTCTCGCACGGCTACCTGATCTACTTCTTCGCGAACTTCTTGGCCGACCCCGCAGCTCGCATCCGCAACTCGGTGCGACGTCCTTACATCCGGAACGGCTCGATCACACAGGTCGAGGTCCACGCCTCGGGCCGCTATCAGATCATCGACTACGCCGAGCACGCCCACCTGCGAGCGCCATGACGCGCACGCCTGCCAGCATCGCGTGGACGCAGGCGGTGCTCAGATGCGAAACGGTGCCTCGACCACGTGCGTGACCGAGAGCGGCGCGGCGAGTGGCGCCGCGACGAGCGACATCAGCTCCGCCAGCGTCCGGTGCAAACGCGCGAAGTCGACTTCGACGGCGGGCGTCTCTTCGAGCAACGCCAGCGCTTCGAGCGCGCGGTCCACGGCCTCGCCAAGCTGCTTGGCGGCATCGAGGCGCGCACCCAGTTCCGACTGAGTCGAGTTGGCTTGCACGAGCGCAGCCAGGCGCTCGTCGGCCATCGAGGCCCCGAGGCCGTCGTTGAGATCGCGAAGCCGTGACGTGAGCTCGCTCATGCGCCGCTTGGTCGCCGGCAACCCATCGTCTCCCACCAGCGTGAGCCCGCGCGGGCTGATGCGCACGGCGCCAGCGAGCACCAAGCCGTCGCCGTCGATCACGCACGAACCGTTCAGCTCGGCGCGCAACTCTTGGCTGCGGGCGTGCAGGTCCACCGTTTCCTCTTGCTCGACGTGGCGGATGGAATCCAACGCGTTCTCTCCTGGAGCGAGGAATGGGTAGGCGTGGGTGCGTTCGGTGCGACTCGGCTCAGCGGTTTCCGGATGGCCAATTCTTCTGCACGCCACCCGCCTTCCACGTCATGTGATCGAGTGCGAGGCCGTCGGCGAACGAGACCGCACCCTGCCCCTCGCACACTTGCACCGACTTGGTGCCCTTCGCGAGCTCGGCGATGGTGACCACGCGCTGCCCGATGAAGACGTTGCTGGTGTAGAGCGCGAAGGCCGCGCGCATGTCGGTGAGCGTGGCGTCGCCACGATTGTCGAACTCGACCACCAAGCAGTCTTTCTCTTTGACGACGGTGCCGGTCACGCCGATCACGACGTGATCGGCGCCTTCGGTGGGCAGGAACTGATCCCCGAGCCCGACCTGCACCGGATCGGCCGACTTGAGCGGCGACACGTCCCACGCCGTCTTGCTTCCGGAGCCGAAGCCACGGGATCGTCTGAGCGAGCCGTGGGTCTCCACCTTCTTCTCGGGCGCCGTGCCGATGTAGATCAGCTCACGTCCGTTGACCACGGGCACGTTGTAGTAGACGCCGCGGTCGTCGACCCATTGGTATTCGTGGGGAGGCGGCGAGGTACCGACGCTGAGCTTCCCGCCCGCATCCACCCATTTGTACATCTTCGCGTAGGCGGCGCTCGCCTGCGCCACGCACAACCCCACGAAGCACACCCAGACGGCGGCTCGCGAAACGCGAGCACGGACCATCGACGTTCGCTGATCGGCCACGCAACACCTCCGCGGCAACGACGCGACCGACTCGCCTTCGGGTCCGTCGAAGCCGCGCGAGCATAGTTGCATCGCTTTCGGGGGGTCAACGCGATGCACGTGCGTTCTCGGCGGCAGAGCGGTGGAGGAACACGGTGCCGGGTCCCCACGAGAAGTCGAGCACCTCCATCCATTCCAGCGCCAGCCCCCGCGTTCGCGGCGGCTGGGTGACGGTGACCACTCGCGCGCCACGAGGGAGCTCGCGGCACTTGTCCTCGAAACGCGCGAGCGTCGCGTCGTCGAAGGTGGTGGTGGCGCAATAGACCGCCGAGGCCTCGCGCCAGGACACGTCGAAGAAATCCTGCTCGCGAAACTCGCAACCCTTCATCGCCAAGCGGCTGGCGATGGCGTTGGCACGCTCCACGAAAGACGGCACCAGCTCGATGCCGATCGCACGGCAGCCGGTGAGCCGCGCGGCGATCAAGGAGAAACGCCCCGTGCCCGAGCCGAGCTCGAGGAACGTGTCTTCGGCGGTGAGCGCCAGATGCGACAAGATCGTGCGCATCGCCCCCCACGGCGTTTCACCGTACGCGAGGTTCACGCCATGCGCGCCGCTCGGCCGCTCGGCGAGGGACGTGGAGAACGCACGCCCCAACCCCCACGAGCGAGCCAGCGCCACATCGATGCGCCACAGCCCGTGGCGCCAGTAGTCGGTGAGCGCGCTCAGTCCATGCCCTCTTCGGCCGCCGGCTCCGGCGCGGGCTCGGGGGGCGCGGCAGGAGGCGGCGCGGCCGGGGTCGGTTCTGCAGCAGGCGCAACAGCGCCTTTCTTCCCCTTCTTCACGGGGGCTTTCGTCGCGGGTGCGGGCTTCGCCCCACTCTTCGTCCCTGCCGGCGGCGTGTTCGACGCCGGTGGCGGTGCTGCGGCGGCATCGGCCTTGGCGCGGCCGCTGTTGCCGACGATCTGTCCGCGCGGCACGAGCGGCAGAGGATCGATCTGCGAACCGTTTCGCAGGATCTCGAAGTGCAGATGCGTACCGGTCGAGCGCCCCGTGGATCCGAATCGGCCGATCACGTCGCCCTGCTTCACCTCGGTTCCGGCCGATACGTGACGCCACACCATGTGCGCATAGCGCGTCGAGTAGCCGCCGGGATGCTTGATCTCGATCCACTCACCGTAGGTCTCGCTGGTCTGGCTGAGCGTCACCACGCCGTCAGCCGCCGCGAACACCGGGCCGATCAGGTACTCGCCTTCGAAATCGATCCCCTTGTGCATGCGGGTGGTACCGAGCAACGTGCGCATGCCGAAGGTCGAGGTGATGCGGCCGTTGGCCGGCATGCGAAATCCGGCAGCCGACACCTCCGGCGGCGCGGACTGGATCGGGATGTATCGGTTGAGGACCGTGCATCCCGCGGCGAGAGCGACCGCAACCAGCACCCCCACGAGGCGAGCGCCACGACGCACGTCGAGGGCGACCGTGCAATCGAGCGCCTCACACGCGCGAGGACGACCTGGGCGTTGGATCATCGCTCGATGCGATAGGATCGGAAGTCGCTCGCCGCTCGCGTAGCGACGAGACGGCGAGATCGCCCCCATCATGCAGCCTCACCTGCGCTCCGGACAACTTCGGATGATCGAGGGAGCACCACGCTCGTGAACGTGTTGTTGATCGGTGGAAGCGGATTCATCGGTTCGCACCTCAAGGACCGGCTTTCCGCCGCCGGGCACCGGGTGCGATCCCTCGATCGCGTTCCGGAGCGTTTTCGTCCCGATCCGCCGAACGTCGAGCACCTCTATGGCGAGGTCGGCAACGAAGCGTTGCTCGACGACGCGCTGGTGGGAATCGACGCCGTGCTCCACTTGGCGTGGTGCACCGTTCCCAAGAGCGCCGAGGACGATCCCACCTTCGACATCCGCTCCAACCTGGAGC
>CAYUSL010000035.1:20917-24094 GCA_964447125.1 uncultured bacterium | reverse complement strand
CGGTCCCGGGCTTCGTCCTGCTACGATCTCGGGCTCCCGAGCGCGCCGAGCAACAGCGCGACGAGATCCGCCATGACCTCGCCGGTACCCGTGCGCGATGACCTGAAGCGCCTGCTCGCCATCGCGCTACCGATCACGCTCTACCAGATCGGCAGCATGATGCTGGGCGTCGTCGACATGCTCATGGTCGGCCACGTCGGCACCGATGCCATGGCCGCCGCTGCACTCGGCCTGCTCTGGACCAACGGCACGTGGATCCTCGGCCTGGGCGTGGTGCTCGGAGTCGATCCGCTCATCAGCCAGGCGCATGGTGCACAGGATGGGCGCGGCGTGGCGATCGCGTTCCAGCGCGGGCTCGTGGTCGCAGCGCTGGTGAGCGTGCCGATCGGCATCACGTGGGGGTTCACCGGGCCGGTGTTACGCGGCCTCGGCCAGAGCGCCGACCTCGCTGCTGCCGCCGCGCGTTTCGTGTGGGCGCAGATCCCGACGCTGCCCTTCTACCTCATGACCACCGCGGTGCAGATGTACCTCGTGAATCGCGGCCGGCCGATTCCCATCGTGTTCGTCGTCCTCGCCGGCAACGCGCTGAACGCGCTCTTCGACTGGGTGCTCATCTACGGCCACCTCGGCGTGCCGGCCCTCGGCCTCACGGGCAGCGGCATCGCCACGGCCACGACACGGCTGCTGATGTTCGCGATGCTCGCGGGAACCGTGTGGGCCTTCGGCCTTCACGAAGGTGCCTGGATCCCGTGGGGGAAGCACGCGTTCGACGTGACGGGCTGGAAGCAGATCGCGAAGATCGGCATGCCCACCGGAATCACGTATTTCCTCGAGGTGTGGGCGTTCCAGATCGCGACGCTGCTCGCTGGACGGCTGGGCAAGGTCGAGCTCGCGGCACACGCGATCGTGCTCAACATGGCGTCGCTCGCGTTCATGATCCCGATGGGAATCGCCGCAGGCGCGGCCACCCGCGTGGGGCATCTCATCGGTGAAGGCGATCCGCACCGCGCGCAGCGCACCGCGCACCTGGCACTGGGTGTGGGTGCCTTGGCGATGAGCGGCTCGGCGTCCTTGTTCGCGCTCTTCCGCCACGAGCTACCGCGTTTCTACGGCGCGGAGCCAGCGGTGGCGGCGCTCGCGGCGACGATTCTGCCGATCGCCGCGACCTTCCAGCTCTTCGACGGTACTCAGGGCGTGGGGGGCGGCATTCTGCGCGGGATGGGACGCACGCGCCCGGCGGCGCTCTTCAACCTGCTCGGCTACTACGTGCTCGCGTTGCCGCTGGCGTCCGTGCTGGCGTTTCGCCACCACATGGGGCTCGCCGGATTGTGGTGGGGGCTGGCGTGGGCACTGGCGATGATCGCCGCGGCGCTGGTGGTCTTCATCGTGACGCGCGGGCCGAAGACGGTGAAGTCGCGGATCGAGGTTGCGTCGTCTGCGCCCGCGAGCGCATGAGGGCGCAGGCGAGTCACGCGCCGGGATCGAGCGCGACGGCGGCGAGCGGGACGCGGGGCGTCGCCACCGCACCGCCCAGGGTGAGCGCGCTCATCCACGCGAAGGGCGGCCGCGGCGGCGCAGCACCTTCGAGGAAGACGCGCTTCGCGAGGTCTGCAACGCGCTCGATCATGGCCGAGACGAAGACCTCGCCAGCGAGAGCGCTGGCGCGATGCGGCCGTCCCGTGTAGCCCGGGAACGGGCGCAGCGCCATCCAGCCGAGCCCGCCCGCCATCACCCGCAACTCGCCGGCGAGCCGGCGATGGCCCGCAGCCGCGAGCAGCCGCGAGAGCGTGAGCAGCGCTCGTGGCGGGCGCGTGGGCGGGCACGGCGGCAGCGCCGTGTGATCGGGCGACACGTGCTGGTGAGCCACGGCGAGCGCCACCGAGGTCTCGAAGAAACCGGCGTGGAAGTCGTCGGGCAGCGTGCGAAACATCTCCGCCCGTTCGTGTTGGTCGACGATGCCGGCGAAGGCGGGCTCGAAGCCGGCGGTGTCCGCGAGCACCATCGCTTCGAGCGCCAGCACCAGCGGCGCAATGGCGGGGATGCCGTTTCGCGCGAGCCAGTCCACACCCGCCTGAATCGCGTGGTTGTGCATCGGGCTACCGTGGAAAGTCATGAGCACCACGCGCCGCGCGCCCAGCTCGGCGACCGCACGGCACGCTTCCAGGACCGCGCGCCGGACGTCCGCGAAGGCGACGTGACGCGTGCCCGGCCCGGTGACCGGATCGACGCCGGCCTCGATGTCACCGGCGAGAACGAACGGCCCGCCGAGCCCGCTGCGGTCGAGACGACCGGCGAGCCGACGGACGATGCCGAGGCTCACCACGCGATCGTTGTGCAACGAGAGATGCGGACCGTGGTACTCGACGGGGTTGACGCAGATCGTGACGGGCACGCCGCTCGTCGCGAGCGCCCGCGCCTGCCGGTGCGGAAGCGAGAGGAGCGAGATGCGCTCGACGGCGTCGCCGCTCGTCTCCGCGCTCACGACGCCAGCTCGAGGGGCCGCGCTGCGAGGGGCGGAAGTCGCTGGTCGACGGCCTGCGCCACCTCGGCGAGCAGGCGATCGGAATCCGGCGCCAGCTCCACGTGTAGCTCGGACACGAGCGCCGCGAGCGCCTCCATTCGGGCTTCGGGAACGATCGAGTCGCTGACCCGGCGCAACGTGCGCACCAGCCGGTAGGCGAGACCCTCGGCGCGCGTGTAGTCGGCGAGGAAGCGGAGCTCCACGAAGTAGGCGAGCAATTGCGCGAGCTCTTGCTGCATGTCTGCGCGATGGCTCGCGAGCGCCGCCGCGCGCTCGCGGTTCGTGTCGTCGAAGTGCGCGTAGTACCGGTCCAGGAAACCGGTGTCGCGCTCGATCAGCCAGCGATCGAGGAGCATCTCGACCAGTACGTGCGCGCACACCGTCGCCCAGCGCGGCTCGCCGAGCAGCCCGCACAGGCGGTCGCTCACCCGCTCGACTCGCTCGCTGAAGATCGGATGGCGATGGAAGACCGCGTCGGCTTGCATGTGGTGGGCGATGCCGTGTGCCAAGCGATGACCTTCGGCGTCGTCGCCCGCACGCAGGCGATCGAGAATCAGCTTCGGCAGCGGGCGCGTGGAGAGGTGCGGCCACAGATCGGGCAACGCAGCTCCCAGATAGACGAGCGGCGGCGCATCGGCGCCGATCACCCACGCATG
>CAYUSL010000035.1:0-20817 GCA_964447125.1 uncultured bacterium | reverse complement strand
CGTCGTGTACTCTCGCTGGCCGAGGAGATCGACGCTCATGGATAGCCGTGTGATCGACGCTGCACGCGCGGCGTTCCCCGTGAATTCCCCGAGCCTCACGCTCGGCGCCGTGGTTCACGCCGGCGAGTGTCATCCCGAGCCGCTGGTGCGATTGCCGCTCGCCATGCTGAATCGCCACGGCCTCATCGCGGGGGCGACCGGCACCGGCAAGACCAAGACGCTGCAATTACTCGCCGAGCAGATCTCGGCCGCGGGTGTCCCGGTCTTTCTGGCGGACGTGAAGGGAGATCTTTCGGGGCTCGCGGTCGCAGGTGAAGCGAGCGAACGGGTGGCGGCACGCGCGCGGGAGACGGGCTGTGCGTGGAAGCCCGGCGGCGTGCCGGTGGAGCTCTTGAGCCTCACCGGCAAGCGGGGCGCGCAACTTCGCAGCACCGTGGGCTCGTTCGGGCCGACCTTGCTCGCCAAGGTGCTCGGTCTCAACGACACCCAGACCAGCGTCCTCACGATGGTCTTCAAGCTCTGTGACGATCGCGATCTGGAGCTCTACGATTTCGCGGATCTGCGCGCGGTCCTTCAGTACCTCGCCGGCGACGGTGCGGAGCTGCTCGCGGAGTACGGCGGCATGTCGAAGGCGACCGTGGGGGTGTTGCTGCGCGAGATGGTGGAGCTCGAGATGCAAGGGGCACTCGCGTTCTTCGGCGAGCCCGAGCTCGAGATCGAAGACCTGATGCAGATCGACCGCGACGGGCGCGGCGTGGTGAGCGTGCTCGAGCTGACGGACGTGCAAGACAAGCCTGCGCTCTTCTCCACGTTCTTGATGTGGCTCCTGACGCGGCTCTACGGAGAGCTCCCCGAGGTGGGCGACCTCGACGAGCCCAAGCTGGTGTTTTTCTTCGACGAGGCGCACCTGCTCTTCGACGGCGCCAGCAAGGCCTTCGTCGATCAAGTGCAGCAGGTGGTCCGCCTCATCCGCTCGAAGGGTGTCGGCATCTTCTTCGTCACCCAGAATCCGAAGGACGTGCCGGGAGACGTGCTGGGGCAGCTCGGCCATCGCGTGCAGCACGCGCTGCGTGCCTTCACCCCGGACGACGAGAAGGCGCTCAATGCCGCCGCGCGCACCTTCGCGAAGACGAGCTTCTACGACGTGCCCGAGACGCTCACCACGCTCGGGATCGGTGAGGCGCTGGTGAGCGTGCTGGCGCCGAATGGTGTGCCCACGCCTCCGTTCGCAACACGGCTGGTGCCGCCGGCGTCACGCATGGGACCGCTCACCGAGGCCGAGATCGCGCCGCGACTCGCGACCCCGATGGTGCGGAAGTACGCGCAGACGATCGATCGCGAGAGCGCGCGGGAAAAGCTCGCCGCCCGCGAAGCGCAGGAAGCAGCCGAAGCCGCGCCTGCGCACGCATCCACCGCCGAAGCGGACGAGCGCCCTGCGCCCGTGCCGGGCCGCCGTTCCGCTGCGGCCGCAGCGAAGGCCGAACCGGATCGCTTGGCCCAGATCCTGAAATCCCCGGTCACGAAAGCCGTCGCCACCACCGTGGCGCGGGGCGTGCTCGGGGCGTTGCTGGGCACGCCGTCGCGGCGACGGCGACGCAGCCTGTGGTGAGCGCGCGAAACGACGTGGCCGGTGCGTCTTCCGACCGGCTGCCGGGAGAGCGTTGCGAGGGTGCGAAGCACTGGCATACGATCGCGCTCTTCGCAGGATGACGAGCTCGGACGAGGTGGCGGAATGAGCGAGCACGGGACGCGCGGCACGACCGGCATCCATCGCATGGAGCGCGCTGGAGATGCTCCGGCGACGGGTCGTGCCGAGCAACGCACCACTCCACGCTACGAGGTCTCACTGCCGATGCGGTTCACCGTGGATGGCGAGACCTTCCACGAAGGTGTCTGCACGTCGATCAGCGCAGGCGGCGTCTTCGTGCAAGCCGAGCTCCTGCCGGCGATGAAGGCGAGTGTCTGGGTCGACGTCGGTTTCGCCGCGGCGGGCGATCGATTGCGCTGCTCGGGAACGGTGGTGAACCTCAACCGGCGCTACGGCGCCGAGGTGATCTACGGCTTCGGTGTGCGGCTCGCGGATGCACCGGCCGACCTCGGTGCGCGCGTCGAGCGGCTGCGCGCCGCATGCCCGGGACCGGTGCGTCTCGACGGCCTCGGCTTCGTGGTGTGGCCACTCTACGGCGGCTCCGACCGTCAGCTCGACGACAACGTCGCGGCGGGCGTCACGGTGTGGAACGGCAGCCGCTGGATCGACGGCGGGCCCGCCACCCACGCTGTCGCGCCAGGCACGAAGGGCATCGTGCTCGGGCGGTCCGTGGATCAGTACCTGCGAGCGGTGCGCACGCTGGCCCCACACGTCCAGTCGGTGCGCGAGGAGCTGGTGCCGTTCGGCTATTACGGCAAGTTCCTCACCCCCCAGGAGGGCGTGCCCCGGCACGTGCTCGTCGACGCATTCGGATCCGACGGGGCGTCTCACGATCCGTGGCTCGGCGCTCTCGCCGTGCAGATGCGGCTCATCGACGATCTCGCGAGCGCCGCGTGGCGCCTCGAAAACGTGGGCAGCGACCAGCTCCGCGCGCTTTCCGAGGCCGCGCCGATCGTGGCGAGCGTGCGCGCCCAGCTGAACGAAATCGCGGAGCGCGCAACCGACTCGGACGCTGCTGCCTCCGCGGGACAAGCGGTGCGCGGTCTCGATGCGCTCGAACGATTCATCGAGCGCATCGAGTGGGCGGCGCGCACGGTCGTGCCACCGGCCGAGACCCCGCGCGCCTTTCAGGACTGGAAGGCCACGCGCCGAACGGGCGCGCTCAGACGGCGCGCTCGCGGCGAAGGGAGCCTCGCCGCGACGGTGCCGGGAGTCGAGCTGGTCACGGTGCCCAAGCGCCAGCTCGTGGTGGCGCTGGGGCTGATGGTGCTCATCCTCGCCACCCTCGGCGTGATGATCGTGCGCATCCAGTCGTTGCCGCATTTCAACCCCACCGAGCCCCCGCGAGTGCTCGCCAAAGAAGAGCTCACGCGCCACGTGCCGCTGGTCCGGTTGGTGGTTGCAGGCAAGAAGGTCGTGGGCGTGGTGCCGGACGCGTGGGTGGAGCATCCGGAGGCCGAGCGGCGGCGGGCGTTCGCCGGATTTTGCGAGGCGGTCTCCAATCGCGGCTTCACCGACGCGGAGCTCAAGACCGGTGACGGCCACGAGGTGGCCACGTGGAACAACGGCGAGATGCGCTTGCTACGCTGATCCCGCCTTTCGGCCGCGCTCAATCTTCGACGACGGTCCTCGGATCCGCTCGTCGGTCGGAAATCCAGGAGACGCCTCGTGACTTGGCTGACGGTGATCGCAGTCTTGCTCTTCATCTACTCGTTCTACGCCGTGGTGCTGGGCGTGCCGTCCATCAGCCCGTACGAAGACGAGCGCGCCAAGCTGCCGGCGCACCAATACGCCTACGCCAGCAAGATGTCGGCGAACTACACGCGTCGCTCGTGGCGCATCTGGGCCGGCGCGAGCGTCGTGCTGGCGGCGTTCCTGCTCGGGCGCATCGGCAAGATCGAGGGTTTCTGGGCCTACCTGGTGCTGGTCGTGATCGGCACCGTGCTGGTACGCGTGGCGTGGGTCGAGATCCGTCGCCCTTACCTCGCCGACAAGGTCGGCGGGGGCTGAGCCCGCCGGCGTCTCGATCGCGAGACCGCGTCTTCGGCGTCGCTCCACGTTGCTCGTGCGGTGATCAGCGGCGACGGATGCGCCGGCGCAGCATCGCCGCCACCTGCGAGGCGTCGTCGACGCGCAGCACGAAGAGCAAGAGCGCGTACGCGACGAGACCCGCCCCGCCGTAGAGGATTCCGCGGCCGAGCGCCGGCAGCGCCGTCATCTGGGCGGCGAGCTGGGCTCGTACGAGCCAGCCCGCCGCGATCGCTCCCGCCACGGCCGGCACCATGCGCGTGAAGAAGCCCAGGTAGTGATCGGCGCCGCCGGGGTAGCGCTTGCGCAGCGCGATCATCAGCGCCACGACGTACGCGGTGATCGCGATCGAGCTGGCGCTGGCGAGCCCCACCGCGCCGAAGCGAGCTCTGAGCAAGGTGTAGAGCGGGAATGCGATCGGCACCAGCGCGGTGCCGAGGAGTGTCGGATACCAGGTGTTGCCGATCGCGTAGAAGCCACGCGCGACGACCGTATGCGCGGCCCAGGCCCAGAGCGAGATCGAGAAGATCGCGAGCGCCGTCCCGATCTCGGTGTGCTGCCCCGCCGAGATGCGACCGCCATAGATCACGCGCGCGATCTCGGGGCCGGCGCAGGTGAACACTACCTGTGCTGCGAGCGCCAGCACCAGCATGCGCCGAACCGCGGTGGCGAGGGTCGAGTAAGCCTCGTCCCGCCGGCCCTCCGCAGCGAGCCGGGTGAGCGTGGGGAACGCGGCGACGCCGGTGGCGAGCCCGAACACTCCCATCGGCACCTTGGTCAGCGCCTTGCCGTACTGCAGCGTCGAGACCACGCCCGCGCCGATGCGCGCGCCCTGGATCTTGAGGATCCAATCGTCGACCACCACGATCGACCAACCGAGCATGATCGGCAGCGATCGCCACAGATACGTGCGGAGGTCGCGATCCCGCAGGTTGAGCGTCAGCTTCCAGCGCAACCCCGATCTGAGGCAGCCCGCGAGCGGCAGCGCGAACGGCCCGAGCACGCTGCCCGCGAGCACGCCCCACGCGAACCCGTAGGCGCCGAGGGTGTGCCCACCGGCGAGGCCGCCCACCACGATGCCGGCGTTGTAGACCAGCGGTGCCAGCGCCGGCAGCGCGTGCTCGTCGCGGGCTTGCAGGGTCGCCGAGAGCAGCCCACCGACGAGGTGGAAGATCTGCGCCGGCAGCATGATGCGCGTGAGCGCCACCAGCAGCGCTTGCTGCTCCGAATCGAAGCTCGGGGCGACCAGGCGCGCGAGGTGAGGTGTTGCGAGCCACAAGATCGGAAGCACCACGGCCAGGACCACGATGAGGAAGTTCGCGATCTCGCTGAACGCGTGCCAGCCGCGCTCGGCCTCGCCACGCGCCAGGTGCTCGCCGAAGATCGGGATGAAGACCAGCGACAGCGCACCGCCGGCGAGCAAGTAGTTGAGGAAGTCGGGCAGAACGAACGCGACGAAGTAGACGTCCGCCTCGCCACCCACTCCCAGCACGCGCCCGATCGCCGCCTCGCGGACGAGGCCGATGATCCGCGACAGCAGGATCGAGGCGCCCCAGATGAGCGAGGCGATGCCGATGCGGCGCGACATGGCGCGGCGGAGGGTACACGGGGCTCACCGCGAGCGGCAGCGCTTCGCATCCGCAAACCCCGGCGCACCGATGCAGCGCGGCCGTTGGGATCGCCCGCCCCGCGCGGTAGCCTTCGCCCTCTCCCGTCATCCCGTCTCTTGCCGCCATGAGCCCAACCACCGCCCCCCACAAGCCGCTCAAGATCCTCTTCGTGTCCTCGGAATGCGGCCCCTACGCCCGCACCGGCGGCCTCGGCGACGTGGTCACGGCGCTCTCGAAAGAGCTCGCGCGCGCCGGTCACGAGGTACGCGTGGTGATGCCGCTCTACCGCAGCATCGATCGGCAGCGCTTCGGCATCCGCTTCGAGCGCAGCTCGTGCGTCCACATGGGCAAGGGCGAGGAAGCGTGGGTCGGCATCCACTCGGCGCTGCTCGGCGAGCGCGTGCCGGTGTGGTTCGTGGATTACGACCGCTTCTTCGGGCGCGGCGGCATCTACGACGAGCCGGGCGGCGAGTACGGGGACAACGCGTTTCGCTTCGGGTTGCTGAGCACGGCGGCACTGCAAGCCGTGCTCGACGACGGGTTCGTGCCCGACGTGGTCCACGTCCACGACTGGCCCACGGCGCTCGCGGCCTACTACGTGAAGACCTGGGGCGGCTCGCCGTCACCGCTCGCGCGCACCGCGACGGTGCTCACGATCCACAACATCGGCTACCAGGGCGTGTATCACGCCAGCGCCAACGCGTACCTCAAGATCGCCCCCGGAGCGTTCGCGCCCGACGGGTTCGAGGACCACGGCAACATCAACCTGCTCAAGGGTGGGCTCGCCTTCGCGGACGCGCTCACCACGGTCTCGCCCACCCACGCACACGAGCTGCTCACGCCATCGGGAGGGCGCGGGCTGGCGCCGTACTTGAACGATCGCAGCGCCGATCTCTTCGGCATCTTGAACGGGATCGACGAGGAGGAATGGGACCCGGCGCGCGATCGCTGGATCCCGGCGCATTTCGACGCCGAGCACATGGAGGGCAAGGCGCTCTCCAAGCTCATGCTGCAGCGCTTCTTCGGGCTCGAGCAACGCGCCGACATCCCGCTCTTCGGGATCGTGACACGGCTCGCGCAGCAGAAGGGGATCGACCTCTTGATGCAGGCGATCCCGCACGCCCTCGACACCATGGTCATGCAGTTCGTGGCGCTCGGCAACGGGGATGCGAACGCGGAGAACTTCCTGCGCTGGCTGGAGCGTGCGTATCCCGGGCGCGTCGGCACGCAGATCACGTTCTCGAACGAGCTCAGCCATCTCATGGAGGCGGGGCTCGACTTCTTCGTGATGCCGTCGCTCTACGAGCCGTGTGGGCTCAATCAGATGTACTCGATGCGCTACGGCACGCTGCCGATCGTCCGCGCCACCGGCGGGCTCGACGACACGGTCCAGAACTACGACACCGTCAGCGGTGCCGGAACCGGCTTCAAGTTCTGGGATGCGACGCCGCAGGCACTCTACGACACCATCGGTTGGGCGGTGTCGACTTGGTTCGATCGGCCGCGCCACGTGGCGTCGCTGCGCAAGAACGCCATGGCGCAGCACTTCTCTTGGCGCGATTCCGCTCTGCGCTACGAGGATGTCTACGCCCACGCCCTCGCCAAGCGCAGAGGCGGCTAGCCCGATCCAGTCGCGAACGCTGTGTCGAGACGCCAGAAGCGTGTCGGCGCCGACGGAGCGTCGCCCTCCATCGCTTCGAACGCGCAAGACGGATGGAGGGCCGCCCGCCATCGCTTCGAACGCGCAAGGAGGATGGAGGGCCGCGCTCCGTCGCGGCCGCAGCTTCCCATTCATGAATTCTTCGGCCTGGGCGCCTGTCGGGAAGCGCGCTTCGCTCGCGGCGTGCCGCTCTCTGCAGACCAGGCGCGATGCGCGCTAGGGCTACGAGCTCTTGAAGCGCTTGAGCAGGTCTTCGACGGTGTAGTGCTTGTCCTTGGTGGGGTCGGGCTTCTTCGGGGCGCGATCCGGTCGCGGCGGCTGCTTGGCGGGGGGCGGGGGCGGCGACGCGTGCTTGGGCGGACGATCATCACGGCGCGCGCCGCCGCGGCGTGGATCCGGCGTGTTCGGCCGGCCACCGCCTGGTGCCGGGCGCGGGGGGCGCTGTTTCGGCTCGCGTGAGTCACGTGAATCGCGAGCGTCACGCGTGTCGCGGGCCGGTCGTGGCGGCCGCGGCAGGGCGGCAGGCGGCGGTTCCAGCGCCTTCATGGAGAAGGAGGCCCGCCCGCGCTCGGAGTCGACCTCGATCACCTTGACCCGCACCACGTCGCCCACCTTCACGCGCTCGCGGGGGTCGGCGATGCGGCGATGACTGAGCTCGGAGAGGTGCACCAGGCCGTCGCGCTTGATGCCCACGTCCACGAAGGCGCCGAAGTTGGTGACGTTGGAGACGCGCCCTTCGAGCTCCATGCCCACCTTCAGGTCGTCGAGGCTCTGCACGTCCTCACGCCAGGTGGGTGCCTTGAACTCGGGCCGCGGGTCTCGACCCGGCCGCTCGAGCTCGGCGGCGATGTCGCGCAGCGTGAGCTCACCGAGCGCCGTGCTCTCGTCGTGGAAGCGGCCCAGATCGAGGCGCGCGACGAGTCCAGGGCTCCCGACCAGCTCCGGAACGCTCACGCCCAGCTCGCCGGCCATCGCCTCCACCACGCCGTAGCGCTCGGGATGGACGGCAGTGGCGTCGAGTGGGTTCACGGCGTCGCGGATCCGCAAGAAGCCGGCTGCCAGCTCGAACGTCTTGATGCCGATTCCCGGCACGGCGAGCAGCTCCTCGCGCGAGCCGAACGCACCTGCGGCATCGCGCCGCGCCACCACCGCGCGCGCCACCTTCTCGTTGAGCCCGGATACGCGCGCGAGCAGCGCCGGCGACGCCGAGTTGAGCTCGACTCCCACGGCGTTCACCACCGATTCCACGGCAGCATCGAGCTCGCGAGTGAGCGCCTTCTGATTCACGTCGTGCTGGTATTGGCCGACACCGAGCGAGCGCGGCTCGATCTTGACCAGCTCGGCGAGCGGGTCCTGGAGGCGGCGGGCGATCGACACCGCCCCACGCACGGTCACGTCGAGCCCCTTGAGCTCCTCGCGTGCCACCGCCGACGCCGAATACACCGACGCACCGGTTTCGGGCACGATCACCACCAGCGGCGCCTCGTCGCCCAGCTCGGCCTCGCGGATCGCCTTCCGCGCGAAGAGCTCGGTCTCGCGGCCGCCGGTGCCGTTACCCACCGCGATGGCGCGCACGCGGTGCTTGCGGGCGAGCGTGGTCAGCGCCTGAGCGGCAGCCGCTTCGTCGGCGTCGGGCGGCAGCGGACGGATCACGTCGTGATCGAGAACGCGTCCGGTGGCGTCGACCACGGCGAGCTTGCAGCCCGTGCGCTGCCCGGGATCGAGCCCCATCACCGGACGATTGCCGTACGGCGGCTGAAGGAGCAGCGCTTCCAGGTTGCTGCGGAAGACCCGGATGGCCTCGCCCTCGGCGGTGCGCTCCAGCTCGGCGCGCAGCTCGTTGGTGATCGCGGGGCGCAGCAAGCGCTTGTAGCCGTCGCTCGCCGCCGCCGCGATCTCGCGGCCGCAGGGAGTCGTGAGCGGCACCTGGGCGGAGCTTCCCAGCCACGCGATCTCGCGCTCGTCGTCGATCTCGATCGCGACCTCGAGGAGCTTGGCGTGCTCGCCTCGCAGGATCGCGAGATAGCGATGTGACGGCACTCGCGCCGCCGGCTCGCGATGGTCGTAGTAGTCGCGATAGACGGTGCCTTCGGCCTGCTTCCCCTCGGCGACACGGGTGTGAAGCACCGCCGCACGAAACATCTCGTCACGGAGGTGGGCGCGGTTCGCGGGCGTCTCGGCGAAACGCTCGGCGAGGACGTCGCGCGCGCCGGCGAGCGCCGCCGACACGTCGCCCACGCCCTTGAGCGGATCGGCGAAGGGCGCGGCGAGCTCCTCGGGATTGGCCCCGCCATCGGCGGCCTTCTCGAGGAGCAGGTTGGCGAGCGGCTCGAGCCCGCGCTCGATGGCCTGTGCCGCGCGCGTCTTTCGCTTGGGTTTGTACGGAAGATAGAGGTCTTCGAGGACTTGCTTGGTGGTGGCCGCGCGCATCGAGCTCTCGAGCTCGGGCGTCAGCTTGCCGTGCTTGGCGAGGATCGCGAGGATCGCATCCCGACGCAGCGTGAGCTCCAGGTAGTACTCGCGGCCGCGGGCGATGGTCTCGAGGGCTGCGTCGCTCAGCCCTCCAGTCATTTCCTTGCGATAGCGCGCGACGAACGGCACGGTGGCGCCCTCGGCGAAGAGGTTCGAGGCCGCCGTCACCTGCTCGGGACGGCAGCGCACCTCACGGGCGATGCGCTCGACGAACTGCGGTTCGAGGACGGTGTTGGGAGCGACGGTGGTGGTCACGCTCGGCTACCTCCGCCCGGGCACGCGCGCGGGTCAGGCCTCGTCGTGTGCCAGGCGTCGTTCCAGCACGCCGGCGAGGCGTTGGTGCGCGCCGCGCAGCGCGCGCTCGGTCGAATCCCAGTCGAGGCAGGGATCGGTGACCGAGACGCCGTAACGAAGCTGGCTCAGGTCTTTCGGGATCGGCTGATTCCCGGCGTAGAGATGGCTTTCCATCATGAGTCCCACGATCGAGCGGTTGCCCTCGTGGATCTGGTCGATGCAGTCGTCGAGCACGGCGAGCTGGCGGCGCGGGTCCTTGGCCGAGTTGGCGTGGCTCAGATCCACCACGATGGCACGACGGAGCCCCGCGCGGCCAAGAGCCTCCTCGGCGCGACGCACGCTGGCGCGGTCGTGATTGGGGCCGTGCTCGCCGCCGCGCAGGATCACGTGCCCGTAGCGATTGCCGCGGGTCACGAACACGGAGATGCGTCCGTCCATCGTGAGCCCCAGGAAATGGTGGGGACGGGCAGCGGATTGGAGCGCGTTGACCGCGGTTTGGATCGAGCCATCGGTGGAGTTCTTGAAGCCGACCGGAGCCGAAAGGCCCGAGGCGAGCTCGCGATGGGTCTGCGACTCCGTGGTGCGTGCGCCGATCGCGTACCAGGCGATCAGGTCCGAGGTGTACTGGGGCGAGATCGGATCGAGCGCTTCGGTGCCCGCCGGCAAGCCGAGTCGATTCACCGCGAGCAAGAGCTCGCGCGCCTTCGCCAGGCCTTCGTCCACGCGGAAGCTGTCGTCCAGGTCTGGGTCGTTGATGAAGCCCTTCCAGCCCACGGTGGTGCGCGGCTTCTCGAAGTAGACGCGCATCACCAGCAGCATCGTGTCGGCGACCTCGTCGGCGAGGGCGCGCAGTCGCGTGGCGTATTCGAGTGCCGCGCGTGGGTCGTGGATCGAGCACGGCCCCACCACCACGAAAAGCCGCTTGTCCAGACCGTCGAGGATTGCTTCCACGCCCGCGCGTCCGGCGAGCACCGTGGCCGCAGCCACGTCGCTGAGCGGCAAGCGTTCGCGGATCTCACGCGGGCTCGGCACCCCGCGGGTGTCCGCGATGTTGAGGTTGTCGAGATGCCGAGTCATGGCCGTTTCACCAGGAAAACCGCGCAAGCGTAGCAGGATCGCCGCGTGCCGCGCTCATTGCCGCGCCTCCCCGGCGGCGAGCAGCCGTTCCAGGAGCGTGAGGCGCGGGACGGGCACGCGGTGGCGACGGGCGATCGCCAGCGGACGGCGCAGGATCGGTTCCAGCTCGAGGGGGCGGCCGCGCTCGCGGTCGAGGCGCATCGAGGTCACGTAGGGCGTGAAGTTCACCTCGGCGTCGAGGCTCTTCTCCAGCCACTCGAAGGGGAGATCGATCCCCTCGGCGCGCGCCACCCCGCGGACCTCGTCCATCACCGCGCAGAGCTCGTCGCGCATGCCGTCGAGGCGCATGAGGTCGCCGCAGGTGCCGCCGACCAGCGTGTTGATGGAGTTGAACGCGGCGTTCCACATGACCTTGCGCCACAGCGCCGCCTGCACCTGATCCACGACGCGCACCGGAAACCCACCCACCGCGAGAGCGTCGCAGAGGGCGCGAGCCGCGGCGCTGGGCGGACCCTCGGGCTCTCCGAAAGCCATGCGTCCTTCGGTGGTGTGGCGGATCAGTCCCGGCGCTTCGATGGACGCGCCCACGAACGCCATCCCCAAGAGCACGTGGCCGTGAGGCACGAGCCGGCGGATGTCCGGCTCGTGACCGATCCCGTTGAGCAGCGACAGCACCAAGCCGCCGGGGCGGAGCAAAGGGGCCGCTGCGGCGAGCGCCGACTCCAGATCGCGGTGCTTCACCGCGAGCACCAGCGCATCGGCGACGAGCGAGGGCTCGCCGCCGCTCACCACCGGGGAATGAACCACCAGCTCGGTGTCGCCGGTCTGGACGCGCAGCCCGTGCGCGCGAATGGCCTCGGCATGGGCACCGCGCGCCACGAACGCGACGTCGCCGCCGCGCGCAGCGACACAGCCTCCGAAATAGCCGCCCACCCCGCCAGCACCCACGAACACGATGCGCATGGCTGCCGTATATCACGAGGAAATCGTCAAGAAATGTCGTGATGGTTCGGGTGACAGCAAATCGTCCAGCTCCGTAGACTGCGCTGCGACGTTGGACCGCCGATGACTCGCGCTCGCTCCGTTTCCGTGCTCGTGCTCGCGTTACTCGCGACCGCGAGTAACCCCGTGCGTGCAGCCTCACTGCCCCCCGGTTTCCAAGAAACCGTGGTGTGGAGCGGCCTCAAGAACCCCAGCGCCGTGCGGGTCGCTCCCGACGGCCGGATCTTCGTCGCCGAGAAGTCCGGGCTCATCAAGGTCTTCGCCGATCTCGCCGACGGCACACCCGACGTGCTCGCGGACCTCCGTCCCCAGGTCATGAACTACTGGGACCGTGGCCTCCTCGGCCTGGCGATCGATCCACAATTTCCCGTACGTCCGTACATCTGGGTGCTCTACGCGTACGACGCTCCCCCAGGCGGCACGGCACCGGTGTGGAACGATGCTTGTCCCAGCCCACCGGGCCCAACGACCGACGGCTGCGTCGTCACGGGCCGGCTCTCGAAGCTCACCGTGGGCCCCGGCAACACCCTGGGTGCACCGGAAGAAGTGCTCATCTCCGGTCAGTGGTGCCAGCAATATCCGTCGCACTCGCTGGGCGATCTCCAGTTCGGCGCCGACGGCGCGCTCTACGTGAGCGCCGGCGAGGGCGCGAGCTTCAACTTCGCCGACTGGGGTCAGGGCGGTGGCTCGGCGGGCAGCCCGACACCCAAGAACCCGTGCGGCGATCCGCCGAGCGGCGTGGGTGGTGACCAAGTTCCGCCCGGCGCCGAGGGCGGTGCGTTGCGTGCGCAGGACCTGCGCGCCGGCAGCGATCCCGCGTCTTACGGCGGAGCGATCTTGCGCGTCGATCCCGACACCGGCGCCGCGCTGCCGACGAACCCGCTCTTCGGCAGCGCCACGCCGAACGCGGATCGGATCGTCGCGTACGGCTTGCGCAACCCCTTCCGCTTCACCTTCCGTCCCGGCACCAACGAGCTGTGGATCGGCGACGTCGGTTGGAGCGCGTGGGAAGAGATCGACCGCATCCTCGATCCGACCGCCAGCGTGAAGAACTTCGGCTGGCCCTGCTACGAGGGCGTCCCCAAGCAAGGCAGCTACGCCTCGGCGCACGTCTCCATCTGCGACAGCCTCTACGCCACGCCGAACGCCGCAACGCCGCCCTTCTTCGCGTACGCGCACGACGCGATCCCCGATCCGGCACGCTGCGGAGGTGGCACCAGTGCCTCGGTGACGGGCATCGCGTTCCTCTCCGGCGCATCGCTTCCGCCCGAATGGGCGGGCCGGCTCGCCTTCGCCGACTACGCGCGAGGCTGCATCTGGACGCTCGGCAAGGATGCCAACGGCGTACCCGACGCCAGCACCATCACCACGTTCGCGTCTGGCGTGGCGACGCCGGTGGACCTGCAGGTGATGCCCAACGGCGACCTTCTCTACGCGGACCAAAACGGCGACACCATCCGGCGCATCGCGTATTTCCCGGTCAATCAACCGCCCGTCGCGAGCCTCGAGGCGAGCACGACTTCGGGCCCGGCGCCGCTCGTGGTGACGTTCGACGCCACCGGCTCGAGCGACGCCGATCCGGGCGACGCGTTGCACTTCGCGTGGGACCTCGATGGCGACGGCGAGCGTGACGACTCCACCGACGCCGCTCCCGTCTGGACCTTCGAGGAGCCGGGCGATCACACGGTCACGCTCGCGGTCACCGACAGCCACGATGCCACCGCCACCGCCAGCATCGTGATCCACGCCGAGAACACGCCGCCCATCGCCACCATCACCGCACCGCTGCCCTCGCTCGTTTGGCGCGTGGGCGACACCCTCGATCTCGTCGCCGAGGCGAGCGACGCGCAAGACGACGCGCTGCCCGAGTCCGCCTACCGCTGGGAGATCGTGCTCATGCACTGCCCCAGCGATTGCCACGAGCACGTCATCAGCACCATCGAAGGCGCCTCCACGGCGAGCATCGCTGCGCCCGACCACGATTACCCGTCGCACCTGGAGATCCGCCTGGAGGTGACCGATTCGGGCGGGCTCACGGCGAACGCCGCCGTGTCGATTTTCCCCAAGACCGTGTCGCTCACCCTGAGCACCGTGCCCGCGGGACTTTCGGTTTCGCTCGCCAGCGAGACCGCGCTCGCGCCGCTCACCCGAACCGTCATCGCCGGCGCGGCGCTCGGCGTCGCCGCCGACTCACCGCAGAACGGCACGGCCACGGTCTATCGCTGGCAATCGTGGTCGGACGGTGGCGACGTCAGCCACAACCTCGTGGCACCGGACGTCGACACCACGCTCGTGGCCACGTTCATCGCCGACCAAGACGGCGATGGTGTACCGGACGGTCAGGACAATTGCTGGGCGGTGGCCAATCCCGACCAGGCCGACGGCGATCACGACGGCATCGGCGACGCTTGCGACGGCCGCATCTGTGGCGCCGTCGTGTCCGGATCGGGCGACCGCGCGGCATCCGCGCTGCTGCCGCTGGTCGCCGTGGGCGTCTTCACGGCAGCACTCGGGCGTCGTCGCAGCAATCGCACCCGCGAGGCGAAGAACGCCTGATCGAGCTCGACGTCGAAGTGTTCCGCCACGCAGCGCTCCAAGATGTCGTGGTGGAACTCGACGCCCACCGCAGACCAGATGGTGTCCGTGACCAACCACAACCGCTCGGGACGGCCTTCGAGCCCGTCGATCACCCGCATCACGTCGCCGGTCGAGTGGAGCTGGGTATCGGTGAGGCGCCAATGATCGGAATCGTTCGGTCCGGGAATGGGCACGATGCGATTGGGACCTGCGTAATGGATGCGAAGCGGGAGCTCCGTGGGCGCGCGGAACACCAGGATCGGTTGACCGGGCTGCTCACGGGCCTCGACGAAACGCGCCACGCGCTGCCAGTCGCCGCGCTTGGCCGGCGTAGGCAAGTAGGTGGCGCCGAGTGCCGCTACGTCGAAGACCAGCACCACCGCCGCGCCGATCGCCACCGCGCGGCGGCCGCCCAACTCGGCGAGAAGCAGGAACCCGAGAAGCACCACCGGCACGAACACACCGACCGTGTGTCGAACCAGCACCATGTCCTGCGTTCCGGTCAGCAGGACGGTGACCAAGTAGCAGACGGTCAGGCCAGCCACGATCCCGCCCAGCACCCACGCCGTCGGGGAGAGCTTCAGCCGCGGTTTCCGCACCAAAGCCACCCCGAGCGCACCAGCGGAGGCCAGCATCACGAGGTCGCGAACCAGCTTCACGGCGCGCGGCGACTCGGTTTCGCGCGGCAGCAGGTAATACGCGAGGCGCATGTACGCGAACTTCACCTGCGCCACGATCCCGAAGGGCTCGTGGGCACCGTGCGCGTGACCTTCGAGCTGGCCGCTGACCGCGCGCACGAACGGCGCCAGCGCCACCGCAGCGACGGCCATCGCCAGCAGGTAGGCGCGAACGGCCGGCCAGCGGCGCCTGAGCACCAGTACCGCGCCCTGCACCGCGAGCAGGAAGCCCAGGTAGTACTGGGTCCAGAGCGCCGCCACCGAGACGGCCGTGAAGGCGAGCTTGCGGGCGGGCGAGCGACCTTCGCCTGCGTACTCGCCGAGATAGAGCGCCAGCAAGAGCGCCGAGAGGAGCATTGCCAGAGCGTAGAGGCGAATCTCCACTGCCGCGTAAATCGTGAACGGGTGGAACGCGAGGGCCGCGACGACCCATCCCGGGTGAACGTCGGGACGCAAGCGTCGCCACAGTCGCGCCACGATCCACAGCACACCCATCGTGCACGCGACCGAGAGCATCCGGGCGAACACGTAACCCGAGGCGATACTTCGCCACGCCGCGAGCAACGTGAAGTAGAGCGGCGGCTGCATCTCGAACGTGATCGAGCGCCGGAACGCCGTGGCGATCCCCGAGCCCGTGCTCTCGAGCGAGAACGCCTCGTCGAGCCACACGTTGAGCACACTCGCCAGCACCCCCGCGAGCACCGCGTGGGCGAGCACCAGAGCGAGCACCAGCTTCGAGCTCGAGCGCTCTGCTTCGGCGGGTGGCGCGGGGTGTGCCGGATCGAGGGTCATGGCGGATCGATGGTCGAGGTGCGAGCGGATGGGCCACCCATGCCCGTGTATCCGGGGCTGCGCCGCTCGCGACGGACGCGGGTTGTCCTGGTCGTTCGCAGTCGAGAGCGCCTACCAACACACGTCGAATGCGATCCTAGGAACGAGTGGCACAGAACCTGCTCGATCGCAAGCGCGGGGGCAGGTTCTGCGGCCGCAGGTGCAGCCGAAGGCTTGACCCGCGTCCACCACGAGTGGCACCCTCGACGATGCGACAAATCGCTCCGACCCCGAATTTCCCCAGACTTTTTGAGGCTACGCGTGAGCGTGCCGACACCCGCGACGCACCGCGTGATCCAGATCCATCCTCTCCCGTCGCGGGCCCTGCAATCACGCCGAGCGCCGAAGTCAATTCCGTGACGGATTGTCAGTTGCGAAGCGTCAGCACCTCTCAGCGACACGTGCTGACCGTCAACGTGGAGGACTACTTCCACGTCGGTGCCTTCGAGGGCACGGTGCTGCGCAAGCATTGGACGCGCTTTCCGTCGCGGCTCGAGAAGAACGTGCAGGAAGTCCTCGAGCTTCTCGACCGTCATCAGGCCAAGGCCACGTTCTTCGTGCTCGGTTGGATCGCCGATCGCCAGCCCAACGTGGTGGCCGACATCGTCCACGCAGGTCACGAGGTGGCGAGCCGCGGCTACTGGCCCGGTGGAAGCATCCGCAGCCGACTGCGCGAGGAGTTCCGCGAAGACATCCGGCGCGCCCGGATCGCGCTCGAGGATGCGGGTGCCGCACCGGTCGTGGGCTATCGCTCGCCCCAGTGGATCCATGCACAAGACGCGTGGATTCTGGACATCCTGGCCGAAGAGGGCTACCAGTACGATTCCAGCGTCAATCCGATTCTGCGGCGGTTCGCGCTCGATCCACGCTGCTTCGAGGTCAATCGCCATCGCCATTCGGCGAGCGACTTGACCCTCTGGGAGTACCCGATCTCGACACTCAGCCTGCTGGGCTTGCGGGTGGCGATCTCGGGGGGCAACTACCTGCGCCAGTTTCCCCAACCGCTGATGCGCAACGCGGTGCGTTGGTGGCACAAGCACAAGCGCTCGCCGCTGGTCTTCTATTTCATGAGCTGGGAGATGGACAAAGACCAGCCCGAGGTGCGCGCGCTGCCGCGGCTCAACCGCATCCGTCACTACCGCAACCTGGAGCGGATGCCCGACGTCCTCGACTATTACCTGAGCCACTACCAGTTCCAGGCGATCGGCGACGACCTGGGCATCGCGCGTGCGACCGAGGCGCCGCGCCGCGAGCGTCCGGCGGGAGTGATCGAGCTCGGCACCGACACGATCGCGCCGCCCGTCATCGCCGCAGACGCCGAGCCCGTGACGCTCGTCATTCCGCTCTACAACGAAGAAGCGAACGTCCTCTATCTGCACCGCACGCTGCTCGAGCTGCGCCGCAAGCTGGCGCAGAAGTACCGCATCCACTTCAACCTCGTGGACGACGGGTCGAGCGACAACACGTGGGCGGCGCTCGAGGCGCGCTTCCGAAACGTCCCCGACTGCCGGTTGCTCCGGCACCCGTCGAACAAGGGAATCGGCGCGGCGCTGGTCACCGGGATACGCGCCGCGACCACGGAAGTGGTGTGCTCCCTCGACTGCGACTGCTCGTACGACCCGAGTGAGCTGGAAGCGATGATCCCGATGCTGGCCAGCGCGGAGCTGGTGACGGCGTCGCCCTATCACCCGCAGGGACACGTGTTCAACGTGCCGTCCTGGAGACTCTTCCTGTCGAAGACGCTGTCGCGCCTCTACAGCGCGGCGCTCGGCGATCGCATCCACACCTACACGAGCTGCTGCCGCGTCTACCGCAAGAGCGCCGTGGATCGGATTCAGCTTCGCAACCCGGGATTCCTGGGCGTGGCCGAGCTCCTGATCCAAGCCAAGCTCGCCGGCGCGCGCATCGCCGAGCATCCCGCGACGCTCGAATCGCGACTCTTCGGCGAATCGAAGATGAAGATCGTGCGCACCATCGTCGCGCACCTGGGCCTGCTTCGCGATCTCGCGCTCAGGCGGCCGGTGCTACGTCTCGCGAGCGGACCGTCGCCCGCGGTTTCTCCCGCTCCCGCGAACGCGGCGCCCTCGCCTTCATGAGCGATTCCCAGCCGAGCGTCGCCGCGCCGGAAGGCGCGGTCATCTCGCTCTCACTCGACATCGACAACCAGTGGGCCTACATGCGCACCCACGGGGACCCCGGGTGGGAGGAGTTCCCGACTTACCTCGAACCGCTTTTCGACACGGTTCTCCCATGGCTCGACCGCGAGCGCATGCGGATCACGTTCTTCGTGGTGGGCAAGGACGCGGCACTCGACAAAAACCGCGACGCGTTCCGGCGATTGGGTGCTTCCGGACACGAGGTCGGCAACCATTCGTTCCTGCACGAGCAATGGCTGCATCTCTATTCACCCGAGGACTTGGAGCGCGACCTCGGTGCGGCGGAAGAGCACATCCAGGCCAGCACCGGCCACCGCACGCGTGGCTTTCGCGGACCTGGATTCAGCCTCTCGGCCGCGACCCTCGACGTGCTCGCCCGGCGCGGTTATCGCTACGACGCGTCCACCTTTCCCACCTTCCTCGGGCCGCTGGCGCGGCTCTACTACTTCTGGGGCGCCCGCAACCTGAGCAAGGAGGAGCGCGCGAAGCGCAGCCAGCTCTTCGGCACGTTGGCCGACGGGCTTCAGCCGCTCGACCCGTACGTCTGGCAGCTCACGGCGCGCGAGGATCTGGTCGAAATACCCGTGACGACGATGCCGCTCGCGCGGGCACCTTTTCACATGAGCTACCTGCTCTACCTGTCCCGCTACTCGAAGATCGTGGCGCTCGCCTACCTGGAGCTGGCGCTCGGTCTGTGCCGGCTGACCGGCGTCGAACCGTCGTTCCTGTTGCATCCGCTCGATTTCCTCGGTTGTGACCAGGTCGACGGGCTGCGCTTCTTTCCCGGCATGGACCTCACGACCGCCACCAAGCTCGAGTTCGTCACGCGCGCCATCGCGCGCATCCGCCGCAACTTCACGCCGATCACCATGGACGAGCACGCCGCGCGCGCGTTGAGCCGCGCCTCGTCCCTTCGGCGCATTCGCTTCCGAGGAGGTACCGCATGAGTGACGTGAAACCCGTGAGCCTTCCGTCCGATCAAAACGCCAGCGGGCGCTCGTTCGGCGCTGAAGAGCTCGAGCTGCTCCGCAAGGTGATCGATTCGGGCACGCTCAACTGCACCAAGGGCACTGCGGTGCGCGATCTGGAAGCGCGCTTCGCCAAGAAGGTCGGGGCGACGAGCTGCCGCACCACCACGTCCGGCACCGCCGCCATCCACGCCGCGGTGGCGAGCGTCGATCCCGAGCCTGGCGACGAGATCGTCACCACGCCCATCACCGACATGGGTGGGATCACGCCGATCCTCTACCAGACCGCGATCCCGGTGTTCGCGGACTGTGATCCGCTCACCTACAACGTCACCGCCGAGACCATCGCCAAGAAGATCACGCGGCGCACCAAGGCCATCCTCGTGACGCATCTCTTCGGGAATCCATGCGACATGGAACCAATCATGGCGCTCGCCAACGCGAAGGGGTTGCCGGTGATCGAGGACTGCGCGCAGGCGTACGGCACCACATACCGAGGCCAGCACGTCGGCATCATCGGCGCGATCGGTGCTTTCAGCCTTCAGCAAGGCAAGCACATGACCACGGGCGAAGGCGGCTTCGTGGTCACCAACGACCCTGCGCACGAGCGCCGCATGCGGCTCTTCATCGACAAAGCGTGGGGCTACGGCGATTCGAATCCGGACCACTACTTCCTGGCGATGAACTACCGCATGACCGAGCTGCAGGGCGCGGTGGCGCTCGCACAGCTCGAGAAGCTCGACGCGATGGTCGCCCATCGCATCGCCATGGCCGATCGGCTCACCGCGGCGATCTCCGACGTGCGCGGCGTCGCCGTCCCCAAGGTCACCCCCGGCGGACGCCACACCTACTGGAAGTACTGCGTGCGCATCGATCCCAAGAAGATCAAGGGCGGATCGGTGGGCTTCGGCGACGCGCTCAAGCCGCTCGGCGTGATGTCGGCGCCACGTTACATCCAGAAGCTCGCCTTCGAGTGCCAGGTGCTGCGCGACCACGTCACCTTCGGCAAGAGCAAGTTCCCGTACGAGGGGCCGCACCGCGCCGGCGAGCCTCCCGTGGTCTACGACAAGTCCGAGTACCCCGGGGCCACCGAGGCCCTCGCCGACGTGGTGGTGCTGCCGTGGAACGAGCGCTACACCACCGAGCACGTCGACGCCATCGCCGCCATCATCCGCAAAGCCGCCACCGATCTCGCGATCTGAGAAGCGGCGTCCGCATCGCCGAGGAGAAATCGCCATGTCCGCATCGAATGCTCCGCTCCGCGCCGCCCTGGTGGGCTGTGGCCGCATCGCCCAATCCCACCTCGAAGCGCTGGCGCACATCCCCGAGATCCAGCTCGAGGCCGTGGTCGACGTGAAGAGCGCCGCCGCCGAGGCGGTCGCCGAGCAACGCCGCTGCAAGCTGCTCACGGACTTCAAGGACTCGGCGCTGCTCGCGTCGATCGACGCCGCCATCCTCTGCACGCCACCCAGCACCCACTACGCGATGGCCAAGCATTTCCTCTCGAACGGCGTGCACGTGCTGTGCGAGAAACCGCTCACCATCGCATCCGCCGAAGCGCAGGAGCTGGTGGACCTGAGCGAGCGCGCCGGCCTCAAGCTGATGATGGCGTCGAAGTTCCGCTACGTGGACGACATCATCAAGGCGAAGGCGATCATCGAGGCCGGGATCCTCGGCAAGCTGATCCTCTTCGAGAACGCGTTCTGCAGCAAAGTGCTCATGAAGGACCGCTGGAACTCGCAGCGTTCGCAGGCCGGCGGCGGCGTGCTCATCGACAACGGCTGTCACTCGGCCGACATCGCCCGCTATCTCCTCGG
>CAYUSL010000034.1:17498-24165 GCA_964447125.1 uncultured bacterium | reverse complement strand
TGGAACACCTCCGCGGCGGCGGTGATCGATGGGCGTGTGGTCGCCGCGGCCCGCGAGGAGCGCTTCAATCGCGAGCGCGCCACCCGCCGCTTCCCGGCGGCGGCACTCGACTATTGTCTCGCTGCGAGCGGCCTCGCCGTGGACGACTTCGACGCCATCGCCGCGCCGGTGAATCCGGCGCTCTATCTCGACGCCGCGGGACCGGCCTATGCCGAGCGGGCGCGTTTTCGCGGTGAGCTGCTCTACGCGTATCCGGCGTTCCTGGCCGCACGCGCGCCGTTTCCGAGCGAGGGCACGAGCGTGCTCGCGATGCGCGGCGCGAGCGGAGAGCGCCGCATCCGCTACGTGACCCACCACGACGCCCACGCGGCGCTCGCTTTCTTCGGGTCGGGTTTCGAGCGTGCGGCGGTGCTCACGCTGGACGCGTTCGGCGAGCAGGAATCCACGGTGGCCTACGCCGCCGAGGGCGGCGCGCTCCAGCGTCTTGCCTCTGTGCGCTTCCCGCACTCGCTGGGATGTTTCTACGCCGCCATCACCGCGTATCTCGGATTCAGGCCCTTCGATGAAGAGTGGAAGGTCATGGGTGCTGCGGCGCTGGGAGATGCCAGCGCGTGGCTGCCCCGTTTGCGCCCGCTGTTGCGTCTCGGCGACGGGCTTTCGTTCGAGATGGATCTCGCCCCGTTCGAGCATTACCTCTTCCACACGCCCTCGCTCTTCTCGCCGCGGTTGGTGGAGCTTCTCGGACCTGCGTACGGCCGCGACCGCATCGAGCGGGATGCTCGGTTCTTCGACATCGCCGCGGCGGCCCAGCGGGTCCTCGAGGAGGTCGTGATCGAGCTGGCGCGCCGCCTGATCGAGCGGACTCGCGCACGCGATCTGTGTCTCTCGGGCGGCGTGGCCATGAATTGCGTGCTCAACGGCAAGCTCGCCACCGAGCTGCCCATCGATCGCCTCTACGTGCCGGCGATGCCCGACGACTCGGGCGGCTCGGTGGGCGCGGCGCTGGCGGCGGCGCGGGAGCTTGGCGAGGCCGCGATCGAGCCGCTCGATCACGCCGCGCTCGGCCCCGCGTACTCGCCTGACGAGATCCGCGCCGCGCTCACGCGTTTCGGGCTCGGATGGCAGGAGCCGGACGACGCTGCCGGCGCCGCCGCCGATGCGGTGGCGGCGGGCAAGCTGGTGGGCTGGTTCCAGGGGCGCATGGAGTTCGGCGATCGCGCTCTCGGCAACCGATCGATCCTCGCGCACCCGGGCCGAAAGGACGTCGCCGTGCGGCTGCGCGCGGTCGTGAAGCCGCGCGAGGACTTCCAGCCCTTCGCGCCCGCGGTCGTCGAGGAATTCGCCGACAAGCTCTTCGCGGGGCGTTTCCCGTCGCCGTTCATGGAGCGAGTGGCGCACACCCGCGCCGCCCATCGCGAAGCGCTCGCTGCGGTCACTCACACCGACGGCTCGGCGCGCGTGCAGACCGTGTCCCGTCGCAGCAACGCTGCATTCCACGCACTGCTCGAGAAGCTGGCGGCACGCATCGGTGTGCCCGTGGTGCTCAACACCAGCTTCAACGTCTCGGGCGAGCCGATCGTGTGCACGCCCACCGATGCGGTGCGCACGTTCTTCGCTTCCGGGCTCGACGTGCTCGTCCTCGGTCCGTGCGTGCTCGCGAAGTGACGAGCGTGGCGCATCGCTCGGCGACGGCGGCCGCCCGGGATGGGCGGGGACGGATCGCGCTCGTGAGCCGCCGAGCCACTCGCCTCGAGCATCGCGAGCGCGGAGCGACCACGCGATGAGCGAGCCTGTGCCCGAGTACGTGGTGACAGGCGGAGCGGGATTCATCGGCAGCCACCTCGTCGATGCGCTCGCAGCTCGCGGGCGCGTGCTGGTGCTCGACGATCTTTCCACGGGGTGCGTCGCGAACCTCGAGGTTGCGTTCGCCAGCGGCCGCGTTCGGCTGGCGGTGGGGGACGTTTGCGACGAGCGGTGGCTCGCGCGTGAGCTCTCCTCGGTTCCCGAGAACGCGACACTCTTCCACCTCGCGACGCGCAACCTGCGGCGCAGCCTCTCCGATCCCGACGAAGCCCGGCGCGTGAACCTCGACGGAACGCGCGCAATCGCTACCGCGTGGCAGGGCCGTCACGGGCGCTTCGTGTACGTGTCCACTTCGGAAGTGTTCGGCTCCAGCGAAAGCGTGCTGCGTGAAACGAGCCCCACCGCGCCGCTCACCGCATATGGAATCACCAAGCTCGAAGGCGAGCGGCACGTGGCGCGTCTGCGCGAGGCAGGTGCGCTCGACGCCGTGATCCTGCGCCCCTTCAACGCCTACGGGCCGCGCTCCCACGTCGAAGGTGATGCCGGCGAGCTGATCCCGCGCTGGCTGGTGCGCGCCGCGCGCGGCGAGGCGCTGCCCGTCTTCGGTGATGGGCTCCAGACGCGGACCTTCACGTACGTCGCCGACACCGTCGAGGGATTGCTGCGCGCGGCGTCGCATCCGGACGCGAACCGCGGCATCGGCCTCCTCGCGAGCGCGGAGGAGCTGAGCGTGCTGGCGGTGGCCGAGGCGATCGGCCGAACCGTCGGCCGCGCGATCCGCGTCGAGCATCTCGCGGAGCGACCTGGCGATCTGCGCCGCCAATGCGCCGATGCCGCTGCCACGTGCCGCCTCCTCGGCTGGCGTCCATCGGTCCCTTTCGCAGACGGCTTGGTGCGCACCTGGGCCGCGCTCGCACCGCACGTCGAGTCACTGTCGGTCGGCGACAGGAATTGGCGGACGTGAGCGAGGCGGACGAGATCGGATGCGCGCCGGCCGACGGCACGCCGCCTTCGATCACGATCGCGTTTCCCGTCCACGACGAGATCGCGACGCTCGCCGACGTGGTGTCGCGAGCGCTGGCGGTGCTCGACCGGCTGGCACCCGGCGAGAGCGGCGACGTGCTGATCGTCGACGATGGTAGCCGCGACGGCAGTGGCGCCCTCGCAGATGCGCTGGCGCAGGCCGAGCCGCGGGTGCGCGTCCTTCACCACGCCGAGAACCGAGGCTACGCGGACGTGCAGCGCGCGTGCTTCGCCAACGGTCGGGGCGCGTGGGTCTTTCTGGTGCCGGCCGACGGTCAGGTCGATCCCGCGACCCTCGATTCGCTCTTCGCAGCGACTCGTCCTACCGATGGCCGTGATGTGGGTCTCGTCGTGGGTGTGCCCGCACCGAGCTCGCCAGCGCGGCTCAGCTCGACGGCGTTCCACTGGATCGTGGCGGCGCTCTTCGGGCGGCGTGCGTGGTGGCGCCTCGGCCCGTGCTTGTTGGTGCGTGCCGAGCGAGTCCGCGCGCTCACGTTGCGTTCGCGCACGCCCGTGCTCATGACCGAGCTGGCAGTGGAGATCGAGCGCGCCGGCGCGCGAGTCGTGGGCGTGCCGGTGGAAGTCCGTGCTCGCGCCTTCGGCACCAGCGCGCGCCGCTCGCTCTACGCACGCATTCCGCGCATCGCCGCCGAGCTTCTCCGGTTGCGTTTCCGTCGCAGCTGACCTGAACGGCGACTCCGTCGCAGATGCCGGCATCGCGCGGAAGGGGAGGCGTGGGCGAGCTATGCTGCGAATCCCCTCGCCGCGATCGCCGCCCACCGAGCGAATGAACTGGCCGTCTCCGCGGCGCTTGTTGCGCACCCTGTTGTGGCTCGACGCCGTGGCGCTCAGCGTCTGTTTCGGGCTGGCGTTGCGCTACGGCAGCCTCGCCGCCACCTATCCGTTCGCGTTGTCCGTGTCGTTGTTCTTGAGCCGCCCCGGCGGACGCCAGTGGCGGCGCCAGGTGTTGTCGGTGCTGATCGCGGGTTTGGGGGTGGTGGTCGCCGGCAGTGGGCTCGCGAGCTGGCTCGGACCGCCCCTCGACAACGCCACCATCGCCTTTCTCGTGATCCACGCGATGACCGGCGCCCACTGGGTGCTGGTCATCCTGCCACCGCTCGTCCAACACCTGCGCCGTGGGCTCGCGGCACCGGATCACGCGCAGGTCTCCGGGCAGAGCGCGCTGGCCGTGGCGCGGCTCTCGTTCTGGCCGGCGATCGTCGGCGGCACGCTGGCGATCGGACCGCTCTCGCTGCGCACGTGGCATCTGTGGTTTCTGATCCCGGCGCTCGCTGCGATCGCATTTCATTCGTTGCTACCGCGATTGCGCCGCGTGGGATTGGCGGGATGGCTCTGGCCGAGCACGGGGCTCGCGCTCGGCTCGGCAGTGTTCGGCCTGGCGTATTGGCTCAACACGCGGCTCTGGTGGGAGCCGACGCCCCAGGCCAAGTACGCGACCATGCCCCCGCTCACGGTTGCCCCGGCCGAGGTGACCACCGAAGGCGGTCATACCGTGCCGGAGCCGCTGGTCGGCGACTCGGCGCGCTGTGGCGACTCGGCGTGCCACCCACGGGTGATGGCGCAATGGCAGCACTCGGCGCATCATCGCGCCGCGAACGCGTTCTATCGCAAGGCGGTCGAGGTGGCCGTCGAGCGCCACGGCTGGGAATCGGTGCGGCTCTGCGCCTCCTGCCACGACCCGGTCGCGCTGCTGACCGGCTATTACGCCTCGCGTCCCGCGCAGCTCTTCGCTCCCAGCGCCGACACCGAGGGAGTCTCGTGCCTCGCCTGCCACCGTGCGCAGATCACCCGCGACCACATCGGAAGCGGCAGCTATCGCTTCGATCCGCCGCGGTTCTTCGTGGGTCCGCCGATGGAGGGCTACAGCGCCCATGCGTTGCGTCCGGATCACATGGCCGACATGCTCGGCGAGTCGCGCTACGCGGACCCGGCGCTCTGCGGCGAGTGCCATTCGCTGCGCTTGCACGGTCCGGACGGCCTCGCGTTGTTGGAGCAAGACACCTACGGCGAGTGGCGGCGTGGCCCGTTCGGCGACCAAGCCACCGATCCCGCCCCCACCCAACGCCCGTGCGTTTCGTGTCACATGCCGAAGGTCGAGGACCCGGATCGTCCCGGTCCGCGTGAGGCGAGCCATCGCTTCCTGGGCGGGAACACCCACCTCGCAGCACTCGCCGCGGACGGCGCGCAACTCGCTGCGCTGCAGGCGTTCCTCACCAGCGCGGACATCCAGCTCGAGCTCGCAGGCGACGTTTCATCGGCGCCCGACGCCGACGTACGCGCGCTGGAGCTCGACGTGGTGCTGCGAAACCGCGGCGTGGGCCATGGCTTCCCCTCGGGTGCGCTCGACCTCAACGACGCGTGGGTGGAGCTCGAGGTGCGCGATGCCGCGGCACGTTCGATGTGGCGCTCGGGCTTCGATGGCGAGGACGGCGAGCGCAGCGCGGGCTCGATCGAGCTCAGGCGGGTATTTCACGATCGCGATGGCCGAGTGATCCTCGACCACGACTTGCTCTCGGTGGCCGGCGATCTCGAGGATGCGACGGTTCCCGCGGGCGGGAAGCTCGAGCGCCGCTTCGCGATCGCGATCCCCGCGGATGCGGCGGCGCCCTTCGAAGTCCGCGGCCGTGTGCTTCACCGCGGCATTCAGCGACGCTTCGCCCGTCTCGCCCTCGGCAACGGCGCGCCAGCGCTGCCGGTGACCACGCTCGCCGAGCGAGTGATCTCAGTCGCTGCGGACGAAGCCGGCGTGCCGGCGCGGGTCGATGGCGGAGCCGTCGCCGTCGAGTGAGCGCTGAAGTGCCTCGAGAATGCGGGTGACGTCGAGTGCCGCGCGCCGACCGGTGCGCGGCTCGCTGCCGGCGCGGACGCAGGCGAGGAAATGCGCGCATTCGTGCACCAAGGGTTCGCCATCCCCTGCCGAGATCGTGTCACCACCTTCTTCCGAGATGTGGGGAATGCTCGCATCGTGATTCCAGCGCACCGCGCGAGCATCGACGATGCGCAGCCGCTGCTCGGGAGGCGCGAGCTCGTCGAGAACCAGCGCCCGTCGTTCGCCGACGATCACCAGGAGTCGGCGCTTGGGCGGATCCACCAGGCTCACGAACACCCAGCCACGCGGACCGTTGGCCCAGTCGAAGCAGAGCCAAGCCGAAGCGCACGGACGACCGTGCGCGCTGCCGTTGCCGCGCGCGGCCACGCGCGAAGGCTCGCCGAAGAGGTGGTGCAGGATCGAGACGTCGTGAGGCGCGAGCGCCCACAGCGCGTTGGTGTGCTGATCTTCGACGGTGAGATTCGTGCGCTGCGAGAAACAGGCGCGGATCTCGCCCAGCGCTCCGGAACGCAGCGTCGCAGCGATGGCGTCGACGAGCGGGTTGTAGCGGTAGGTGAGGCCGAGCATGAGCAGGCGTCGCGCCTGTTCCGCGGCGCGCACCACGCGCTCGGCCTCGCCCAGGCTCAGCGCCAGCGGCTTCTCGACGAACACGTGCTTGCCCGCTTCGAAGGCACGGATCGCCACCGCGGCCTGCGCGGGTGCGTGGATCGCCACGAACACCGCATCGACGGACGAGTCGGCGAGTGGATCGTCCAGGACCGTGGTGAGGCGCGCCCCACGAGCCTGCGACCCGAGCAGGTCCAGCTTGCGCGGCTCGCGATCGCAGACCCAGGCCAGGTCGACTCCCGCCACGGAGCCGAGGCTGCGAACCAGATTCGTGCCCCAGTAACCCGCGCCGATCACGCCCACGCGAACGGGCGCGAGCGACGTGAGCGGTGCTGGACGAACAGTGTCGAGAGCGGAGGCCACGAACCCGTCGATTCGGGCTAG
>CAYUSL010000034.1:0-17398 GCA_964447125.1 uncultured bacterium | reverse complement strand
GGCCGCCGTCGCGAGCGCGCTCACAGCGCCGCGCGCAGCGCTTCCACGACGCGATCCTGCTCGGCGTCCGTGAGATCGGGATAGAGCGGCAATGCGAGCGTGCATTCCGCCAGCGTCTCGGTGACGGGTAATCGGCGCGTGTTGCGCTCCCGGTACGCGGGCTCGCGATGCACGGCCATCACCGCCCGGCGGCTCTGGATGCCGTGCGCGTGGAGCACGTCGCTGACACGAGCCAGCGAGCGTGGTGCTTCGATTCGCACGGCGTAGCTCTGGCGATTGGCCTCGATGCCGGGAGCGAAGCGAAACGGCATCACGCCTGCCGCATCCGCGAGCAACGCGTCGTAGCGTGCGGCCAGGCGCTGGCGCGCAGCCAGCATCGCATCGAGCCGCTCGAGCTGCGCCAGCCCCACGGCGGCCTCGAGATCGGACATGCGCAGGTTGAACCCGGGAGCGGCGTAATGCTCGGGCTCGCGCTGGCCGAGGCGCTGGCGTTCGTGGGCACCGCGGTCGGCGCCCTGATCGCGAAAGGCGCGCGCCGCGGCCGCTTCTTCCGCGCAGCCGGTCACCAGTGCGCCGCCTTCGCCCGTGGTCACGACCTTGCGCGGGTGGAAGCTGAGCGCGACGCCGCCGCGCTCGCCGTCGGCGCGTGCGCCCACCGGCCGTCCCCGCACGCGGCTTCCCAGGGCGCAGGCCGCGTCCTCGATCAGCACCGCGCCGCTGCGTGCGGCGAGCGAGCGGAAAGGGTCGAGCGGCGCGGGATGCCCGAGCTGGTGCACGAGCAGCACCGCCGCGACACCGCCGCATTCGTCGAGCGCACGCTCGCAGTCGACGACGTCGAGATTCAGCGAGTCGGCCTCGACGTCGGCGAACACCGGCACGGCTCCCGCAGCCACCACGGCGTTTGCGGTTGCGATGTAGGTGAACGACGGGAGCAGCACTCGATCGCCAGCCTGGATTCCCGCCCCTCGTAGCGCCAGCAGCAGTGCCGCGGTTCCCGACGACGTGGCCACCACGTGGGGCGCTTCGACGACACGCGCCAGGGCACGCTCGAACTCCGCCACGCGCGGGCCTTGCGCCAGCCAGCCGGAGGCCAGCACCTCCGCGACAGCAGCGCGCTCGGCGTCACCGAGGCTCGGCCGGGCCAGCGGCACCACGGCGCTCATGCGCGGGGCGCTCCCGCGGTCTCCGCCAGCGCGCGCTCGGCGCGCGCTCGGACCCGCGGATCGCGCTCGTCGCGAGCAATCGCGCGCAGCGCGTCGGTGGCCGTCGCCACCGCGTCGGCGCCGAGTCGAAGCAGCGCGCTGAGGGCATCGCGACGAATCACTGCGTTGGGGTCCGACAAGAGCTGAACCAGCATGGCGCGGAGTCGCTGCCGCTCGGCGGCGGTGCTGAGCTCGATACGGCTCAGCACACCGAGCGCTCCGAGTCGCATCTCGAGGCGAGCGTCCGTGAGCGCCGGTGCGATCGCATCGAGCGCCTCGCCAGTCGCGAGCGCGGCCTCGAGCGCGCCGCGGGTTGCGGCGGGCGCGCGAGGAAGTGCCTCGACCAGCGTCAGGATGAGCGTGGGGCAGAGCGCACTCGCCGCCGAGCCGTTCCCGGTGTGTCCCGCTGCTCCGGCCGATACCCGCGCAACCACGTCGAGCGCTCGGCCATCACGCCGCGCGAGCGCATTCGCCAGCACCGCACAGCCCGCTTCGCCGCTTCTCAGCGCTTCTTCCGCGGCGGCGTAGCGCACGGCACCCGCTGAGTCGGCGAGGCCGGCCGCGAGCAGCGCCGATCGTTCCGGCTCGCCGGCCGCGCGTGTGGCGGCGACGAGGGCGAAGCGGCGCACGCCTTCGTCCGCGTCGTGCGTGAAAGGTTCGAGCCAGCTTGCGCCTGCCAGATTCGGGGCGAGCGCGCGTGCCGACCACGCGGCCCAGCGCCGCACCTCGACGCGCTCGTTCGCAAGTGCCCGCTCGACGAGCGGAGCGGTGCCCGCGCCGGCCTCCACCGCGCCCGCGAAGAGTCGCTCGAGCCCCCGGCCGTCGAGAGGCGCGAGTGCCAGGTCGAGGTCGAACCCGGGCACGGCGTCACGCGCCGTTCGCAGCTCGGCGAGCGCGCGTTTGCGGAAGTCGGGCTTCTCGCGGCCGACGACTTGCTCGGTGCTCGGCAGCGCTTCGGGACCCATGCGGAGGATCTCGACGGCGGCTGCCTGCCGCACCCGAGGATCGGGATCGACCAGCAGCGTGCCGTGGTTCGACGGTGGGCTCGGTACGGTGAATCCGATCCCGTGCTCGGTGAGCAGGTGCGCGATCCGCCAGAATTCGCGAACGCCGAGGTCGCCCCGTTCCAGGAGGCGGAGCGTCCACTTGCAGCGCGCAGCGCGCACGGCACGGACTGCAGTTGCGGACGTATCCGCGGACGCATCCACGTGGGGGTCGCCACAGGCTACGCCCTCGCCGGCGCTGGGCGCCGCCTCGGGCGCTGCGATTCGCTCGGCCACGAGCTCCGCAAGATCCCTGGACGCCTCACGTCGTGCATCGGGAGCGAGGGTGTCGATCGCAGCGACCAACGGCGCTAGCGCCTCCGGTGCGTCAGCGAGTGAGCGCAGCACCGCGCGCCTGAGCGCTGCGTCGCGGGACGCGAGGGCGTCCACGACGCTCTCCCGCCCGAGTGCTTCGGCAACCGCCCCGCGTCGCGCCAGCGATCCCACGGCCCGCGCAGCCGCGATGCGCTCGGCGGCGTTCCCGTAGGTCAGGTCCTCTTCCCAAGCACTCTGTTCGCGACCCGCGGTCGTGGGCTCGAGCCCGGGCCACGGCCAGCTCGCCACCGCCAGCACCAATGCGGCCCCGAGGCTCGCGACGACCTGCGTTCGTCTCACCAACAAGCCTCGATCGACTCGCGACACTCGACGGTGCGCCGGATGGCACGTGCCGAGGTTGCCATCCGTGGACCACGGGAGTTTCATCCTGCGCGCACGTCCGGGCTAGATTCCTGCACCCGCGCCTTCGTGTCCACCGATCCGGACGCTTGCGCAGCTCATCCACCCACACCGACGGCGCGCCGCCTCCCTCACCGTTGACCACGGCCTGGCTCGCGAGTGCGCTCGCGGCGCTCGCCGCGATGACGCTTTCGGCGGCGTGGGAGCCGCCCGACGTGGGCGGCCTCGATCATTTGCTGGTGGCGGGCGCGCTCGGTTGCCTCGCCGGCCTCGGATACGCGTGGCTCGCGCGTCGTGTCGGACGCCACCGCCGCGCGTTCGCTTTCGGCTTCTGGGGGGTCGCCTACGTCGCGAGCCACCTGCTCTTTCCTTCGGCAGGCGCTCTCGACTCGCATCGATTCGGGCCGATACGGCGGCTCTTCGAATACGCGACGGGAGAGACGGCGCCGCGCGTCCTCGCTCACCTCGCGTCTGCGTACGGCCTCTTCCCGCGTACGACCGTGGCGGTCGCGAGCGTCTTGACGCTGGCACTGGTGGTGCTCCCGCGTCGCACGCCGTGGATGACGCGTGTGCTGCGTTTGGCGGTGATCGGCGCGGCGCTCGGCGTCGCCACGTTCTACGTGTTCAAGCTCGGTCCGCCCGCATCGCGTTGCGTGACACCTGCAGTCGCGAGCGGTTTGAGGCGGGTGGTCGCCACCGCCGAGCTTCGCGCCGCGACCGGCCTGGCGACGGGGCGTCCGTACGACGTGCAACTGCTGGGCGAGGACCTGGTGGTGTCCGTGAAGGCGGACGCGCGTTCGTACGGTGCGCTGGTGCTTCTCGATCGCGAGACGGGCGCCGTGGAAGATGTGCTGCCCGTCGGGGACCTGTTGCGGCCGTTGCCGCCGCCTCCGCTCTTCCCCGAGCGGATGGCCGCGGGCCACGGCGAGGTGCTGGCGTTGGTTCTCGGCTCGGCAAGCGCCGTGGTTCATGCAGCGGTCGAGGGCGGCCGCTTCGTCGAGCCGGGGGTGGTGGTGCTGGACGGGGAACCGAACGCGATCCGTGCCGATCCCGGAAGCGATCGGGTGTGGGTGCTCTACTCGGCGGCGACGACGAAAGGCGTGCTGGAGTTGCGCGGTCGACCGCTGACACCGTCGCGTCGCAGCACGGACCCGGCACTCGACGTACCGTTTCAGTACCTCGACGGAACCGCGGACGGACGCACGCTCTACGCAACCTCGACGGCGGAGCCCGGCGTGCGCACGATCGACACCGACCTGCTGGTGGTCGCCCGCGCCGGCTACGGCTCGGCGCTGGTGGGTGTGGGCTTCGATGAGCAGGGGCGCTCGGCGTACGTCGCCGATCCCTTGCGGCGGCGGCTGGTCCGTATCGACGGTACGACCCTCGAGCCGCTCGGACACGTGACGTTGACGGGCAGCGGGTTGGCCGACGTCGATCTGGATCCCGCTCTGGGCATGGTCGCCGTCGGCTCGTACACCGGGACGCTGGCCGTCTTCACGATTCCCGACCTGACGCCGGTCGCCCAGGTCGAGCTCGGTTGGCTGCTGCGCAACGTGGTGGCGGACCGGCGCCATCACGAAGTGCTCGCGGCGAGTGGCTGCGGCGTCTACGCGTGGGATCTTCACGCGATACCCCGTGGCCGGTGAACGCTCGCGCCGCGAGCGCCGCGTTCCCTCGGCTCTCCCACGTGGTCGCGACACGACGCTTCCGTTCGATTTGGGCTAGTAGCGTTGCGGAGGCGTGTGGGATCCTCCCCAGCGCCGAGCGCTGGATCGGGCCAGACCCGCGCGGGCTGCGCTGACGTGGCGAGACCCGACCTCTCAACCCAGAATGGCCCTAGCGAGCCACGCAACCGTGGCGAGGCCGGGCCGTTCGGTTCGCTTCCGGCGATCTTGCTGGCGCTGGCGATCGCTTCCGGCGTGGTGAATCTCGGCCCGGGAGGAGGCTGGCTCTTCCGGCTCAATTTGCTGCTGCATCCGGTCCTCGGTGCGCTCGCGTGCCTGGCATTGCTGCGCGCCTTGCAGACCTTGATCATGCCCGGCGCCGTGCGCTCGATGCGAGCGTTGGGCGTCGGAACCGCGATCTTGTTCGCGCTCGCACCGGTTCGGACTTGGCTGCTCGACTGGCTCGCGCTCGAGCACGCGGCCTGGGTGAACTCGCGCGTGCTGGTGCCCGTCGCCGTCGCGGGAGCGGCGCTGGTGCTGCGTGGGCTGCCGCCGATGGCGAGCCCCGTGCGTTCGGGCGCGACGCGGCTCGCCGCCATCGGAGCGGCGCTCGGCTGGTTTGCCGTGGCGGCGCTGGGCCTCGTGATGCTCGTGCCTGCGACGCGACGTCACGATCTACATCTGCCGCAAGGTCGAGGACTCTCGGCCTTCTTGATCGCGTTCGCCGGCTGGCTCTTCGTCGGTGGTGGAGCGCTGGTGGTGACGGGTGTGGTGACGCACCTCACGCTCCGTGAGGTCGTGAGCCGCCTATTCCGGCTCCTTCGGAAGCTCGTGCGCGACGGTTCGCGATTGCCGCGATCGCTAAAGCTCGGCGTCGCGCTGCTGGCAGTCCTGTGGCCCGTGCGGAAGATGGTCATGGCGCGCACGACCCTGCCGCGGGAGGACGTCGATGGGCGGCTGGGCGTGCCGACGGTCGTGGTCGCGACGATCCTGATCGTGCGGGGCCTTGTCCCGCTCGTGCGGGCCCTGGCCACGCGCGAGCGCGTGCCCGTGGTGGCGCGCGGCCCACGGATGCGCCTGCCACCGCTCGATCATGTCGCCAGGAGGGTGCTCGGGCTCTTGGCGGGCAGCCGCGCGTTGGTGCCGCTCGTGCTCCTCGGTGCCGTGGCGTGGGCGGTGGTGTTGCGACCCAGCGACGCGCACGCGCGGCGCTTGTTGCTGCTTCACGAGCAATGGGGCGGATTGGCGTTGCTCATGACCGCCTTCGCGCTGGTCGGCGGAACCGCCGCCGCGGCACGTCGACTGCCGTGGGCTGCGCTCGCGGGGCTCGCGTTCGGGTATGTCGGCGTGGTGCTCGGTGAGCCGTGGTGGATGTCCTGGGCCGGGCCTGGAACCGTGGAAGTGCAGACGCGCGTCGACGCGCAGGCGGTCGCCGGCGACGGCGCGCTCGGACGCGCCGCCGACTCCGGCTGGCTGGGTCTTTCGGCGAGCTGCGGCGGCGAGCGGGGTTGCCACGGCGAGATCGTCGCCGAGTCGCGTCGCTCGCTTCACGGCGCGGGAGCGCGGCGGCTGCGCGCGCTGCCCGTGGGGGCGACACTCGCGGCTTCGGCGGGGTGCGTCGCGTGCCACACACCGAGCGCGCCTTCCCTCGTGGCCGGCAACACCGACACGGACGGCGATGCGCGCGAGGCCATCGACTGCGTGCTCTGCCATCGCACCACGGATGCCACGGTCGATCCGCCGTGGGAGTCGCGCTACAGCGTGGGTCTGATGGGCGGGCTGCTGGCGCCGTTTCGCGATGCCGCCCGCGCGGGACGGCCGCTTACGGGCTTCGGCCGCTACGCGATCGGTCTGGAGGGCGCGGCCCACGGCCGCACGTTCTCGCCGCCGGTGGTGTCCGAGGACCGGTTCTGCCAGAGCTGCCACCACTTGCAGCTACGGGTGCTGGTGGCGGGGATTCGGTGCGTCGACTGCCACATGCCCGAGGCGCAGGCGCTGGGTGGTGTGGGGTCGCATCGCAGCCACGTGTTTCCCGGTGCCAACGTCGCGGCGGCGGTGCAGTTGGGGGACGAGGGGCTGGTGTCGGTGCAGTCGGCGTGGACGCGGGGCGCGTGCGTGGCGAGCGTGCCGCGGTTGCGCGACGTGCCGGGGGAAGCGGAAACCCCGGTGCCTGCTGCAGCGCTGAGCGAGCCGTGCTTGGGGATGACGGTGGCGCTGACGGCGTCGGCGCAGGATCGGCTGCGGCTCACGGTGACGACCTCGAATGCGTGGATGACGCATCCGTTCCCGGCGGGCTCGTTCGATCGGCTGGAGGCGTGGCTGGAGATTCGGGTGGCGGACGAGCAGGGACGGGTGGTGTACGCGAGTGGGCTTCGGGGTGAGGCGGATGGGCTGGACGCGTCGGTGCATCGGTTGGGTCTGCCGGGCGGGGCGCGGGTGGAGCCGGGGTCGGCGCTCGGCGCGGGTGGTGCGGCCGTGCGGGTGTGGCACGGCACGACGTCGTCGGGTGCGGCGGTGATCTTGCCGGGCGATTCCCGCGGCGACGTGTTCGAGTGGGCGGATTCGCGGGGTGCGAGCGTGGGTCGTCTCTTGGTGTCGGCGCGGTGGCTCTATCGCAAGACGGATGCGGCGTGGTGGTCGAGCGAAGGCGGTCGCGGCGCAGTGCCGGCGCTGGTGGTGGGCGAGCGCACGGAGTGGCTCGCGCCAGCGCCAGAGCCGCGTGGGGAGATGTGAGCCCACGCCGGTGCCGCGCGGCCACGTGCGCTGGCTGTGGCCGGGCTTTCCTGCGATGTGGGATTCTCTCGGGCTCGCGTGTGCACCTCGTGCCGCCCGGTGGCCATGCCGATCGAGAAGGACATCGCATCGCAGCCAACCCGCGCCGGCACGGACCCCCAGTCGGCTGCCGTCGAGCCGCACCGCGCCCACTGGATCGCTCTCTGGGTGGCGCTCGCGGTCGTCTCCGGATTGGTCCACTTCCGGCTGCAGGCGGGCTGGGCGTTCCATCTCGACTTGCTGGTGCATCCGGTATTGGGATTGGTCGCGTTCGCGCTGGTGATGCGACCGCTCCTGCGACCGGGCGGCGACGTGCCATTTCGCGCTCGCGCCGAGGCGTGGCTCGCGGTGCTGATTCTGGCCGCGGTGGCACCGCTGCGAACTGGACTGATCGATCGGGTTGCGGTCGAGCACGCCGACTGGGTCGACAACCGAGTCGTGGTGCCGGTGGTGGTGATCGGCGCCGCGCTCGCCTTGCGCGGACTGCCTGCGCTCTTGGGAGGGGCGCCCTCGCGGCTGGCGAAGGCGGCGGCGCTGGCGGCGTTGCTGGCGTGGATGATCGCCATCGGTTTGGGCCTCGCGATGCTCGTCCCCACTCCGGGCCGGCACGACTGGGTGCCACCGAGCGGAGGCACGCTCGCCGGGTTGATCGCGGGGTATGGCGGGTGGCTGCTCGTCACGGTGCTGGTGACGGGGCTCGCGCTCCTCGAGATCGTGCGCAGGCTCGGCGCCACGGCGTCGCGGTTTCCGCTCTCGCTCTGGCTGGGTTTCGCGATTCTGTGCGCGCTGGTGCCGCTACGCCGCGAGATCGCTACGCGGACGGGTCTGCCGAGCGAGGCGGTGGATGGACGAGTGAGCCTGCCTGCGGTGGTGGTGGCGTCACTGCTGATCGTGCGTGGGGTTTGGCGACGCGATCGCAGTGCGAGGGATCGCAAGCGAGCATTGGGTGCAGGCTTGGTGCTGTTGCCCTCGCTGGTTTTGGTCAGCTTGACGTGGGTGGTGCTGCTGCGCCCGGGCAGCGTGCACGATCGGCGCCTCTACAACATCCACACGCTGTGGGCGGCGATCGCCGTGGTGTCGAGCGCGCTCGCGCTGTGGGTCGCCGCCGGTGAGCGCTTGGGGCGGATTCGATGGCGGGCCGTCGGACTCGCGGCGGCTGGAACCGCGGCGCTGGCATTCGCAGGCGAGGGATTGTTGCCGAGCGCCGCTCCGGGTGTGGTGAACGTGTCGACGAGCGTGACGGCGGCGACGCTCGGTGATGGCCACGGCGCGCTCGGACGCGCCGCCGACTCCGGCTGGCTGGGTCTTTCGGCGAGCTGCGGCGGCGAGCGGGGTTGCCACGGCGAGATCGTCGCCGAGTCGCGTCGCTCGCTTCACGGCGCGGGAGCGCGGCGGCTGCGCGCGCTGCCCGTGGGGGCGACACTCGCGGCTTCGGCGGGGTGCGTCGCGTGCCACACACCGAGCGCGCCTTCCCTCGTGGCCGGCAACACCGACACGGACGGCGATGCGCGCGAGGCCATCGACTGCGTGCTCTGCCATCGCACCACGGATGCCACGGTCGATCCGCCGTGGGAGTCGCGCTACAGCGTGGGTCTGATGGGCGGGCTGCTGGCGCCGTTTCGCGATGCCGCCCGCGCGGGACGGCCGCTTACGGGCTTCGGCCGCTACGCGATCGGTCTGGAGGGCGCGGCCCACGGCCGCACGTTCTCGCCGCCGGTGGTGTCCGAGGACCGGTTCTGCCAGAGCTGCCACCACTTGCAGCTACGGGTGCTGGTGGCGGGGATTCGGTGCGTCGACTGCCACATGCCCGAGGCGCAGGCGCTGGGTGGTGTGGGGTCGCATCGCAGCCACGTGTTTCCCGGTGCCAACGTCGCGGCGGCGGTGCAGTTGGGGGACGAGGGGCTGGTGTCGGTGCAGTCGGCGTGGACGCGGGGCGCGTGCGTGGCGAGCGTGCCGCGGTTGCGCGACGTGCCGGGGGAAGCGGAAACCCCGGTGCCTGCTGCAGCGCTGAGCGAGCCGTGCTTGGGGATGACGGTGGCGCTGACGGCGTCGGCGCAGGATCGGCTGCGGCTCACGGTGACGACCTCGAATGCGTGGATGACGCATCCGTTCCCGGCGGGCTCGTTCGATCGGCTGGAGGCGTGGCTGGAGATTCGGGTGGCGGACGAGCAGGGACGGGTGGTGTACGCGAGTGGGCTTCGGGGTGAGGCGGATGGGCTGGACGCGTCGGTGCATCGGTTGGGTCTGCCGGGCGGGGCGCGGGTGGAGCCGGGGTCGGCGCTCGGCGCGGGTGGTGCGGCCGTGCGGGTGTGGCACGGCACGACGTCGTCGGGTGCGGCGGTGATCTTGCCGGGCGATTCCCGCGGCGACGTGTTCGAGTGGGCGGATTCGCGGGGTGCGAGCGTGGGTCGTCTCTTGGTGTCGGCGCGGTGGCTCTATCGCAAGACGGATGCGGCGTGGTGGTCGAGCGAAGGCGGTCGCGGCGCAGTGCCGGCGCTGGTGGTGGGCGAGCGCACGGAGTGGCTCGCGCCAGCGCCAGAGCCGCGTGGGGAGATGGCATGAGCTCGGAGCAGGCACGGACGACCGATGTAGGCGTGGTCGGCGCCGCGGCGCCCGGGGCGCGCCGCTCGCGCGTGGCGCTGGCGGTGATGCTCGCCAGCGATGCGGCGCTCTTCGTGGTGCTCGCGTACAAGGGCGTCGAGTACGCGCTGCTCGGGATCGACGGCGTGGTGTCGCGGCCGCTCGGTGCGGCGGTGTTCGGCGGCGCGATCGTCGCGCTCATGGCGCATTTCTACGTCACACGCGCGCGGCTCCGCGAGGTCTCGCAGGAAACCTGGATCGATCAGCTCCTCGGCATCGCCGCGATCTTGAGCGGCCCAGCGGCATTGGTGTTGAGCCGGGTCACCAAGGGCTACACGAACGTCTGGATCCCGCTCGAGTGGCACAAGATCGCGCTCAATCTGCTGCTGATGGCGCGCATCGCACCGAGTGGGCTGGTGGCGACGCTGGCGGTGACGGGGTGCCTCGCGTTCGCGCTGGCGCGGCGCTCGCGCGCCACCGTCGCGTTGGCGTGCGCGGTGTTGCTGGCGTGGGCGGGGCTCAGTGGCTGGTTCATTCTCTTCGAGCTCGGCTCCAGCAAGATGAAGGCCTACGTCATCGCGTTCGTGGTGCCGCTCGTCATCGGTGCGATCGCCATCCCGCTCGGCTACCTGCGCTGGGCGATGCGGGCGATCTTCGCGACTGCGCTCTCTTCGCAGATTCTCTGGATCTACGTCGGCTTTCTCCCCTGGGGCAGCGCTGCGCATCCGAAGGTCGACGATCCGGCGATCACGCACGTGTATCCCCGGCCCGGCAGCGCGCCCGACTTCGATCTCCAGTACATGCGCGAGTTCGTGCTGTCGCACGACCGCCGCTTTCTGTTCACGTGCTACGGGCCGAGCTCGGGATTGGTGCGCGTGGATCTGGCGACGCACGAGGCGCGCGTCCTCGAGTTCCCGGGGCTCGCGCGCTACCTGTGGTCGAACCCGGCGCGCGACGAGATCCTCAGCATGGACTGGGACAAGGGAAACTTCCTGGTCTTCGAGGGCGATCCGCTGCGCATCGTGCGCCAGGTGAACGTCCTCGAGCAGGGACGGATCGCGCCGTGGTCGTTCGCGGTCACACCCGAGCGCATCTTCATCACCTTCCACGAGCTGCCGATCCTCGCCGAGTACGAGCGCGATACCCAGGCCTTCGTGCGCCAGCTCTCGATGCGCGATCTCGGTCTCACGCGCTTCCGCAGCGGCTTGCTCAAGGTGTTGCACGATCCCACCACCGCACGGCTCTATGCCGAGCTGGGCATGACCGATCGCCACGATCGGTTCCTGCTGCTCGAGGTCGATCCCGCGACGCTGACGGTCGTGGACAAGCAAGTGTTGCCGGAGGGCGGGCTCGACTTCATCACCATCCCCAGCAAGCGCACGCTGGTCGCCGCGAGCTTCTTCTCCGATCGCTTCTACGAGTACTCGCTGGCACCGCTCCGACCGCTGCGTTCGTTCCACGGCCCGCTCAACTCGCGCAACCTGCTCTTCGATCCGAAGCGCGAGCTCTTCTACGCGCTGGCGTTTCTGCCCGGCGAGCTGTGGGCGTTTCGTTACGACGATCCGACCCAGATCGTGAAGCGCATTCCCATCGGCAAGAAGGCTCAGTCGTTGATGCTCGATCCCGTGGACGATGTGCTGTGGGCTGGGAGCCAGGAAGGCATCTTCCGCGTCGAGCTCAGCCGCTGGCTCGGCGAGCCTGGCAGCTGAGCGAGGCGCACCCCCGTCGCCACTTCCCGTGGCGTGGCGCGCGGCGGCGCGACGTCTGTAGAGTGACGGGGTTCGCGCCACGGTGTTCGCCGGAGGCGCCACAGCCCTGGGGGGAGAGCATGAACCGTGATTCGTCGCGTCCGTCGACTCGCTCGCGGACCGTGCATGTTGCAGCATTCGCGTTGGCCGCGTTGGCGATGGGAGCGCCGGCCGGAGCGACCGTCTACAACGTCAGCGCTACGGCCGACGATGCCAATCTCGGCCCGAACGGCAACTGCACGCTGCGCGAAGCAGTGATCGCAGCCAACACCAATGCCGCCGTGGACGCGTGCACCGCGGGCAGCGCTGGCGCGGACACGATCGTGCTCGCGGCCGGTACGTACACGCTCACGATCGGCGGCGCGGGCGAGGATGCCAGCGCCACGGGCGACCTCGACGTGACCGAGGATCTGACGATCCAGGGCGCGAGCGCCGCGAGCACGATCCTCAGCGCGAGTGGCCTCGGCGATCGCATCCTGCAGGTGGCGTCCGGCGTGAGCCTGCAGGTTTCCGACGCGACGCTGAGCGGCGCGCGCCTCAATGGCGGGGCCGGCCAGTCGGTGTCCGCAGGCGGCGTCTGGAACGACGGAGATCTCACGCTCACGCGGGTGCGGGTGACCGACAACCGCGCCACCGGCGGTAACGGCAGTTCGGGCGCTGGCGGCAGCGCCACCGCAGGCGGGATCCTGAGCTCGAGCACCGGCATTCTCACCCTCGACACCGTCGAGGTGAGCCAGAACGTCGCCGCGGGCGGAAACGGCGGCGTGGGCTGCTGCTCGCTGTCGTGCTCCTGCATGTTCGGCTATGCCGCGGGCACCGGCAACGGCGGCGGGGTCTACAGCCAGGGTCCGCTCTCGATACGCAACTCGACCATCCAGGACAACTCCGCCTCCTCGGGACAGGACGGCTTTTTGGGCGTGGGCGCCCCCAGCGCCTCCGCCGGCGGCGTCGCGTCGTACGGAGCGACCGCGACGATCCTCGACACGCTGTTCGCACGGAATGCCACGACCGGCGGTCGCGGCGTGACGGGCGGCGCGGGTCGTGGCGGTGCACTCTACGTCGGTGGCGGCTCGGTGAGCCTCGCGCAGAGCCTCGTGGCGGAGAACACCGCTACCGGGAACACGTCGAGCCTGGGCGGCAACGGTGGTGTCGGCGGAGGCGCCGGTGCCTTCGTCGCGGCGGGCGCGACGCTCGCGGTCACCAACTCGACCTTCGCGAAGAACTTCGCCACCGGCGGCGCGGGCTCGTCGCTCCTCGCCGCAGTGGGCGGCGCCGCATCGGGCGGTGCGATCGACTCCGATGGCACCGTGACGCTCACGAGTGCCACCCTCGCCGACAACAAGGTGACGGGTGGTGCGCCCGGTGTCGGCACCGCAGGCCCAGTCTTGGGCGGCGCGATCAATTCCGACGGCTCGACGACGCTCGTCAACACCGTCATCGCTGCCAGCCTCGCGGTGGTACCGGGCGGCGCCACCACGGACGAAGCGTGCGATGGCACCGTCGCGGTCACGTCGAGCGGCGGGAACCTGGAAAGCCCGGCCAACACCTGCGCGCTTGCTGGCACGGGCGATCTGGCGGCGATCTCGGCGGCGTCGCTCAACCTGCAGGCGCTCGCGAACAATGGTGGCGCCACGTGGACGCAGGCCCTCGGCACCGGCAGCCCCGCGATCAACACGGGTCTCGCGGCGTCGTGCCCGACCTTCGATCAGCGCCATTACGCCCGCAATGCCGGCGTGTGCGATCGTGGTGCTTACGAGGTGAACGGCACGCAGTGCACCGATGCAGACTACGACGGCTACTCGACCCAGGGCGGCGCCTGCGGTGCCGTCGATTGCAACGACACCAACGCCGCGGTGCACCCCGGGGCGGTCGAGATTCCCGGCAACGGCATCGACGACGACTGCAACGCCGGCACGCCGGGCTGCCTGACACCGCAAGAGGCTGACGCTTCGGTGGGAACGACCGGCTCGGGCAGCACCGGTCTGGGCGGCTCGCTCGGTGCCGCGATGTTCCTGTTCGCCGGTCTCAAGCTGATGCGGCGGCGGTTCGTGCGAGTCTGAGCCAGCGTCCCGTCGGAAGCATCTGCAACGGAAACCACGGCCGCGGCGACGACGCGGCCGTGGTCGGCGCTCGACTCGAATCGCGCTTCGCCGATTGCCTCGTCAATGGGCGGCGTCGAAGCCGGCGTAGAGCGTGGGGATGCGCTTGCCGTTGTAGCCGGTCCAGGAAACGCCGATTCCTCTCACCTGGATCTCCCACACCTTGTGATCGTCTGCCGGACGAACCTCGGCGAAACGGATCCACCGCAACCCGAACGGGTAGTCGTCCCACAGCCCGGTGTCGCTGACGAGCACGTTGCCGTTGCTGAGCCGATCGGCGTCGCCGGTGAAGATCGAGAAGAGCGGCGGGTCGTAGGCGGGATCCACCCAGGACCACACCTCGGAGACCGTGAGGTTGGCGCCATCGATCGCGTACTCGACCGGTCGCGAGAACTCGGGTAGCTGCCGCGAGTTGCCGTTGTCGTAGAGCATCAGATGCCCATCCGAGAGCAGGTTGGGCGCGTGCTGATGGATCGGCAGCAAGCCCGGACCGACCAGCGTGAGGAAAGGCCAGTCGTCGTCACCGGTGCTACCCGCCCAATCCTGGCCCAGCACCCATTTGCGCTCGCCGGTGGCGCGGCTGACCTTGAGCACGATGTCTTGCTGGCGCATCGAGACCAGGAACGAATCGTCGCTGGGGTCGTAGACGACGCCGTTGGCGCCGGTGAGCGTGCGCGAATCGGCGCCGAAGATGTCGGGCCACACGGGGATCACCCAGCCGAGCTGATCGATGATCCGGTAGGGATCGAGGTAATCCCAGAGCGGATAGAGCCGTACCGGGTGGCCGTCCCGCGTGAACTCCGCGATGCCGTCGGCGACCACCTTGTAGCTCACGTTGCCGGGATAGCCACCGATCACGCGCATGTCCGGGTAGAGCGTCACGAGGTTGCCGTTGGGTAGCTCGGTGACCATGTGGTGGAGCGCCGGCACTCCGATGTCGGCAGCGGTGTAGCGACGGATCTCGTTGCCGAGCATGTCGATCTCGATGATCGTGCCGTGGCTGGCGTAGAGCACGTGCCCGTTCGACAGGTATTCGACGTCGTCGATCTTGCTCTGCACCACGTGGTACCAGACGAGCTTCCCGGCGCCGTCGACGGCGTAGATGTTGCCCACCGGATTGTTGAGGTCGCTGCCGGTGTGCGCGGGAAACATCGTGTAGCCGGGCGCCATGGACGCGGGCTCGCTGATGAGCGTCTGGATGGGCGGCTGAAAGTCCGTCGGCAGCGGTGCAGGGTGGATCGGCACGGTTGCATCGATCGAGCTCGAGCCATCGTCGGCGGTCACGCGCACCGTGTGGTCGGTGTCCACCCGCAGCCCCAGAATCACCACGCGGTGATGGGAGCCGCCGACCGACGATGCGATGCCCTGGCTCGGCACGGCGATCGTCCCGGCGGCGCTGGTGATGGTCGCGGACGCCGTGGATGGATGCGCAGTGTCGAACTCCACGAACCAAGATAAGTGGTTCTTCGGATTCACCGTCAGGCTCAGATTCACCATGAAGTTGGCGCTGCCCGGCGCGATCGCGAGCTGGATCGGCGTGGAGTCTGCGTTGAGACGACGCACCACCAGCGGGTACGTACCGCTGATCTTGCCGTATGGAAGGCGGGCCTGGATCTCCTTGTCCGCCCACGCGACGACCTCGAGCACCTGACCGTCGAGCGTCACCTGATCGCCCGTCTGAGGCTGGGCGCCGAAGCCCGAGCCCCCGATCTTCACGATTTGCTGCGGCGCCGCTGGGTTTGGTGTGACCGAGGTCACTTGATGGCACCCCAACGACAGTGGAAGCGCCATCCAAACCAGCCCAAGCAGCCGCTGGCGTACCTTCGCTGGCATTGCCGGCGAGCCCGATCGAGATGAAAGCGGTCGCATGTGGGGGTCCCTTCGATGCGCAGTGGTGAGTAACGACTCTCTCAGGAGACTCGACCTGCGAGCAACCCCTGCCGGCGATTCGAGGCTCGCGCGGGCGGCGCTGCCGACGCGGCGCGTCGAACCGAGCCCGCCTGCGCCCGCCCTCGCGGCCTGGCGCCGCGAGCCGCGGCGGAGCTACGATCAAACTCGCTCGTCTCGTCGTTTCACCCGATCGCCACACCGCGTCCGGCTCGTCAGGCACGGTCCAGGAGCTTCCGATGGTACCCAGTGCCCGCGTTCGCGGATGCTCGCCGCCTGCTGAGAACAAAAATCAACTTCACTTCATCTCGTGTGCGTTTTGGATGGCCGCGTCGCTGCTGTTCGGCGCCGGCCACGCGGCTGCGGCGGTGCAGTCGCCGTGGGCCGAGATCCACGGGGATCCTGCCCAATTGGGTGACATGTTCGGGCAGACGGTCACGATGGACCCAGACGGCAACACCATCGTGGTCGGCGCGATCATGTCGTCGATCGCGGGCAGCCCCGGTCCGGGCAAGGCCTTCGTCTACGAGCGAAGCGGCTCGAAGTGGACGCAGACCGCCGAGCTGCATCCTTCCGATCCTCAGATCGACCAGTGGTTCGGCAACGGCATCGGGGTGGACGGCAACACGATCGTGGTGGGCGGTAGCGGTCCGGCGCGACCCGAGCCCCGCCCCAACCCACCGACCAACTATCCCGGCGCGGTCTACGTCTACGAGAAGAACGCGGGTCAGTGGACGCAGACGGCACGCTTGCAGCCCGCCGAGAGCGCGATCGGCGATTACTTCGGTTACTCGCTCGCGCTGCACGGCGACATGTTGGTCGTGGGCGCGTTCTGGATCTCCACGGCGTACGTCTTCCAGCGCACCAACGGGGTTTGGGCTCAGACCCAAACGCTCGTACCCGTCGAGCGCTTCCAGTGGCACTTCGGTGAGACGATCTCGATCGATGCATCGGGAACCCGCATGGCGATCGGCGCCCACCTCGCCGACGATCCACTGCAGCAGAACGGCTCGGCATTCATCTTCGAGCTGCAAAGCGGGCAGTGGGTGCAAGTGGCGCGGATGACGCCGAGCGATGCCGAGTCCCAAGGGCGTTTCGGCCAGTTCGTCAGCCTCGAGGGCGACCGCGTCCTGATCGGCTCACGACGCGTGGACAACGTGGCGCTCGATGCCGGCGCCGCTTACATCTTCGACCGCCAGCCCAACGGCGCGTGGACGCAGACCGTGAAGCTCCTGCCGAGCGAGGGTGCCGAGCTCGACGTGTACGGCACTTATGGTGCTCTGGTGGGAGATACCGCGATCGTGGCTGCACCTGGGCACGCAGCGGGCGGCACGCTGGCTGGTGCCGAGTACCTCTATCACCGCTCCGGCACGACGTGGACCGAGACCAAGCGAATCGACGGCTCCACCCTCGAGAGCCTCGGTGCGGTGGTGGCGGGGCACGGGTTCATGGTCGCCACCGCGGTGCGCTCGGACCAGTACGCGCCCAAGGCCGGCAAGGCGTATCTGATCGCGCTGGACGATGCCGACGTCGACTCGGTTCCCGACGAGTTCGACAATTGCCCCACGGTCGCGAACGCCGATCAGGCGGACGCCGACCACGATGGCTTGGGCGACGTCTGCGACCACGGCTGCGCCACGGTGCGACAGGGCGCGGCGACGGGCATGGCCCCGGTCGTGGTGGCGGTTGGATTGCTGTTGGCGACCCGCGCGTTGCGCGCGCGTCGTC
>CAYUSL010000033.1:0-24208 GCA_964447125.1 uncultured bacterium | reverse complement strand
CACGACTTCGTGGAAGCGGCACTTCTCGGCCGCGCCGGCTGGACGCTCTGGCTCGCCTACGACCTCGGTGGCAGCTACGAGGAAGTCCCGAGCACGTTGCTCGAGGAGATGAAGCGCGACCGACGCTGGTGTCAGGGCAACCTGCAGCATTTGCGCTTGCTCTTCACCGAAGGGTTCTTCGGCCCGCATCGCATGCTGTTCTTGAACGGCGCGCTCTCGTACGTGTCGGCGCTCTTGTGGTTCACGTTTCTGCTGCTCAGCACCGTCGAGGCCGTGATCAACAAGATCCGGCCGCCCGAGTACTTCCCCCACGGTCGCGGCCTCTTCCCCGAATGGCCGGTGTGGCGGCCCGACTGGGCGTTGTCGCTCGCCGCCGTGACCGCCGTGATCCTCTTTCTGCCCAAGCTCTTGAGCATCCTGCTGGTGATCTTCAAGAAGCGGCAGCTTCGCCAATTCGGCGGATTCTTCGGCCTCTCGGCGAGCGTCGTCACCGAGATCCTGATGTCGAGCCTCATGGCTCCCATCCGCATGGTCTTCCACAGTCGCTACGTGGTGATGAACCTGCTGGGACGGACGGTGGGCTGGAAATCCGGCAGCCGCGACGAGGAAGACACGTCGTGGGGCGAGGCATTCCGGCACCACGTCGGCGACACGCTCTTCGCGAGCGCCTGGGGCGCGGGGCTCTATTGGCTCAACCCGGGCTACTTCTGGTGGGTGATGCCGATCATCGGCGCGCTCATGGTGTCGATCCCGATGTCGGTGTGGACCAGCCGCACCACACTCGGCACCAAGGCGCGGAAGCTCAATCTCTTCGTGATCCCGGAAGAGCACACGCCCCCGCAGGAGATGATCGACCTGCACCGCTACATCGAGATCGCGGAAGCCACCAAAGCCGCGCTACCCGAGCTCGAGAAGGACGGTTTCGTGCGCGCCGTGGTGGATCCGTTCATGAACGCGCTTCACCGGGCCGTCGCCGGGCGCCGACGCCGGGTCAAGCCGGGCGTACGTGCCGCCCGACGCCGGCTGATCGAGCGTGCGCTGCGGGAAGGCCCGGGTGTGCTCTCGCCGCGCCAGCGCCGTTACCTGATGCACGATCCCGAAGCGATCGACGAGCTCCACGAGCGAGTGTGGTCCCTACCCGACCGCTTCGACGCCGCGCGCTGGGGCCGTCCCGGGGCCCACCCCGGGCACGCCTGACGGCGTGTGTTGAATTCTGCGCTTTGATGAGCCGGCGCACGTAAGCGCGTTCGATCGCCGGCGGGAATCCATCTCGGCAGCACTGCAAGAGGCGACGCATCCGGTCTTGCCGGTCGGTGCAGCGTCAGGAATCGACACGACGGGCCCACAAGCCAGGTCCGCGGCTCGGCCAGATGCCGCCTCGAGTCGTCGCTCGCGAGGTGGAAGCTCGTCTTGGCTTGCTCCCCGAACTGCACACCCCGAGCGCCGCCAAGAAGGGAGCCCTCGTGAACACCACGCTGAAAGCCGAGCTTCTCGCCGCCGTTCGAGTGGCGCTCGCCGGTGACTGGCAGGCTGCGCACGTCGTCGCACAGGCACACGACGACGAGCCGCTCGCCAACTGGCTCCACGCCGTCGTGCACCGCATGGAAGGGGACGTCGGCAACGCGCGCTATTGGTTCCAGCGCAGCGGACACAGCTTGCGCCCCGAAGTCCCCACCGAAGCCGAGCTCGCCGAGATCGAGAGTGCGCTGCTGGCGTGACGTGCGTCGCGGCACTCCCGCGCTGAACTCGCTACATTGCGACGAATGGCGAGATTCGGCTGCGACTCCCGGGGCATGACCCGGCTACGCAGCCGTGAGCGCCGGCGCGGCGCCGCGGCGCACGCTCGCGCGATACGTCGGGTGGGCTGGGTCGTTCCGTGGCTGGTCGCGATCGTGACGGCGAGCTGTACGTCTCGCGGCGGCGACGAGCTGGTGGTCTGGGCGATGGGTAGCGAAGGCGAGGCCGTGGCGAAGCTCGTTCCGGCCTTCACCCGCGAGCATCCCGGCCTCCACGTGCGCGTGCAGTCCATCCCGTGGAGCGCCGCCCACGAGAAGTTGCTCACGGCATTCGTCGGCCGATCGCTGCCGGATGTCTTTCAAGCAGGCAACACCTGGCTGCCGGAGCTGCGCGAGCTGGGAGCGATCGATGCCATCGACGCGCGGCTCGACGCGAGCGCCGCACTCACGCGCAACGACTTCTTTCCGGGCGTGCTCGACACCAACGTCCTCGAAGGCCAGACCTGGGGCGTCCCGTGGTACGTCGATACCCGCCTGCTCTTCTACCGGAGCGACTTGCTCGCGGAGGCCGGGATCCGCGAAGCGCCGGCGACCTGGGAGAGCTGGCTGGCGGCGATGGAGGCCGTGCAATCTCACTCCCGCAGCAGCGAGGGGCACGCCGTGCTGCTGCCGCTGCGCGAGTGGCAGGTGCCGGTAATTCTGGCCCTCGGGCAGGACGCCACGCTGCTTCGTGACGACGATCGTTACGGCAACTTCCGGAGCGAGCCCGTCCGCGCCGCCTTCGCGCGCTACCTCGAGCTCTTCCACCGCGGGCTGGCACCGAGCGAGAGCGCCGCCACCAGCGGCAACGTGTACCAAGACTTCGCGCGCGGGGCCTTCGTCTTCTTCGTCACCGGGCCATGGAACCTGGGTGAGATGAGCCGGCGACTGCCGGGAACGCTCGCCGCCGCGTGGTCCACGGCGCCCATGCCGAGCGCCCGCGACGGTGTCGCGGGCGTCTCCCTCGCCGGTGGAGCGAGCCTGGTGCTCTCGTCGTCCAGCCGGCGCAAGGACGACGCGTGGCGGCTCATCGAGTTCCTGGCGGCGCCGTCGCAGCAGGCCGCTCTCGAACGCGCAACCGGCGATCTACCCGCGTGCCGATCGGCGTGGCAGGCGCTCGGCCTCGCCGAGGAGCCGCGCACGCGCGCGTTCTTCACCCAGTTGCAATCGGTCCGGGCCACGCCGAAGATTCCCGAGTGGGAGCAGATCGCGAGCCAGATCGCGCGCCATGCCGAGGCCATGATCCGCGGAGACGAGACGCTCGACGAGGGGCTCGCGGCGCTCGACCGCGACGCCGATCGCATCCTCGAGAAACGCCGTTGGCTCGCCACCCGTTCCCGCTCCGCCGCGTCGCATGTCGAGTGATCGTTCGGCTGCGGCGTGGGCCCTGGTGACGCCGGCGCTCGCCGCGATCGGCCTCTTCTTCGCGCTGCCGGTGCTGGCCGCCTTTGCGCTCAGCTTCACCGACTTCGACATCTACGCCCTGGCCGATCTCGGCCGCCTGCGTTTCGTCGGCCTCGCCAACTATGCGCGGCTCTTCCACGACGAACGCTTCTGGATCGCGCTCCGCAACACGTCGTATTTCGTCTTCGTGGGTGGGCCGCTCTCGATCGCCGTCTCGCTGGGTGCAGCGCTGGCGCTCGACGCGCGTAGCGCGCGCTGGCGACCCTTCTTCCGCACCGTGTTCCTGCTGCCGGTCGTCACGACGTTGGTGGCCGTGGCGGTGGTCTGGCGCTACCTCTACCACCCACGCGTCGGGCTCTTGAATCACGTCCTCTCGTGGTTCGGCGTCGCTCCCATCGACTGGCTCGGCGACCCCCATTTTGCAATGCCTGCGATCATCCTGCTGGCCGTGTGGAAGAACTTCGGCTTCAACACGCTGATCTTCCTGGCTGGGCTGCAGACGATCCCGCGACAGCTCTTCGAAGCGGCGGCTCTCGACGGCGCGAGCCCCGCCCAGCAACTCCGCAGCGTGACGATTCCGATGCTCGCGCCCACCCTGCTGCTCATCGGCGTGCTCACCCTCGCCGGCTATTTCCAGCTCTTCGCCGAGCCCTACGTGATGACCTCCGGCGGGCCGGGATCGGCCACGCTCAGCGTGGTGCTGCTCATGTACGAGCAGGGGTTTCGCTGGTGGAACCTGGGCTACGCCGCCGCGGTGGCGTTCGTGTTGTTCGCGATCCTCTTGGTCCTGACCGCGCTCCAGCTCGGGCTCAGACGGCGAGCGGATGCCAACTCGGCGGCGAATCCATCGCTCGCCGAAGGAACTCCGTGAAGCGCATCCTCACGACGCTCGCCGTCAACACCGCGCTGGTCGCGCTGGCGCTGATCACGCTGGTCCCCTTTCTGTGGATGGTGAGCGCATCCCTCATGCCCACCGGCGAGGCCAGCGCGATCCCACCGCGCTTCGTGCCCAGCCGCGTCACGTTCGAGCATTACCGCACGCTGCTCACGCGCCTCGATCTGGGTCGTCACTTCGCGTTAAGCCTGGGCCTGGCCGCGGCGATCACCGGGATCGGCCTCGCCTTCAACGGGATGGCTGGCTACGCGTTCGGGAAACTCCCGTTCGCGGGCCGCGAGCGCATCTTCCGCGCGCTGCTGGCAGCGCTCGTGATCCCCGCCCAAGTCGCCATGCTGCCGCTCTTCCTGCTGCTGAAGGCGCTCGGCCTGGTGAACACGCTGGCGGGCGTGATCGTGCCCGGGCTCGCCAGCGTGTTCGGGATCTTCTTGATCCGGCAGCACGCCCAAGCGATCCCCGAGAGCATCCTCGACGCTGCGCGCGTGGACGGCGCCGGGGAGATCCGCATCTTTCGCTCCATCGCGCTCCGACTACTGACACCGATCCTCGTGACGCTGGCGCTCTTTTCGTTCATGGGTGCCTGGAACGACTTTCTGTGGCCGCTGGTGGTGCTCACCGACGATCGCCTCTACACGTTGCCCGTGGCGCTCGCCAATCTCGTCGGCGAGCACGTCCAGGACACCGAGCTGGTCATGGCCGGCGCGGTGGTGACGGTGCTGCCGGTGGTGCTTCTCTTCGTGGCGCTGCAGCGCTACTACGTGGCGGGCTTGACGGCAGGAGGGGTGAAAGGGTGAGTGGCTGGCTTCGCAAACGAGCGGTCGCCGGGTGCGTGGTTGGCACCTGGATCGCGCTCGCGGCAATCGTCGCCAGCGCCGTTCCCGCCAACGCCACGAGCGTCGTGCTCGACTCGTTCGACACCGTCGAGGGCTGGAGCACGGCTGCGTCGGAAGGGGCCGACGTGCGTTTGTCGAGCGCCGCGGGACCGAGTGGCAACGCGATGCGCATCGACTTCGACCTGAGCCGTGGCCGTGGCTACGTCATCCTGCGCAAGGCCTTTCCGCTCGAGCTGCCGTCCAACTACGCGTTCAGCTTCAAGCTCCGTGGCGAGGGTCCACACAACGATTTCGAGCTCAAGCTCGTGGACCCGACGGGCCAGCGCGTGTGGTGGCGCAAGCAGCGCGACTACTCGTTCCCCGTCGAGTGGCAGCGCGTGGTGGTGCGTCGCTCGCGCCTCGAGTTCGCTTGGGGCACCACCGACGCCGAGCTCACCCAGCTCGGCTCCCTGGAGCTCGCGATCGTGGCGAGCGACGGCGGCAAGGGAACGGTGTGGATCGACGACCTGGCGTTCGAGAAGCGTGAGCCCACCACGGGCGAGCGGCCCACGCCCGTCGTCAACCCGTCCAGCGCGCGCGAGGGTTTCGAGGGCACCAAGATCCTGGACGGCTCGCTCGACACGGCGTGGAAGAGCAAGCCGCTGCCGCGCGAGCAGCAGATCACCGTGGACTTCGGCAGCAACCTCGAATACGGCGGCCTGATCCTGGACTGGGATCACGACGACTACGCCACCACCTACCAGATCGAAACCTCGAGCGACGGCAACGAATGGACGCCGGCGTTTCGCACCACGACGGGCGACGGCGGCCGCGTGTACGTGTACATGCCCGACGCCGAGTCGCGCTACCTGCGCGTGGCCATGCAGCGATCGAGCCGTGCCCGTGGCTACGGCATCCGTGAGCTCGCGATCCAGCCGTTCTCGTTCTCGGCCTCGCCGAACCAGTTCTTCGAAGCGATCGCCGCCGAGGCGCCGCCTGGCACGTATCCCCGCTATTTCCAGGGCAAGCAGACCTACTGGACCGTCATCGGCGTTCCCGAGGATGCCAAGGAAGCGCTACTCAACACCGACGGCATGCTGGAGCTCGGCCGTGGTGAGCTATCCATCGAGCCCATCCTACGCACCGACTCGGGTCCCATCACCTGGGCGCAGGCCGAGCTGGGCCAGTCGCTCGCCGACGGATATCTGCCGATCCCTTCGGTCACCTGGCGCACGTCCCAGCTCCGCCTCACGGTCACCGCGGTGGCCGCTGGGGAAGCCGGTCACGCCGTGCTTTACGCGCGCTACCGGGTGGAGAATCACGGTCGCGACGACGTGCCGCTGACGCTCTTTCTGGCGATGCGGCCGTTCCAGGTGCTGCCGCCGTGGCAGAACCTGAACATGTCGGGAGGCGTGGCGCACGTGCAGGAAGTGCGCTTCGATGGCACCGCCGCGCACATCAACGGCAACGTGGTGATGCCGCTCACCCCGCCCGACCGCTTCGCCGCTGCCAGCTTCGAGCAAGGCACGATCACGCGCTACGTGCTGGCGGGTGAGCTTCCTGCTCAGCCCTCCGCCTACGATGCCTTCGGCCTCGCGTCGGCTGCCTACCAATACAACCTCTACCTCGCCCCCGGCACCTCCACCGAAGTGGATGTCGCCGTGCCCTTCGATTCCAGGACCGACGCGCGCGACGTCGCTGGCCGCAGCTTCGATCAGGCGATGCGGCAGACGACCGAGCATTGGCGGCGCCTCCTCGACCGCGTCCAGCTCGGCCTCCCCGAGAGCGCCCGGGAATACGCGAACGTCTCCAAGAGCACCCTCGCCTATCTGCTCGTGAATCGCGACGGCGATGCGATCCAGCCCGGCTCACGCACCTACCAGCGCTCCTGGATCCGCGATGGCGCGATCAGCTCGGCGGCGCTCCTGCGCGCCGGCTTCACCGAGGAAGTGCGCGCTTTCCTGCGCTGGTATGCCGGCTTCCAAGCCGAAGACGGCATGATCCCGTGCTGCGTCGACAGGCGCGGCGCCGATCTCACCGCCGAGCACGACAGTCCCGGTGCATTCATCCACACCCTCGCCGACTACTACCGGTTCACCCGCGACGTCGGCTTCGTGTTCGAGCTCTGGCCGAACGTGGTGGGTGCCGTCGACTACCTCGCCAACCTTCGACAGACGCAGATGACCGACGCGTTCCGCACTCCGGACAAGATCGACCGCTACGGGCTCCTGCCGGCGTCGATCAGCCACGAGGGCTATTCGGCGCATGCCGTGCACTCGTATTGGGACGATTTCTTCGCGTTACGCGGGCTCGCCGACGCCACCGAGCTGGCCACCGTGCTCGGCGACGACGTCCATGCTCACGCGTACGCCGAGCTCAGCGATTCGTTTCGCGAGACCTTGATGGCGTCGATCGCAGGCACCGTCGCCCGCCAGAGCCTGTCGTACGTACCGGGCTCGGTGGAGCTCGGTGATTTCGATCCCACTTCGACGGCCATCGCCACGGTGCTCGACCTCGACCTCGGCGACGAGGTGCAAGCGCTCATCGGTCGCACCTTCGACCGCTACCTGAGCGAGGTGAAGCACCGGTTTTCCACCGGCGATTGGGATGCCTTCTCACCGTACGAGCTACGCAACGTGGCCGCGCTCACTCGCCTCGGCCGGCGCGCCGAAGCCACGGCGCTCCTCGATCAGCTGCTCGGCTATCGCCGGCCGCTGGCCTGGAACGAATGGGCCGAGATCGTGTGGCGCGACGTGGACGCGCCCCGTTTCATCGGCGACATGCCGCACACCTGGGTGGGCGCTGGCTACGCCAACGCGTTGCGCGACCTGTTCGCGTACGAGCGCGGCGCGGACCGCGCCTTGGTCCTCGGCGCCGGTCTCCCGCCAGCCTGGGTCGCCGCCGACGGTGGGATCGAAGTGCGGCGAATGCCCACCTTCTACGGTCCACTCGCCTTCTCGATGAAGCCCGAGTCGCCCACTCGCGTGCGGGTGGAAATCCAGCCCACGATCACCATCCCTCCGGGCAAGATCGTCGTGGCTTCGCCGCTCGCCCGCACGATCCGCGGCGTCGAAGCGCGCCGTCCCGGAGTACGTGCCGTCGACGGCGACCGCCTGATCATCGACCAGCTCCCCGCGGACTTCGTCGTCAGCTACTGATGCTTCGCTCCGCGACCGCGCATCCGTCGTCTCCCCATCTCGATGCAGGGGAGCATGCGCGCCGCGCAGCCCTGCCCGTTCGACAACGAGGATTTCGATGACCGAGCTCGCCGCGCTGCCGCGTCTCGACAGACTCCACGACGCCTTCCCACACGCCCGCGTGCTCTCGAACGGCCGGTTCACCTCGCTCGTCACCGGGTCCGGCGCCGGATTCAGCACCTGGGACGGCCTCGCGCTCACCGGCTGGTCCGGCGACCGCACGTGCGACGACGAGGGCACGTTTCTCTACGTACGCGATCTCGATGACGGGCGCGTGTGGTCACTGGGCGCCGCCCCCATCGCGAGCCCCGCCGACGCGTACGCCGTCACCTCGGGACCTGGGACGCTGCGCATCGAGCGCGAGGACGGCGATCTCGAATCCGTCTGTGAGGTCGCGATCGCACCGGCCCAGGACGTCGAGCTGCGCTGGTTACGCCTCGCGAACCGTGGTGAAACGCCGCGCCGTCTGGCGCTCACCACGTACCTGGAGGTGGTGATCCACCATCCGGGCGGACATGCGGCGCATCCGGTCTTCTCGCGGCTCTTCGTGAGCACCGAATGGGATGCCGCCGCCGAGGTGCTGCTGGCGCGGCGTCGGCCCCACTTTCCCGGTGCGCGCGAGCCGTGGCTCGCTCACGCGTGGATCGGCCCGGGAACCTGCGAGATCGAGACCGACCGGCGGCGCTTCCTGGGACGGGGGCGCGACCGCACGATGCCGTGCGCGATCGCCACCGAGGATGCGCTCTCCGGCAGCGTCGGTAGCGTGCTCGATCCCATCTTCGCGATCCGGCGCGTGGTGGAGATTCCGCCCGGCGAGAGCGTGGAACTGGTTTCGCTCGTGGCCGCTGCGGATTCCCGCGACCGAGCGATCGCTCAGCTCGCGCCCTTTCGCGACTCGGCGAGCTGGTCACGCACCTTCGACGCTGCGGCGGCGCAAGAGCGGGAACGCCTCGCAGCGCTGGAGCGGAGCGCGCGCGACGCCGACTTCCTCCACGAGCTGACGACGGCGCTGCTCTACGGACGGATCGCGACCAAGAGACCCGCTGACCCGGCGACCTCGGCCGCGCCTGCACCCGTCACGGCCGTCGAAGCGCGACGCTACTGGAACGCTCTCGGTCTCCCGATGCCGGTGAGCGACGAGCTCGTCGACGCCGTCGCCGCGGAGCTGGCGACGGAACGCGCCACCGCCAGCTACCCGGCGGGCGCACGGCTCGAGCTCGAACGCCGCAGCTCGCCCGCGAGCGCGGTGCCCGCCACCGCCCTCTCCGAGCCACTCGCGTACGACAACGGCTACGGCGGATTCACCGACTCGGGCGACGAGTACGTGATCCGTGTGGTGCCCGACGGCCCCCACGCCACCCGCCCGCCACTACCGTGGATCAACGCCATCTCGAACGAGCGCTTCGGCTGCCTGGTGAGCGAGACCGGTGCCGGCTACACGTGGAGCAGGAACTCGCGTGAGCATCGCCTGACGCCGTGGTCGAACGACCCGGTGAGCGATCCCCATGGCGAAGCGATCTACGTGCGCGATCCGGCGACTGGGCGCATGTGGTCGCCCTGCCCTGGGCCGGTGCCATCACCCGAGCCGTGCGAAGTGCGTCACGGCTTCGGTTACACACGCTTCCGTCGCGACGTCGAAGGCCTCGACCATCGGCTCACGGTCTTCGTCGCCCACGACGAGCCGGTCAAGGTGGCGTGGCTCGAAATCCGAAATCCAACGGCCACGGCGCGAGCGCTCACGGTGTGGAGCTACGCACGCGTGGTGCTGGGCGTGCTGCCGAGCGACACGGTACGCAGCGTCGTGACCCAGGTCGACGAGGCCATGGGTGCGATCGTCGCGCGAAACCCGGCGAGCCCCGACTTCGCGGATGGCTACACGTTCGCAACGGTCCTCACCGACTCCGCCGTCGGTGCCGTCACGTGCACCGCCGATCGCACCGCGTTTCTGGGCCGAAACGGCAGCGTGCGCGCGCCCGCGGCGGTCATTCGCGGTGAGCAACCGCTCGACGGACGTTGTGGTGCCGGCCTCGATCCGTGCGCCGCATTCCAGGTGCCCATCCGCATCGCCGCTGGCGGCACCGCCACGATGGCTTTCTTGCTGGGCGAGACCACCGACCTCGAGGAGGCCCGCGCATGGGTGCTGCGCTTCCGCGAGCCGGGGGCCGTCGCGGCGGCGTTCGGGGCAGCGCGAGACGCGTGGCATCACACCGTCTCCGCGCTGCGCGTCCTCACCCCGTCCCCTGCGATCGATCGCATGCTGAGCGGCTGGCTCGCGTACCAAACACTCTCGTGCAGGCTGTGGGGCCGCTCGGCCTTCTATCAATCGGGCGGTGCTTTCGGCTTCCGCGATCAGCTCCAGGACAGCTTGGGTCTCCTCTACCATCGGCCGGAGCTGACGCGCGCTCAGATCGTGCTCCACGCCGGCCACCAGTTCCTGGAAGGCGACGTGCTCCATTGGTGGCACCCGCCCCAGGACCGTGGCACGCGCACGCGCTTCTCCGACGATCTCGTGTGGCTGCCCTACGTCACCGCCCTCTACGTTCGCGCCACCGGCGATTCGACCGTGCTCGACGAGCAAGCGCCCTTCCTGCGGGCGCGGCTCCTCCATCCCGGCGAGGACGAGACGTACCTGGCGCCCGAGGCGTCGGGAGAGTCGGCGCCGGTCTACGAGCATTGCTGCAGGGTGCTCGACCGATCCCTCACCCGCGGCGCCCACGGCCTGCCGCTCATGGGCACCGGCGACTGGAACGACGGCATGAACCGCGTCGGTCGCGAGGGGCGCGGCGAGAGTGTGTGGCTCGCGTTCTTCCTGGTGCACGTGATCGATTCGTTCGCGCCGCTGGCGGAAGCCCGCGGCGACCACGAGCGCGCCGCGCGTTACCGCGCTTACGCAAGCTCACTCCAGGACGCCATCGAAGCCACGAGCTGGGACGGCGCCTGGTACCGCCGCGCCTACTACGACGACGGCACACCGCTCGGCTCCGCAGCCGACGACGAGTGCCGCATCGACGCGCTGGCCCAAGCCTGGGCGGTGATCTCGGGAGTCGCTCCCGAGGCGCGCGCCGCCGCGGCCCTCGACGCCGTGGAGCGCGAGCTGGTGCTCGACGATCCGGGGATGATCCGGCTGCTCACGCCGCCCTTCGACAAGACCAAGCGCGAACCCGGCTACATCAAGGGCTACCTGCCGGGAATCCGCGAGAACGGTGGCCAGTACACCCACGCGGCGCTGTGGGTCGTGCGCGCGCTGGCCGAGCTGGGACGGAGAGACCGGGCGGTCGAGCTCTTCACCAAGCTCACGCCGATCCATCACGGGCGCGACCGCGCCGCCGTCGACGTCTATCAGGTGGAGCCGTACGTGGTGGTGGCCGACATCTACGGTGTGGAGCCGCACGTGGGGCGCGGCGGTTGGAGTTGGTACACCGGTTCGTCCGGCTGGATGCAGCGCGTGGGCCTGGAATCGATCCTCGGACTCACCATCGAAAACGGGAACACGCTGGTGCTGGCCCCGCGCATTCCCGATGCCTGGCCCGGTTACACGATCGAATGGCGCGCCTTCGACGGACGCACCACGTACAGGGTCGAGGTCGTGAATCCCGGCGGGAATGCAGCCGGCATCGTCGAAGTCAGCGTCGACGGAACGCCGGCAGCGATCGTCGCAGGCGCGGCGCGAGTACCGATCGCGAGCGATGGCGCCGAGCACCGAGTGTGCGTCACCCTGGGCGCTCGGTCGTGAGGAGGCGAGGGCAAGCCATGCGCACGAACCCCGTTCGAACGGCGTACGCCCACACCACGGCGGGTTCCAGAGCGGCGCTCGCCGCCTGCGTCGTCGTCGCCGCTTTCGTGTGGAGCGGTGTCACGGCGCGCGCCGACGATCCGCCGCACCTCCGCGTGGCCGGCACGGTGCACGTCGCCGATCGTGAGCTGCCCGCCCAGATCCGCTTTCTCTGCGACGATCCGCGCCAGCCGGAAATCCAGCTCGCGGTGATGTTCGCGAGCGGTGCGGAAGCCGCGGCGTCCGACGCGCTCTTTCCGTTCGGCGATTTCGAAGGCCCGGACGGCAAGCCCGCGCCGATCGCCATCCAAATCACCCCCAAAGTGGGCAAGCCGTGGAAGGCGGGGTTCACTTCGGCAGCCGGCTGGTTCGGGGTCGAGGACGAGTACCTCTTCAGCCTCCGACCCGCAGACGGCAAGGCTTTCCTGAAGCACCTCCCGAGGGCTTCGAGCCTCGCGATCACCATCGCCGCGAAGCAATCCACCCTCGCGTTCCGCTTCCCGATCGTCGGCGACGCGCTCACGCGAGCGACGGCCGCCTGCCATTGAGGCCGACGGTCAGCGTGGCGCCGACGAAAGCACGCTCCCCTCGGCGAGCTCTCCGGCGAGCGTCGCCACCGTCACGATCGGCAGTCCTTGCGGTTCCTCGCCGGTGATGGCGCGCACCGTCGCCGGGTCGTGACGGCGATATTTCCAGGCGAGCTCCACGCGCAGTCGCTCGGCGTCCGCGCCCACCGGCAGCGCGAGCTGGTCGATCCGCGCTCCCTGCGCCGGAATCTCACCCAAACGCTCGACACGCGCCACCGCCCACAGGCGATGGTCGGAGATGGGCGCACCGTCCGCGTCCCACAAGCGTTTGCCGAGCCGCACTCCATCCTCCGGGCCGTCGAGACCACGGCGTACCAGCTCACGTCCGTCGACAGTGCTGACGCGTAGCGCGAGCCAGGTCTGCGTGAGATCGTTCGGACCCTCGGCGAATGCGTGGCCGACGCGATCGGCAACCCGGGTCTCGACGCGCAGCGCGAGCCCGCCGCCGCCCCGCGCCAGCTCCGCCGTCATCGCCAGCAGTGCCAGTGATGCGGCTGGTGGCTCGGCATACGTGCCGCGTGCCGGAATCGGCATGCCTCCCTGGAGGTGTGCGACCACCTCGCCCTCGGCGGACTCACCGCCCGCCACCCGCGCCACGTAGGTGCTGCCACCCAGGAAGCGATGATCGCGGACCACGTAGCCCTCGAACGCGTAAAACGGCGGCAGATGACAGCGCGCGCAGCTCGTTCGGTCTTCGCTGCCCGCGGCTCGCTCCCAGCTCCCGAATTGATCCTGAACGACGTCGTGCAAACGGCCGCCCGTGGCGTCGGTGAGCGTCTGTCGATGGCAGGGCGCGCAGCTCGCGGGCGCCGCCAACGGGGCGTGAAACTCCTGCCGGTGGAGCGGCACCCGGCTCGACACGAGCACACTGGGCAGCTCGCTGGTGCTCCGCAGGTAGTCGGGGAACGCTCCCGCGAGCTCACTCAGGAAACGCCGCCGCTCGCCCATCAGCGGCAGCACGGCGATCGGTAGCGGCGCGTCCCCCGGTGTCCCGGTCATGCGGTGGCAGGTCACGCAGTGCACACCTGCGACGTAGCCGGCGCTCGCGATCACCGCCTCGATCGATGCGCGCCGCGGATCGGCGGCGTGCGGGGCATGGCAACTCAGGCATTCGACCACCGCGGCGCCGCCGCGATCGACGGCGAGCCGCCGCACCATGCCGGTGAAGAGTGGATTCTGCGCCGCGTACGCGTGGGTCGACTGGCGCCAGGTCGCGGTGACCGAAATGTGGCAGCCGTCACAAGCATCGGGGACGATGCTGGCGAAGTCCTTCCCAGCGTCCACGAGCGCCAGCTCGTCGGCGACGAGCGGCTGCGTGGCGCGTCCGTTCCGCCGCGCGAACCCCACCACGAACACCAGCGCCGCGACCGCCACGGGTAGCGCGACCCACACGAGTGGCTTTCGCCACGCGAACACCCGCCCCACCCCTTCGCCACCGCTGCGCGCCCGGCGCCGCGATCCCGCGACGTGCAGCGCCACCACCAGCAACACCAAGAGGGCACTCACCAGGTGCACCAGCCACAGACCGTTGGCGGCGATGCCACCGACCGTGAGCACGCCCGACAGACTCGTCACCACGCCGAGCGCCACCAACAAGAGCCCCGTGGCCGTCGACGCGCGCACGCCGCGCCGCGCCGCGCGTACCGTGAGCGCCACCAGGTACGCGAGCACGGCCAGTGCGATCCAGCGGTTGTGCGCGTTCGCCACCGAGCGTTGCTCGGCGGTGACCACCCGCTCGCCCGGGGGATAGAGAAAGATCGCCACCAGCGCCAGCAACCCGAGCGGAAGGATCCACGGCAGCTTGCGCGCGCCTCGCACGCTCGCTCCGAAAACGTCGATCAGATGAACGACGACGTAGAGCCCGATCCACGGCACCAGCACCACACCCAGCGCCCCGTGGGCGAGCTGCAGGAGCTGCACCCACGGTGCGGGCACACGAAACGGGAGTGTCACCAACCCCGTCACCGTCACCACGGCGAGGAGCCCAGCAACTGCACCGCGAAGCAGCGCCTCCCCGCTCAGGCGAGCGCTCATCCACGATTCTCTTGGCTGTCGCCCTGCGGGCTGGGTGAGCTCGCTTCGGGCCGCACGCCGGGGCTCGTCGCCGTATCCTCCCACCAGCGTCCAGGCGGGATTCGCACGCGGTACGTGCCGCAGATGTCGGTGAAGTAGAGGTAGGAGCTCGGTTCGTGGAAGACCAGCGCGTGCACTTTGGCGCACGTGCCCAAGGTTGCGACGGGAGTCCACGTCCCATCCGCATTCGGCGTCAGGAACTCGATGCGCCGTCCAGCGTATTCGCCCACGGCGGCGAGCCCCGGCCCCCCGAGATACGTGACCGGCCGCGGCATGCCCTCGATCGGCGTGACGGCCTTCACGGCAAGCGTGCGCTCGTCGATCGAGATCAACTGATTCGCGAATGCGTTGGTGAGCAGCACTTGCCCGAGTGGTCCGGCGGTGGCGATTCCCCAATGCCACATGCGGATGCCATCGCCGTAACGAATGGTGCCGTAGCGCAGATCGAGCTCCATGATCGACTGCGACGAGGCCTCGCCGCGCCCGTAGATGAGCGGCAGCGTTGGATGGCGCGCCAGCTCTTCGAGGGCCTCGATCCGCACCTCGTAGTACGCGAGTGGCGGCTCCCCCGCCAAGAATCGCTCCACCGTGGTGTGCTCGATTCCTTTCTCGTGGTCACGGCGGGGGCGAAGGATCAGAAAGAGGCCGAGCCCCGGGTAGTAAAACGAGCGGTAGTACGGCGTGCGCTCGTCGCGCACGCGCCACTTTTCCGTACTTGGATCGAGGATGTACGTGCGCGACTGGACCTCCGGCGCCGTTTCTTCGAGATCCTCCCACTCGTGGGCGATCGCGGCGCCTCCCGGCAATCCCGTCGTGAAAATCACGTGCGAGCTCTCGGTGGGCGTGAACGTGGAGCTGCCATCGGGACGGATCACGCCCAGACCGTGTGCGTCGTTCGGCGTGTGGCCGTGGGTGACGATCACGGTCCCGTCGTCGGCGAGCGCGATGCCGTAGGCACCCCGCCGCACCGACAGCGTTTCGACCACCAGCGCCGCCGAGTGGAGCGGTTTTCGGAAGATCGGCGAGTACGCAGGGACCGCGTAGAGCGCCAGCACCGCGGCCACCCCACACGCGAGCCCCCGCCGATGGCCACGATGAATCGCCCAGATCGCCGCGCCGACCAGGGACGTGCCGATCGTCAGCCCCCAATACGAGATCACGAGCTGAATGCAGACCGGCGCGCCGAGCAGACCCGCGTAGCCGAAAGCCGTATCCAGGAACCGACCGAGCGGGCGCGCGCGCCATCTGCCAATCGCGGCCAGCGCACGACGGCCACGGGAGATCGGTTGCACGTCGGTCATGGGATCGAACGCGCGATCGACGCTCAGGCGGCAGAGCCCGCGAGCCGGGTTCCGCGCCCGCGATCGAAGAGCTGAATCCGCGTCGGGTCGAAGCCGATGGCCACGGCCGCTCCCGGCGCCCGCTCGCGCATCCCGCGGTCGCGAACGACCAGCGGTACCGAAGTTGCCGCGGCACCACTGCCGACCACGGACACGTGGAGAAGCGTCTCGTGCCCCAAGTTCTCGACGTGCTCGACCGTCGCCGGCACGCCTGCCGCCTCCACGACGACGAGGTCTTCCGGACGCACGCCGGCCGTCACCTCGCCACCGACGACCGCACGCAGTGCCGCGAATGGATCGTCGGCCGACACCGGGACCCGAATACCCCCGATGACCAGCGCGAGCCCATCCGCGTTCGCTTCCAGCCTGGCCGCGAAGAGGTTCATCGGCGGGTTGCCGATGAATCCAGCGACGAAGGTGTCGACGGGGGTCGCATAGAGCTCGCGCGGTGTCGCGACCTGGTGGAGACGGCCGCGTTCCAGCACCGCGACCCGATCGCCGAGCGTCATCGCCTCCACCTGATCGTGGGTGACGTAGACCATGGTGGTACGCATCCGCCGCTGCAGCGCCTTGATCTCGGCGCGCACCTGCACCCGCAGCCGCGCATCCAGGTTCGAGAGCGGCTCGTCGAGGAGCGACACCGCCGGCTCGCGCACCAGGGCGCGGCCCATCGCCACCCGCTGACGCTCGCCGCCCGAGAGCTGCTTGGGAAGCCGATCCAGCCACGAGTCGATCTCGAGGGCGCGTGCGATGGTGCTCACGCGGCGCGCGATCTCGTCCTTCGCCATCCGCCGCATCCGTAGCGGGAACGCCAGGTTCTCGCGCGCCGTGAGGTGTGGATAGAGCGCGTAGTCCTGGAACACCATCGCCACGTTGCGGGCCTGCGGCGATTCGTCGTTGACTACGCGACCCGCGATTCGGACCTCGCCCCCCGTGGGCGATTCCAGCCCGGCGATGAGCCTGAGCGCCGTGGACTTCCCGCAGCCGGACGGGCCGACCAGCACCAAAAGCTCTCCGTCGGCGACGGAGAGACTGACGTCGGCGAGCGCTCGCCGCCCGCTCGCGTAGGTCTTGTCGAGGTGCTCGAGATCGAGCGTGGCCACGGCGAATCGCGCTCCGCGTCAGTCGAAGAAACGCTCGCCAGCGATCGTGGGCAGCGCGTGGCTCACCATCGGGTCCGCCTCGAAGAGCCGCTGGATGCGGTGATCCGTGAGGTGGTTCGCCAGCGCTACGAAAACCATCGCTTGATCGAGTGTCAGGTAGGTGGTGGCGACCACTCCGCTCACCGGATCGACGGCGTCGAAGAAACCCCATTCGCCGTAGACCGGGTAGTCCCGCGCCAACGCCTGCAAGTTCGCGAGCGCCCGCGCAGGATCGACGGCGATCGCCAGCGCCGACGCATGCGGCGTCACGGCGCCCACGCCGTAGCCGATCGCCCCCAGCGGCTTCACACCGTATTCGCCGTAGTCCGAGCTGCCCGGCTTGCTGCTGGGCGAAAGGCCCCACACGCGATAACCGAGCGCTTCCGTGGCGTAGCGACGCTGTACCTCGACGTGGGCCGCGTCGTTGGCACCGAGGCTCGCGGGAAAGAGTCGCGGCTCGTCGAGAACCAGTGTCGGCATCAACGCCTCGAACATGCTGCCGCCCCACGACGGTACGTAGCGCACACCGCCCCACTCGTACCAACCGCCGAAATAATCGGTTCCCGCGGCGCTCTTCTCGTGCCGTCCCTGCGGCGGCTGCGATTGCCAGGAGCAGCTCTCGTGAAAGGTGCGGATCATGCGGAACCAATGCGAGGCCGGCGCTTGGTGCCGGCCGAGGGCGATGACGCTGCCGAGACGCGATTCGGCGTAGAGAACGCCGTAGTGATAGCGCGAACGTTGTGCGCGCTGGACGAAGTAGCCGTGGGTCATGCGCCCCAGCTTGCGGTCGTAGAAGAAGCCGAAATCCATCGCGTCGATCCATCGGCTCGCACGCTCGGCGAGCGCGGGATGCCTTCCCCGCACCACCGCGAGCCCGGCCAAGAGCCACGACGAGTCGACGAACGAAAGCAGGTTGCTGGTGCGCTCGAGGGACGTGGTGTCGTAGTAGTTGAAGAAGAAACCGTGGTGCCGCTCGAGTCCATCCATCGTCTGGAAGAGAAGCTCCAAGCGCGCCGTTGCACCCGCCTCGTCGAGCAGTCCCAGCTCCTCGGCGGCGACGATCGAGAGCATGCGCAGCCCCACGTTGGTGACGTTGGCGTAATCACCGACGACTCCCTCGACGGCACCTGCCCCACCGGATCCGGCCGCCAGGTGGACGTGATCCACAGGCAGACCGTTCTCGCGATCGTGGAGCGCATCGAGACCGCGCCAAGTGTCGGCAGCCACTCGCCGCGCGAACGCTTCCGGGTCGCGCGGCAACGTGGCGCCATCGACGGTGAGCTGCGACGGCCAACCGTTCATCCGCGCGCGCACGAAGGGGCGCGCCGCGACCTGACCGCCGTGACCGGCCTCCCACGCCTTCTTCTTGGGCGCCTCCACCACCTCGAGGAGCGCCGGCTCGGCGTGGCCACCCTCGACGCTCGCACCCAGCTCGCACACCTCATCACCCGTCCACAGCGCATGCCAACGCGTGCAGCTCGCCGAGACGACGAGGGTCATCGCCAGACCACACGCGACGAGTGCACGGTGAGCGGAAGCACGCAGCGAGGGGCGCATGGCGCGCAGACGATCGTGGCGATTGCACGTGGTGTCAAGGCGCGCTGAGGTCGTCACGGGGGGCCTTTCAAGCTGATCGTGCCCCGGAACTCGGCGCGCTGGGGACGGTACGCGCCGAGCTCGCGTCTTCTGCTCGAGTCCGCTGCGAGAACTTGCGGCGGCCGAGAGACCGGCCGCCCTCCACCCGAGGCGGTCTCGTTGGAGGCGCGTCGGTCCCTCGACGGGCCCGCCGTCACTCGGAATCGTGCGAGGGCTTCGCGTGGGTGTCGAATCGTTGCGGCGTCACCGTTCCCAGCGACATCGACTCTCGGTGAGGAGCAGATTTTCGAGCCCCCCGCCCCGTTCGGAGTGAATCCGAACGGGGTCCCACCCGAGTCCGCTCGCGGGTGCGCGTAGACACGAAGCCGCGTCAGCCGAGCGCGTAGAGCCGGCGCGCGTTCTCGATCAGGAGCTTGCGCTTCTGGCCAGCGGTCAGCGAGCGATTGGCGAGCGTGGCCCTCACGGCACCGGGGCAAAGCGCATCCGGATGCGGATAGTCGGAGGCCCACACCACGTTGTCCTCGCCCACGTGGGCGAGCGTCGCCGCCACCACGTGATCCTCCGGATCGGTCGAAACGAAGCATTGGCGACGGAAGAGCTCGCTGGGCCGCGTGCGAAGCTCGGGCAGCGTGTAGCCCCATGCCTCGAAGTGCTCGTCCATCCGCGCCAACCAGTAGACCGTCCACGCCGAGCCACTCTCCAGGAACACCACGCGCAGATGCGGATGACGCTCGAGAACGCCGCCGCCGATCAAGCTCAGCGAGGCGAGCATCTGCTCGAGAGGATGGGAGAGCATGTGCAAGAAGAAGAATGGCTGCTCGCCGAAGCGATCTTCGGCCACCGTCGGGCAGGTGCGCGTGGTTCCCTCGTGGATCGCGATCGGCACGCCGAGCTCGGCGGCGCGTCGCCAGATCGGCTCGTAGGCCGGATCGTGGAGCAAACGTCCGCCCACCGGATTGGGGCGGAGGTACGCGGTCTTCAGGCCCAGCGATTCGACAGCACGCGTCAGCTCATCGACGGCCGACTGCGGGTCTTGAAGCGGGATCGCCGCAGCACCGAAGAGCCTCCCTGGGCCAGCCGTGCAGTGCTCGGCGAGCCAGTCGTTGTAGACCCGGCAGCAAGCGTTCGCGAGCAGCGGATCCTCGATCGCCGCGAACACCAGGCCGACGCCGGGATAGAGAATCGCTTGGGCGATTCCCTCCGCGTCCATGTCGGCGAGCAGCGCGTGCGCGTCCCGTAGCCCGGCGCGCGGCACGTAGGGAACGCGCGTGCCGTCCGGTCCCGGCGCCGTCCAGCGCGGCAGCGCAGGCGTGAGCTTGCCGTCGATTCGCCAGCGCAATCGTCCATCCGCCTCGGGTACGGCCCGCGGCGCGCGATCCGCGAGCTCCTTCGGCAGGTGCCGCGACCAGAGATCGTGCGGCTCGCCGATGTGGGCGTCGCTGTCGATGACGTGGCCGAGGAGTGCCGCGTCGTCGCCATCGGGCGCTTCGGTCACGCTCCGCCTCGCGGATCCCACGTCACGTCCAGATGCGCCGGCCCGCGAAAGGCCAGGCCCACGACGCCTCCACGCTGCGTGGGGCTGAGTACGAGCTTCGGCAGACGGCCGAGAATCGCTTCCAGGCCGATGCGCGCTTCGACCAGCGCGAGCCGTGATCCAGCGCAATAGTGCCGCCCTTGACCGAACGCGAGGTGGGGGTTGGTCTCGCGATCGCGATCCAGACGCCACTCGTCCGGATCCGGGTAGACGTGCTCGTCGCGATTGGCCGAGCCCAGCGCCACCAGCACCCGCTCGCCCTCGGGAAGGGACACGTCGCCGATCCGGACGGGGCGCGTGGTCTCGCGAAACAGAATGCCGATCGGCCCTTCCCAGCGCAGCGTCTCGTCGATCACCGCACCGATGCGCCCGGGATCGGCGAGCACCGCCTTCATCGCTTCGGGATGCGTGAGCAGCGCGTAGAGCGCGCTGCCCAGCAGATGGTACGTGGTCTCGGCGCCACCGATCACCAGCAAACGCAGAAAACTCGTGACTTCCTCGTCGTTCAATCGCTGGCCTTCCACCTCGGCTTGCACGAGCTGGCTGATCATGTCGGCCCGCGGCTCGCGGCGCCGCTCGGCGAGGATCGGCGCGAAATAGTCAGCGAGTGCCTGCGAAGCCTGAAAACCCTTCAGGGGATCGGCTCCCACGCGCGTGAGATCGATCGCCCAGCGGTGCACCGTGTCCACCTCGTCGGCGGGAATGCCGAGAATGTGCGTGAAGACGCGCAGCGGATACGTGAACGTGAACTCTTCGACCAGATCGCCGCCGCCACGGGCGACGAAACCATCGACGAGCTCGTCGGCGATCCCCCGCACGCGCTCCAGGAACTCGCCCTTGAGCGCTCGCGGCAGAAGCGAGGGCATGATGAGCGCCCGGTGGCGCGCGTGCTCGGCACCATCCATCTCGGTGATGGTGCGCCCCAGCACCAGCCCGATGCCCTTGGCGGTGGCGCGATTCGAAAACGTGGCGTCATCGAGGAGCATCGCCAGGACCTCGGCGTGGCGCGTGACCAGGTATCCCTGGTAACCGGTCCCCTCGACGGGCATCACCGGCGCCTCGCGGCGAAGGCGCGCGTAAACGGCATAGGGGTCGACGACCGGGCTCGTCTCGCGGCCACCGAAGAGATCACGGAGATCGCGCGCAGCCGGTAGTGTCACGAAAGCCCGTCCGTCGATCGTGAGACGCGAAACAGGGAGCCGGCGCGATGCTCCCGCGTTTTTGACGGTTCGTCAATTGCCGCGCGCGACGTTCAGGCTCAGTCGTGGACGATCACGCGGGCGCGATCCACGGGATCGGCGAGTGCCATGAGAATGCGTCGCGCCACCACCTCCGGCTCCGCCGCGGCCTTGGCGTCGAGCCCCCTCGCCTTCCAGCGTGGCCAGAGCTCTCGAACCAGCGTGCGGCTCCAACGCGCAGCGATGTCGGTCGCTGTTGGCCCCACCACCACGGTCGTCCAGCGCACTTCGGGGTGTTCGCGGCGCAAGCCGAGCACGAGTTGCTCGAGCGCCGCCTTGGTTGCGGCGTAGATAGCCAATCCTTCGCGTGGATCGCCCACCGAATCCGACGACAGGAAGAACGCACGCCCCGCGGACGCGCCCAGATGGGGCAGCGCCGCGCGAGCCACACGCGCCGCACCCAGCAAGTTGGTCTCGAGCGCATCGCGCCACACCTCGTCGTCGGCCTGCGCGAGCTGCGCGAGGGGCGCGATTCCTGCCGCGTACACGAGCGCATCCATTCCTCCCAGCGCCCCGACCGCACTCGCCATCGCGCGTTCCACCGCCGCGGTGTCACGGACGTCCACGGCACGGGTGACCGGTGCATCCACACGCCGCGCCCATGCCTCCACCCGCGCTCCCTCGGCTGCAGCAAGCTCCACGAGCGCACGACCGATTCCCGCGGAGGCGCCCACCACCACGAGACGCATCGCGGCGAACGCACTCAACCGAGCCGCTCCTTCAGCCACGCGCGCGCAGACACCGTCTCCGTGTCCCGCCCCGAGCGCAGCACACAGCCCGGACGCGCACCGGTGAAAACGCCATGCCGCATCACCTCGACTCCGTTCACCAGCACGTGTTCGACGCCCCGCGCCTCGGTAACGATTCGCGCGGCCCCACCGGGCAGATCGGCCACGGTGCGCTCGTCGCCTGCACCCACGCGCGTTGCGTCGAAGACCACCAGGTCGGCATGGAATCCGATCTCGATGCGACCACGCTGCCGCAGCCCGTAGAGGCGCGCAGGAACGTCGCTCAGCTCGTGGACCGCACGTTCGAGACTGAGCAAACGACGATCGCGCACGGCATCTCCCAGGAGCCGCGTCGGGTAGCTGGCTGCGCACAGCACGTCGAGATGCGCCCCCGCGTCCGAGCCGCCGAGCACCGTACGCGGATCGAGCCACACCTTCGCCCGCTCGCTCCAGAGCGCCGCGTCGTCCGGCGCTGCCGGCGGTGCGAGGCCAGTGCGAAGGTCATCGGCGATCACCACGTCGAGCAACGCATCGAAGGGCGCGTGTCCGCGCTCGCGCGCGACGTCGCCAACCGTACGCCCTGCCAAGCCCGCGTTGACCTCCGCGAACGTCTCCAGGATCTCCAGCCGTTCCCAGCGAGCGAGGCTTCTGAGCACCCCGGCCGCTTCCGACGCGGCGCCGGAAGCGAGACGCTCCCGCACTTCCGGGCTGGCGAGCAGTTGCATTCGCTCGGCGACGGGACGGCCGAGCACCTCGTTCCAACCCGGCAACCCGTCGAGCACGGCGCCAGAAAGAAACGAGAGTCGCACCCGCGGCGCAAACGGCAGCGTGAGCGCCACGATCGCTGCGCCGCGCGCAGCAGCACGCGTGGCTGCGTCGAGCTGCCTTTGATGAAGCTCGGGGCGGCGCAGATCGACGCTCAGCAGATTCCAGTTGAGCGGGCGATCGGCTGCCGCCGAGAGCGTGGCCAAGAGATCGACCTCGCCGTCGTCGAAGCCGCGCAGGCACCCGGGCACGATGCCCTCGAGCGTCGTCCCGGGATGCCGGCCCGTCTCCGTGGCGAGTGCTTCGAGCTCGGAGCGGGTGGCGCATCGCGACGGCACGGGCCGAGCCTCGGCGTCGTGATGGGTCGGCGAGAGCGAAGTGGAGAAACCGAGCGCGCCCTCTGCGAGCGCATCTCGAAGCGCCGCGCACAGACGCTCGATTTCCCCCGCGTCGCAGGCCGGCTCGTGCGCCCGATCGCCGAGCACCGCGCGCCGAATCGTCGAGTGCCCGCACAGGAATCCGGCGTTCACCACCAACTTCCCGTCCATCCGGTCCAGGAAGCTCGCGAACGAGTCCCAGCGCCAATCGAGCGTCGCTTCCAGGGCTGCCATTGGCATGCCCTCGACGCGCGCCAGCAGCCGCGTGAGATAGCGCGTGTCGGCGCTCGACGCGGGCGCGAGACCGAACCCACAGTTGCCGCCCACGACCGTCGTCACTCCGTGCGCGAGTGAAGGGCTCGCAGTCGGGTCCCAGCAGAGCTGCGCGTCGTAGTGGGTGTGCAGATCGACGAAGCCTGGAGCAACCACCAATCCGTCAGCATCGATCTCGTGGCGGGCACGATTGCGGGAAGCGCCCACGGCGACGATGCGGCCGCCGTCGACGCACACGTCGGCCACGCGCGCCGCTGCGCCGCGACCGTCCACGACCAGCCCACCACGCACGACGCAGTCGATCACGAGGCGCTCCCGGGGTGACGAGCGTCGCCATCTTCCCCGTATCGAGCCCGTGCAGCAACGCTGGTCACGCCCATGATGGCGCGCCCTCGCCTGCGGACGCACCCACAGGGCTAGGCGAAACCTGCTCGAATGCTGACACAACGCTGACAAACGAAGGCGATCGTATGGACTGTCGACGTCCACATCGTCTGCGAGGTGGTGACATGACGATCCATCCCATCCGGCCCGAGCCCCCTCTCCACCGCCCCGCCCACGGTCCGATTGCGCGCAGCATCGGACGACTCTGGCTCCGAGCCTTCGGATTCCGCGTCGCCGGAAAGCGGCCACCCGTCGAGAAGTACGTGCTCATCTGCGCGCCCCACACCTCGAACTGGGACGCGTTCTTCATGCTGGC
>CAYUSL010000032.1:19304-24939 GCA_964447125.1 uncultured bacterium | reverse complement strand
CGACGTGGGGCTCCACCTCGCGCTCGCAGAAGCTGCGGGCCAGATCGCGAACCATCCGCTGCTCCGCGGTCCACTCGAACATGCGCCGCTCCTTCTCGGGGAGGCCCCTCACGGCGTTGGCGCTGCGATGGGCTCGTTGGGTTCGGGCCGAAACTTAGCGTACGAACATTTGCTGTGGTAAGTAGCTCGACAGCATCCTCGCCCGGAGAAGCCATGCCCCCGGAACCGAACGATCCTGGACGAACGCATCGCGGCACACCGCTCCGACGGCGCGCCCCACAGCGCGCAGCGCGGGCGGAGTCGCGGGCCGCGGCTCCGCAGCGGAAGACCGCAACGGTGGACGAGATCGTCGAATCGTTCGTCTACCTCTACTCCGAAGGCCGGCGCCTCCACGCCGAGCAGTCCGCCACCTACGGCCTCACCTCGGCACAGCTCGCCGTCCTTACGATTCTGAACGGCCTGGGCGGCGAGCTTCGCACCTCGACCATCGGCGAGCGCCTGCGCGCCCACGCCAGCACCGTCACCGGCATCGTCGACCGCATGGTCCGAGACGGCTGGGTGGAGCGCGTGAACGACGAGCTCGATCGCCGCGTGGTGCGCGTCCGCCTCACGCCGCGTGGCCGCGAGCTGGCGCGACGCGTGCCGTCGACGGCTACGGACCTGCTGCGCCGCGCCGTCGCACGCCTCTCGGCCGACGAGCAACGGCAACTGCTGACCATCTTCGGCAGGCTCGGCCAGGAGCTGGCCGCCGTGGTTCAGTCCCCCGACTCCGCCTGACACGCACACGCTGCTCGGGAGGTCCCATGATCCGGGTCCAGGTCGATCCCGCCTTCAGCGAGAAGCTCAACCGCGCCAGCGTCACGCGCCGCTGCTATCCGTGGGACGCGATCGATTGGTCGGTGCCCATCGACGATGCGCATCTCTACATGCCCGAGGACTACACGTTCCTCGCCGGCACGCCGCTCTGGGATCGACTCGAGCCGGTGGAACGCAGCTTCGTCACGCGCTGGGAAGCGACGCAGACGCTGCGCAACATCGGCGTGGGAGAGCACATCCTGAATCAGGCGCTACTCGCGCTGGTGCGGCACACCAACCCCTACGACCCCGCTTGGCGCTACATGCTCCACGAGGTTGCCGAGGAGTGCCAGCACATGGCGATGTTCAACGCGTGGATCCGGCTCAATCCCGACATCCGCACCAAAGGGCTCGCCGACGATCGCTGGGGTCTCGTCGCGTCGGTGCTGACGCCGATGATCGCAACGCGCTCTCCCGTGCTGCTGTGGCTGCTCACGCTGCTCCTCGAGGTGGCGGGCGACGATCTGGGGCGTGCGCAAGCGCGCAACGAATCGGGGCTTCTACATCCGATCATCGAGCAGATGGGGCGCGCGCACCTCACCGAAGAAGCGCGCCACATCGCGTTCGCGCGCCAGTGGGTGGAGCGGGCGATGCCGCGCCTCTCCCGGCTCGATCGACGGATCCTGACGGAGATCGCCGAGCGCCTCGTCGACGGCATCCTGTGGCTGGGGCTCTTGCCGCTGCCCTACAGCCGCCAGCTCGAACGCTTCGTCGCATACGACGAGTTCCAGGCGGCGATCCGCTCGAAGCACCGCCGCTCGATGCTTCGCCGCCAGCTCGCGCCGACGGTGGAGAGCCTCGTGGAGCTCGGCGTGGTGAGCCGGAGCGCGCTGCGGCGCTGGCAAAGCGCTGGTTTGGTCACGCGTGCGGATTGAGCTCGCGCCCATCCCACTTCGGGCGACCGCGAGTGCCCGGCACCGTCTTCGAGCGATCGCGTTCCTGACCCTCGCCGCCGTCGTGGCGGCGTGCGGCGGTGGCGAGTCGATCCCCCGAGCGGCCAACCTCACGGTGGTCGAGGTCTTTCCGGGCCGCGGCGGCGAAGAGGTCACCGCGACCCTCGCCCGTCCGTCCGTGAGCGCACGCGACCGCTCCGCACCCGATCGCCACGCGACGGGTACCGCGCCGTGACCGGCTTCCTCCGGACGCCGGCGGCGCTCCAGTCTTCCCGTGATCGTCGTCGCGATGCAGCGAGCGGGCTGGCTCTGGTGCTCTTCTTCCTCTTCTCCGAGCCGATCCCGTTCGGGCCGAGACTCGGTGACGCACCTGCGTTCTTCAGCGTGAACGCGTTTCTGCCCACCTCGACGCGCCACTGGCCCATGGCCCTGCTCGCGGTGCCCTCGGCGATCGCGCTCGCCGTGGCGCTGCTGCCGCTTCGACGACGGCCGTGGGATGGGCCGTGCTTTCTGCTCTTCCTCGCCGTCGTGCCGTTCTACGTGCTGGTGTGGCGCTCGGGAGACCCGCTCGCGAGCTGGTACCTGTGGCTGCTCCTGGTGCTGCCCTGGGCCGGGCTCAATCTGTGGGTGCGAAGCATCGACTACTTCTACGCGTCGTGCATCGCCGCACCGCTCTGGGACATGGGCGCCGCGCTCTTCGGCCTCACGCGCGGCATGCGCTTCGTACCCGAGCCGTACGCGCCCGCGGTGCCGCCCACGCTGTCGGTGGCGATCGATCTCGCGTTGATGGCGCTCTTCGCCACGCTGTGGCGGCGCCGTGTGGACTGGGGTCTCGTCCTCGGCATCGAGCGGCTGCGCGCCGTGGAGAAACCTGCGCTCGCGCCGAGCCACCTTCGTCACGACTCGACGCCTCAAGTTGGCGGCGCAACCCGTCGAAGAGACGAGTAGCTCGCTCGGCACGGCCCCGGGACGACTGGTCCGAGCGAAACCAATCCGCGCGAACGCCACGCCGCCCAGGAAGGCGGTCGGTGCCGCGAGCCAGCCACGGAAGGCGGTGAATCATGGCACTTCGAGTCAGCACGAACATCAGCGCATTGCAGGCCCAGCGGGCGCTCAGCCTCGTCTCGAGCCGCGTCGACACCAATCTGCAACGGCTATCGTCGGGGTTGCGCATCAACGGCGCCGCGGACGACGCTGCCGGGCTCGCGGTCAGCGAAAAGCTGGTCTCGGACAATCGCGGCTACGGCCAGAACATCCGCAACGCCAACGACGGCATCAGCCTCATCCAGGTGGGCGAGAGTGCGCTGGGCGAGATCAGCACCAGCCTGACGCGGCTACGCGAGCTCGCGCTCCAGAGCGCCAACGGCACCCTGGGCGCCACCGATCGCGTCGCGATCAACACCGAGTTCTCGGAGCTGCGTTCCGAGATCGACCGCATCGCCAAGACCACCGAGTTCTCGGGAAGCAACCCGCTCAACAGCGTCACCACGGTCACCCTTCAGGTGGGGCTCAACTCGGGCGGCAACAACATCATCAGCCTCACCACGGTGAATGCAGCGGCGAGCGCACTGGGCATCAACTCGCTGAGCGTCTCGACCCAGAGCGGAGCCTCGAGCGCGCTCGACAAGATCTCGCAAGCGCTCACGAGCGTCTCGGGATTCCGAGCCAACTTCGGCGCGGTGCAGAACCGGCTCCAGACCTCGATCCGAAACCTGGGCATCGCGGTCGAAAACAGCGCTGCGGCCCAGTCGCGGATCCGCGACGTGGACGTAGCGAGCGAAGCGAGCGATCTGGCGAAGAACCAGATCATCCAGCCGGCCGCCGTGGCGGCACTCGCTCCGGCCAACGTCACCGGCCAACTCGCGCTCAGGCTGCTGCAATGACGTGGGGGGCGCGCCGCCCATCTGGTGCGGCGCGCGCCACCACCTGACCGACTCGCTCGGCCGGGGCTATACCGGTCGCGCTCGGCAGTGGCACGGACGCCGCTCCCGAGCGCTCGATCGCATGAGCGGCTCGTCTCGTTCCCGGCCACGCGCGCAGCTGCGCTCGCTCCCCGCCGCTTGGCTGGCGATGGCCGCGATGTTGGCCGCGATGAGCCCGGCGCCTGCCGTGGGCGGCGAGACCAACGCCGCGGGCCCGCCGGACGCGGAGGTCGAGCGCCTGCGTTCGCTGGGCTATGCGGGCTTCGACTCGACCTCCACGAGTGCGTCTGGCGACGGCGTCGTCCTCCACGATCCGGCACGCACCCAGCCTGGGTACAACCTGTACACGAACCCGCGCCTGTGTTCCGCGATCCTGATCGATGCGGCGGGAAGCGAGCGTCACCGCTGGTCGGCCCGCCCATGCGGCAAGTGGTTTCACGCCACGCTGCTCGATTCGGGGACCTTGCTCGTACCAGCCACCGATGCGGCGGGTGGGGATTCCGACGACGACCTCGGCGCGCGCCACTTGCTGGCGCTCGGCTGGTCGGGCGAAGTGTTGTGGGATCGCAAGCTGGCGGTACACCACGACGTCGAGCCCACGCCCTCCGGCGAGCTCGTGACGCTGCTGGTCGCGAACGCCACCGCGCCGGCGACCGACGGCGCCACGTCGATTCGCGACAACACCGTGACGCGACTCACGGGACGGGGCGAGCTGCTCGAGAGTCGATCGCTCTTCGCGGCCCTCAGCGGTCGCGATGGAAGCGCCTCGGCTCTCAGCGCCGTCAGCAAGCGACGGGGAGGAGCCGTCGACCTCCTCCATGCCAACGCCGTCCAATGGCTCGCGGAAGCGCCCGATCTCGGCCAGCCCGCGCCGGCCCGCAAGCACCCGCACGTGCTGGTCACCATCCGCCACCAGGATCAGGTGGCGCTCTTGCGCTGGGATACGGGCGAGATCGTGTGGAGCTGGGGGCGCGGCGAGCTCATGGGACCGCACGACGGCACGTGGCTTCCGTCTGGCAACGTGCTCATCTTCGACAATGGGCTCGGACGAGGCTGGTCGCGTGTGGTCGAGGTCGAGCCGCGCGCAGGGCGGATCGTGTGGGAATACCGCGCCGATCCGCCCGAGCGATTCTTCACGCTCAGTCGTGGGTCGAGCCAGCGGCTTCCCAACGGCAACACGTTGATCGCCGAGTCCGACCGAGGCCACGCGTTCGAGGTCACTGCTGCTGGCGAGCGCGTGTGGGAGTTCTGGAACCCAGCGCGAAACGAGCGCGGCGAACGGTCGTCGATCGTCCGCATGCGCCGGATCGATCCTGCGATCGTGGAGCGCTTGCTCGCCGCGCCTGCGGCTCGCATACCCTCCGGCGCTCCGTAGCTGGGCCGACGGCGCCGGGCGACATCCGCAACATCCTCCACCCCCATGAACGAGCCCATCGATCCGAACGCCGCGCAGGCGAACACCGCGTTGCTGCAATCCGCGCCGGGAACACCGCCGCGGCGACACCCTTCGCGCTGGCCCTGGCTCGTGGTCGCGCTGGTCGTCGTGCTCGCGGCAACGGAGCTCGGGCTACGCATCATCGATGGGCGCCACCCGCTCGGCGCGCTGCGAGACGCCAGGTACGAGCGCAATCTCGTTGCTGCGCGACCAGTCGCGTTCGCCGAGCCACGCACGGCCGGAGTCGAGCGTGTGGTGGTGATCGGGGATGCGGCGCTCGCAGGTGCGCTCGAGCCGGCACTCGCCTACCCGCAGGTGCTGGAACGGATCCTCACCCGTGGCGGCCATCCGTCACGGATCCTCGATCTGAGCGTGCCGAACGTGGGGCCGAGCGATTTCCCGTCGATCTTGGTTCGTGAAGCGCTCCCGGCGGAGCTGGATCGGGTGCTGGTGTGGGTGACGATGGGCGACGACCTGGCGGATGCCGCCGTCGCCGAACCAAGCCCGCCTCGCTCGTATCTGGTGCGCCT
>CAYUSL010000032.1:10183-19204 GCA_964447125.1 uncultured bacterium | reverse complement strand
TGGCGGATGCCGCCGTCGCCGAACCAAGCCCGCCTCGCTCGTATCTGGTGCGCCTCGTCCGCTCGCTGCAGCCGACCCGGCACGTGCCACCCACGCTTCCCGGACAGTCCGCGTCGCCATCGGATGCGGAGCGCTTTCACGCCGCCGAGCGCGAGCGCCATTGGATCTTCGCGGGGCCGAGCCCGCGCCTCACCGAGGCTGTCGCGCGTACCGCGGCGGCGCTTGCCGAGATGAAGCGACTGGCGTCAGCGCGGAACGTGCGCCTCACCGTCCTGCTCGCACCCGATCCTGCACAGGTCGAGCCCGAGCGCAGAGCCGCGCTGGCCGCCCGCTCCGCCGCCACGCTAGAGGCCCGGGACCTCGCCAATCCGAACGCGCTGCTCGCCGCGGCGCTCACGGAACGCGGAATCGAGGTGCACGACGTCACCGCGGAGCTCGCGCGCCGCGGCAGCCGGACGACGATCTACGCTGCCGATGCGATCGGCTGGAACGTGATCGGCAATCGCATGGTCGCCGCCATCGTTGCCCGCGACGTGTTCCAGATCGCACAACGCAAGCCGCGTCGAGCGCACGGCGAGGCGCCGGCAGAGGCTCGAACGCCGCCGAATGGGCGCGTTTTCGAGGGAGTCCACGAATACACCGGATGCGACTTCATCCGCGCCTGGGCCTGGGAACCGAGCCGGCCCGAGGAGACCGTCGACATCGACGTCCTCGACGGCGACGCGCTGGTGGTCACTCAGACCGCCGATGTGTACCGGGGCGATCTGCTCGCCGCCGGCAAAGGCAACGGCTCACACGGGTTCGAGCTTCGCACGCCGTCGCGGCTGCGCGACGGCGAGCCGCACACCATTCGGCTGCGGGTGGCAGGCTCGAGCTTCGACCTCACGAACACGCCCAACACGCTGTGGTGCCCCGCCCCCTGAACACGCGCACGGCTCGAGCGCACGTCGACCTTCAGGGGCAGTGACCGCCCACCGACCTCGCCCAACTGCAGATCGAGCCGGCCTCGAAGCCCGCACCGAACACCGTGTCCGTGTAGAGCACGAAGCCGGACCGTCGCTTCGCCGCGGCCGGACGCGTCACGGAGCCCGTTGCCAGAGACGGGCACAGAGCTCGCGGCAGTCGCCCGTCGCCCAGACGTCGCAGGGCCGGAACGTGCGGTCGCAACGCAGCGCGACCTCGGTGGCGCGTCCTGCGTCCGCGGGTAGGCCCACTGCGAGCGCGTGAGGGCTGCCGTCGTGGAGCTCGACCTTTGCTTCGCTACGGCCGCCGACATCTGCGCGCACCGATACCGGGCGCATCGCGAGATCCGGCTCGGCAGCCGAGACCCACGCGCCGAGGGTGTGTGAGCGGCGAGCATCGATCACCAGCCGTGCGTCGGGCCCGAGCCAGCGAAAGGCATGACCGTCCGGCGTCCACTCTTCGGCGTAGGCCCCGTGCACCGTGACCAAGGGCGGCGAGCTCACGTTGTGCGCCACCTGCACCACCGCAAGCACGAGGAAGCCTGCCAGCGAAACGCGCGCGAGCCGTGCGATCGTCGACTGTCGCGATTGCTGCCGCTCGGGAACCATGGAGGACGCCGTCTCCGCCTGGCCGATGCCGTGGCCGAGAATCGCGAACACGAGGGCGAGGTGCTCGGCGACGAGCAACGGATGGCCGACGAACGCCATCGCCACCTCGCCCACCATGCCGAGCACGAACGCGCGCTCCGCCCAGGCCTCGGGGACGCGTGCGCCACGCGCGCCCAACGCCTGCAAGGCGCCCCCCCCCATCGCCAAGAACACCACCAGCGCGAGTGGCCCCGCCTCGGCGAAGATCTGCAGGAACTGGTTGTGCGCGTTCCTGAGCGGCGCGGCCTCGGGCGCGCGCAGTGTCGGCTCGACGCGTGGCATCGCCCGGTAGAGATTCCCGGGGCCGAGGCCCGCGAACGGATGATCCACGGCGGCCCGCCAAGCCGCTCGCCAGAGCTCCACGCGTCCGCTCACGAGCCGATGGGCTTCGGGCTCGCCACGGATCACCGCGACGAAACGAGCCACGGTCGGCTGTGACGGCAGCCGCTCGGCGGGCCACACGCGTAGCGTCAGCACCGCGGCCGCGAACGCGATCCCGGCGAGCACCAACCGAAGGCGCCAGGCGCGCGACGCGAGCGCATGCCGCAAGTACCACGCCGCCTGAAGTGCGAGCGCCGCGAGCACCGCTCGCGAGCCCGTCATCGCCAGCACCCACGCCGTCACGAGCACGGCGACGATGGACGCCGCGACGCGCACCGTGGCGGGCCACTCGAGCGCCCATTGCCGTAGCGCGGCCAACGCCACCGGCACGGTGAGCACCACGAGTGCCGCGAACGCGTTGGCATCGGGCGCGGTGCCGTTGACGCGGCGGATCGCCTGCCAAGTGCCGTCGGGAAGCCGCCTGCCGAAGGGCGCCACCGCCCAGCCGGTGCAGGCCTGGACGACACCCAGGGCCAGCGCCACGAATGCCAGCGCGGCGACGATGCGCGCCAGCGTCGCGCCCCGCTCGCGCGCCGGCAGGCTCACCGCCGCGACCGCCACGCCGACGAGGCTCGCCTCGTAGAGATCGAGGAGGCGTCTCAGGCCGAAGAACGGATGTGCTTGATCCGCGAGTCGCCCGATGCCGCCCAGCGCGGCCATCAGCTCCGCGCGAAAGGGAGCCGAGAGCACGTCGGCCTCGCGGCTGATGGCGATCAACCAAGCAACGAGCACCACCGAGCCATACGCGCCCAACCACCGCGCGGCTCGTAGCGCGGCTCCCTTCCCGGCTGCATCGACGGCGAACGGCCGAACCACCCAACCCGCGAGCGCGAGCGCGAGCCACACGTCCATCGTCGCCGCGCCACCCGCCGCTCCGCGCCAGGCGGGGTTGCCGGTGAGCGCCACGACGAACACCAGCGCGCCGACTCGCAGCGGCATGGCCGCGAGCGATGCGATCGCGAAGAACACCGCGAACCCCAGCCACCACGCAGGCGGCAGTGCCGACCACGGGAACGTCGCCGCTGCCAGCCAGATCGGCAGCGCCAGAAGCGACACCACGGCCCGCGCACACAGCGCAGACCGGTGGGATTGGGAGGAATCAGCGAAGGCCGTGGGCAGCGCTCGACTCGCCGGCGCAGCCGCTTCGCGTTTCAGGCGAGCTCGACCTCGGCCACGAAGCCCGGCACGTCGATCGCCGAGCGGGGCACCGACTCGCCCAAGCGAGCGGCGCGACGAGCGAAGATCGCGCGCCGACGAGACCACATCAGCGGCAACTGCTTGGCGATGTCGAGGTAGGCCGGCAGCAGCTCGCGATCCCACACCAGCGCGTACGCGAGGCGCACGGCCTCGAATCCGGCCACCAGCGGGAAATCACGGATCAGCCGCGACGCTCGTTCGTTCTTGAGGATCTGGAAGCAGAAGTTCTTGAAGGAATGGCAACGAATCGCCGACGGCACGGCGCGGCGCGACGCCCGGCTCTCCGGCTTCCAGCGCCGCTGGTGGATGGCTCGGGCAGCGGGCACGTAGAGCACGTCGAAGCCCAGCAGGTTGGCGCGCCAACACAGATCGGTGTCCTCGCGATACGCGAAGAACGCCTCGTCGAAGACCTCGCCGTCCACTTCCAGCGAACCGAGCGCCGAGATGCGCAGCATCATCGCCGCACCGCAGACCGCGAACACCCGCTCGGTCTCGTCGTACTGGCCGTGGTCGAGCTGGAAGCTGCCGCGATCGTAGGGCCGGCGATGACGGGGCAGCGCGATTCCTGCGCTGTCGATCCGGGTGCGGCACGGGCGCAAGAGCTTGCCCGACGCTAGAGCCACGCTGCGATGCGCCCGCAGCTCGTCGAGTATTCGCTCCGCGTAATCCGGCTCGAGCTCGATGTCGGGATTGAGCAGCAGCGCGGCTTCGGGCAGATAGGGGTCCGCACGCCCCTCGGCCAGGAAACGGTTGGCACCCGCGCCAAAACCGCGGTTGGAAACGAGCGACCAGCGAACCGCGGGAAAGCGCTTGGCGAGGGCCTCCGCCTGAGCCGGATCGCCGTCGGCGTCGATGACCCGAATCCAGGCAGGCGGCACCGTCTGGCGGCTCAGGCTCTCGAGGCAGGCGGCCAGGTCGTCGTAGGTCTTGTAGTTGACGACCCCTGCGACATAGCGCGTCATCAAGCCCCCGGGCGCGCTCGGAAAGCGAGCGCCTGGTGCGGTTTGGCGGATTGAAGCACAACCCGAAGGTCAGGGGAAGTCCCCGCCACCAAAGGATTCTGAGCGAAATCACCCGCGGCCATGGCGCGCCAGCCTGGCGTCCGGTGGCGCCGCTGCCAAGTTGGCGGAACGCGAAGCACGGACAAGAGCGATGAAGGTATCCGGCGCATCCCTCGTGCATCGCGACGGAAGTGGCTCCGGCAACTATCGATGCGCTCTCGAATCGAGCCTCGCCACCTGCCGCGACGGTCGGAAGGCCGCGAGAGCGCACAGGGCGGTGCGTCCCGCGCCGCAACGCCGTTCCCACGGATTGCCGCACCCCGAAACTGCCGATCGTAGCGTTCAGCCGCCCTCGGCGCTCGACCACGCGGCGAGGCCGCCGGACTCGAAGCCGCCGTCGAAGATCGGGGTACCGGTGCGCACCGCCACGAACCCGTCGGCGACCGCACCACCCTCTTCCGCGATGACGAGGCCGCGATAGACGGTCGTGACGCTCGGTTGCACGGTCGTCGTCCCCGAGGCCGCAGGGCTGGCGAGCGACACTCCTTGATCGATCACCTCGTCGAGAAACGTGCCGCCACCGGTGCTCCACGCGAGGCTCGAGCTTCCTCCCGCAGCGACCACGTAGGGAGTGGCGGTGAGCGCCGTGGCGGGCGATGCCGCCGCAGAGAGGGTGTCGCGCACCGTCTGGCCCGCGACCACGAGGGTGTGCTGGCCGACGCTGGGGCCAGGGTCGAGTCCCGCGTAACCCGAGCGCGCTGCACCGTCCACGCTCACCTGCGTGACTCCCGTCCAGGCGTAAGCGAGGTCGGACTCCGCCGGCCCCGGCGCATCCCCGGCAGCGCCGGCAGCGAGCTGCGACGACGGCACCGCCCGCACGGTGCCCGCCTTGGGCGGGTTGGCGGCGCCCAGGTTGTCGTGCGACGGCGCCTTCACGGTGCTCGTGCCGTTGCTGCGGTTGACCACCAGCGTGTTGAGGCTCGCGGCATTCTTGGTGCCTGCCAGGGAATGGAGGTAGTCGAAGGTCGTGTCCGGGTAGAACGTGTTGCCCAGGTACTGGACGCCGTTGATCGGACCGTTCGAGTAGTCGCCGTCGAGGATCGTGAAGGCGCTCGGTCCGGTGTTGTCGCTGAACACGCAATCCGAAACGGTTCCCGTCACGTTGCGCGGTGTGCCGCCGCCATCGGGTGCGAAGAAGATCGCAGCACCCGAGTGGCTGTTGGTGAGCGAGTTCTCGGCCAGGTACGAGGAGTCGAGCGCCAGGTTCGCGCCCAGCACCCAGATCGCGCCACCGCTCGAGCGCGCGCTGTTGACCGCGAACCAGCTCGACGAGACCGCCGCCGTGGTATCGCTGAAGAGCGCCAGCGCGCCGCCGGCAGCGTCCGCTGCGCCGCTGGCGCGCGCATCGGAGTCGATCACGATGGAATCGGAGAGGGTGAGATCGGCGAGGCTCGCCGCGATGGCGCCGCCATAGCCGCCCTGGCTCGCGTCGCCGAGCACGTCGCAATCCGCGAGCACCAGCCCCGTGAGCACCGCCGGCGCCCGGTTCGCGGCGATCCCGCCTTGCGCCGGCACGCCGATGCCGTAGGCGCGCGAGGAGTCGCCGCCCACGAACACGCAACCTCCGAGGCGCCCGTTGCCCGCGCCGTCGGCGCCGCCGACGAGGAGCGTGTCGTCGAGCGTGAGCGCCGCCGAGCGCCGATTGATGGCGCCCGAGTTGGTACTGGGATCGTTCGCGTCGTCGGAGTGCAGGAAGAGGGCCCCGCCGTTACCTTGCCCGGAGCCCGTGCCGACCGCAGCGTTGTGGCGGAAGATCGAGTGCTCGATTTGGGTGATGCAGCGATAGCAGCTCACGGCGCCGCCGCCTTGCGATTGGTTGTCCTCGAAGCGCGAATGAAAGATGCGCAGGGTGGTCTGGTCCTCGCCGTGGATCGCACCACCTTCGGTGGCCCCAGGAGCGGTGACGCCCACCGCCGGGCTCGCGACGTTCGACGCGAAGGTCGAGTTCGCGATCAGCACGTCGGCTGCAGGCGTGGCGACCGGATCGGTCCACGACCCCAGCGCGTAGATGGCGCCGCCGGCGAAGCCCGCGCCGTTGCCCTCGAAGCGTGACTGGGTCACCCGCAGGGTCCCGTCCACCACCGCGATCGCACCGCCGAATGCGTTCGGCTGATGGCCCGAGACGTTCGTGTGGTTGTCGACGAATCGGGAGCCGTGCACGAACACCCGCGAGTGCTCGTACACCAGGGCGGCGCCACCTGCGAGCTTGGCGCTGTTGCCACTGAGAAGCACGTCGAGAAGGTAGGCCGTGGACCCGAGACCCACGGAGATCGCACCGCCGCCGTTGGTGCTCGTGACCGACGCGTTCTGCAGGAAGTTGCAGTCGACGAAGGTCACGGTCGCGTTGGCGAGCGTCACCCCCGCGCCGATGCCGGCCGTGTTCGACCGACCGTTGGCGAAGGTGATCCCCTCGAAGACCAGCGGCCGCCCGGTACCCGGCGTGTTCATCACCCGCAGCACGTCGGTGGTGCCACCGCCGCTCAGCACCACATTGGCACCAGGTGCAGCGCGCACCGTGAAGCGCTTGGTCACGCCGAAGATCTTGAAGCCGCCGGAAGGGGCGGCATAGGTGCCGCTCGCCAGTTCGATGACGCCCCCGTCCGAGACCTGGCTGACGGCGGCGGTCAAGGTGGCCGCATCGGCGGGCACTTCGATCACCGTGGCCGTCGCCCCGCGTGCAGCACTGGCGAGAAAGGCCAGCAAGATCGCGAGTGAGCTGGCAGCGAAGGCACGCACGGAGCACTCCCCCATACCCGACCCGAGCCGGGCGCTGGGGCTCAATGCGACTCGCGTGCCAACCGTTTCGCGCGCCGCGGGCGATGCGGCACCTCACCCGATGCCAACCGCTCGACGGGATGGGCGCGCACCGCCGCGGCGTCGAAAGCCCACGCCCTGAGCGTCCGCCACCGTCCCGGCTCGAGACTGCCGGTGGCGACGCGGGCACGGAAGCCGGCGTAGCGGTAGCCGCTCTTGCCCTCGCTCTTCGCCACGTCCGGACGCGCATCACGATCGATCGTGAGCGCGAATGCCACCGGGCGCCCTGTATCGTCGTCGAAGCTCAGCAGCACGCCGTCCGCGGGCGAACCGCGATCGCGCAGCACGGCCCAGCCCGTCACGACGGTCGAGCCGTCCGGCTCGTCCACCACGCTCTCCAGATATCCGCTGGCGGGCGAAGCGGAAGACGTGGGAGGCACCACCAGCGAATCGAGATGCGCATCGTCACGGCGCGGCGGAGACAGGTAGTCCATGCGCGAGAGCCGCCGCGCCACTCGCGCGAACACCTCTACTTCAGGGTAGAGGCGCACCTTGACGCTATGAGGATCGACGAAGAGCCCGCTCCACTGCAGCACCGCCGACGCTTCCAGGCGTCGCGTGTGCTCGGCGCGAAAGGCGTCCAGTGAGCCGAGCGAGGTGATGGCCGCTGCGAACGCGAGGGCCGCCAGCGCCAGACGCTCGAGCCACGCTGCACGCGCCCTCTGCACGCGGTCGGCTGCGGCGCGCTCGTTCGTCATCCCCAACAGAAAAACGAGCGCAATCGGGGTGTAGATCGAGAACGTCGTGTAGCGCGACTCGAGCGCTTGCTCGACGCCGAAGCCGAGCCGCCCCGCGGTGGTGAGCGCCGCCGAGGCCAGCGGATACGCCGCGAGCGCCAGCCACGGCGAAGCGCGGCGAAGCGTTGCCAGGTCGCGTCCACTGCGCCACCAGCGCACGGCGACGACGATCGCCAACGTGATCAGCAGCGTGCCCGCGACGATGGCCGGAACCAGCGGCCGCTCCCGAGCGCCCGCCAGCGATCGCCCAAGGCAAGCTGCAAAATACGCGAGTGCAGCGAGTGGAGTGCGCAGCATCTCGGCGTAGCTCGGATGCCCAGCGGGCTTCACGAAGCCGTGGAAATAGCTCGCGACGGTGGCCACGAATGCGAGGCCGTACACCGCGCTCCAACCCACGACCTGCCGGCGCTCACGACGTGCGTCCGGATCACCTTCGCGGGGCCACGCCGCCGCCACCAGCGCCGGCCACAGCATCACCCAATCGAGCATGCCGTTGGCGAACGAGTAGGTGCTCACGAAGGCGAGCACGATCGCCGTCACGAAGCGCACGCCGATGGCCACCCGCGAGGTGGCCACCACCAGCCCGGCGACCAAGCACGCGGGTGGTACGAACACGATGACCTGGATCCCCCACAGCCAGTTCTCGTGCTGCACCAGCGAGAAAAGCAGCAGATTGGCGATCGCCCATCGCGTCAGCGCCGCGTCGCGACCGTCCGACGTGGTGCGGCGCGCGAGCACCCACAGCCCCGCGGATACCGTCATGGCGAGCAACCACGACACCGCCATCGGCGCGCGCACGTCGCCGCCGGTCATCGCCGCCAGCCCCAGGAAGAGCAACCGGGGGAAGAGCTTGCGGCTCTCGTTGTGCTGCGCGACCAGATCCGCGAACGTGAGGTGGCCGTTGCGCGCCTTGGGGAAGATCGTGGCAACGGCCCACTCGTCCCAATAGGGCACGTTCACCGCATGACGCCACACCGCGACGGCCGCGAAGGCGCTCGGCGCGAGCGCCAGCGCGAGCAAGATCGCGCCTCGCCAGCCGCGAACGAAACGCTTTGCGCTCGCTTCCGGGCTGGCTGACGTCGTCGCGGGAGGCTCGTCGAGCCCTGCGCCGCTTGCGCGTGCCTTCTTCAGCAGCCTGTCAGCGCGGAGCACGTGACACCCGCTCGCTCGGCATCGGCGCTCACCGCGCCATCGTGGAGGCCGCCTCGCGCAAAGCCTCGG
>CAYUSL010000032.1:0-10083 GCA_964447125.1 uncultured bacterium | reverse complement strand
CTCGGCATCGGCGCTCACCGCGCCATCGTGGAGGCCGCCTCGCGCAAAGCCTCGGCGTACGCGTCCACCATTTCCGGGAAGCTGGTGAGACCGGCGGCGACGAATGGGCTCGCGATCGCGAAGCGCCGGCGCAATTCGTCCTCGGACATCAGTCGCACCAGCCCGCGCGCCAGGTTCGCCACCTCGCCGGGCTCGTAGAGAAGCGCGTTCACGTTCTCGCGCACCTGCTCGCGGATGCCGAACACGGGCGTGGTCACGAGCGGCAGGCCGAAGGTCATCGCTTCCAGCACCACGTGCGGGAAGCTCTCGATCCGCGAGGTGCACGCGAAGAGATCGGCGGCACGGAAGTAGCGCACCGGATCGGGCGTCTCGGGGTGGAGCGCAACGCGCTCGCGCAATCGCTCTGGCAAGGCCGCGATCGCGTTGGCCACCGCGCGGCCATAGGGGAGCCCACGGTCACCGACGATGAAGCAGCGCAGCCGTCCCCACCAGGGCTCGGGGATCTGGGCGAGTGCCAGCGGCAGATCGAGCTGGCCTTTGCGCTCACACACCGTGCCGAGCAGCAGCACCACGAGCTCGTCGGGCGTCACCCCCAGCGACTCGCGCGCGTCGTCGCGGGGCCAGCGCTCCGCACGCTCGGCGAGCCGCACCGGATCGAGGGCGTCGTGGACGACGGTGAAGTTGTGCTGCGAATCGAGGCAGCGGTAGACGTCGCACGCCGCGTCCGAGGTGAAGATCACACGATACGGCAACGCGAAGGCCCGGATCACCTCGTCGAGCACGTGCCGCGGGTGATGGCGGAAGAGCGCCGCGCAACCCTCGCTCTCGTGGATGTTCCACACCACCGGAATGCCTGCGGCGTTGGCGGCAGCGACGGCGTGGTAAGCGTGGATGGTGTTGGCGTAAACCACGTCCGCAGCGAGCGCGCGCAGACGCTCGCCGAAGCGCGCGATGGCGTGGGCATGTGCCGCGGCGTCTGCTGCAGCCGCGAGCGGGTGAGGCTCGACGTTCACCTCGAGGCCGGCGCGCTCGTAGAAGGCTCTCAGCGGTCCTTCGTGCGGCGACATCACCACCGAATCGATTCCGTGGTCGCGTGCCAACGCCACCGCGACGTCGTATTGGTGCTGGGGCGCGCCCTCGTGGTTCAGGTTGTGACTGACGCAGAGCACGCGCAGGGGGCGGCTGCGATCTCGGATCGGGCGCCGCGGCGCGATCTCGAAGCGCTCCAGGGCACGCGAGAGATGCGGGCTCAGGAACGGGTCGGGCTCGGGACTGAGCCGGCGCCGATACGCGGCGACCTCGCGGGGATCGTCGGCGAAGCCACGGCTCACGCCTTCGTGGTGCAGCAGCTCGACGGGCACGTACACCGCGCGCAGGCCGTGTGTGCTCAGGCGATGGCCGTACTCGACGTCGTTGTAGGCCACCGCGAAGTCCTGCTCGTCGAAGCCGCCGAGCTCGAGGAAGAGTGCCCGCGGCGTGAGCAGGCAGGCGCCCGTCACCGCAGCGCAGTTCCGCGCGACGCCCTTGAGCGACAGGTAACCGCGATCGTCCGCACGCGTGAGCTTGAACGCGTGCCCGGCGAGCCCGTGATGAAAGCCCCGGACGATGCCAGCGTGCTGGGTGCGCCCGTCGGGGAAGAGCAGGTGCGCGCCCACCGCCCCCACGCCGGGCAATCGCGCGTAGCCCATCATCTGGCTCAGCCACTCGGGCGAGCGCACCTCGGTGTCGTTGTTGAGCAGCAGCAGAAAGTCGGCCTCGACGGCGCGCGCGGCGGCGTTCACCAATGCCGAGAAGCTGAATCGCCCACCCGGGCTCGCGATGCGGACCACCTCGAAAGTGCCCTGCGCCAGGAACTCGAGGGTCTCGGGCTCGCGGCTCTCGTTGTCCACGACCACGATCCGGTAGTTCCGGTAGCGCGTCTTGGCGAGCGAGCGGATGCACGCGCGCAGATGGGCCAGTTGGTCCTTGGTCGGGATCACGATCGCGACCGATGGGCCGTCGTCCGGGAAGGCGGGGCGGTAGACCCCGAGCCCGCCGGTGACGGCCCACTCCGGTCGCGCCACCTCGGCGGGGACGCCGCGCCGCGCCAGCGCCTCCGCCACGGCGCGGCGCCCGGCCTCGAAGCTCGCAGGCTTGGCGTCGCCGCTCGTCGCCGTCGATCCCGGCACCGCGCGCCAGTGGTAGAGCACCAGCGGCACGTGGCCGACGCGCCGAGCGCGCTCGGCGGCCCGCAGCGCGAGATCGTGATCCTGCGACCCCTCGAATCCCGCGCGGCAACCGCCCAGCTCGTCGAAGAGCGCCCGCCGCACCACCAGCAGGTGCGTGCAGTACATGAACGAGAGCAAGAGCTCGGGCGACCACTCGGGCTTGAATTGCGGCATGTAGCGACGGCCGTCGAGGTCGATCTTGTCGTCGTCCGAGTAGACCAGATCGGTGTCGGGATGCGCAGCGAGATGGAGCGCGATCTCCCCCAGCGCATCCGGCGCCAGCTCGTCGTCCTGATCGAGGAGCGCCAGGAACTCGCCGCTCGCCAGTGCTGCTGCGCTGTTGGTGGCGTGGCTGATGTGGCCGTTCTGCTCGCGGAACACCACGCGAATGCGCGGATCTCGCTCGGCCCAGCGGGTGAGCGCGGCGCGCACGGCCGGGTTGGTGCTGGCGTCGTCGGCGATGCAGAGCTCCCAGCGCGCGTGGATCTGCGCGCGCACCGACTCGATGGCGCGCTCGAGGAGCTCGAGCGGCGGATCGTAGACCGGCATCACCACCGAGATCGTCGGCAGCGCCGCGTCTGCCCGCGCCAAGCGTGCGGCAAGCTCGCGGGCCGCGCCGGCGTGCCAAGCGTTGACCCGCAACCAGGCGTCGTAGACGTCGGCGCGCCGAGGTGGAGCCACGTCGGGCGGTAGGCAGCTTCCCGCCGAAACCCGGAACCGCTCGCGGTAGAGGCGGAGCGCGTGCGCGATCAGCGCGGGCAGCCGGCGCAGCGGCGGAAAGGCACCGCGGCGACGGCGATAGTCGCGGGCGAGGTCACCGACGAAACGCACGAGCTCCTGCCCTCGCTGGAGACGAGCGGCGACACCGCGGCGCAGGTCACCGATCCATTCGGGCAACACCAGGAACGGGCGTGGAATGGGATGGGTGAGCACCACCCCCGATTCCAGCTCGGCGAGCAACGCCACCGAACGAATGCCCGTCGGCAAGCGGATGACGCCGTCGAAGCCGCAGCGGGAATCGGGCGCCAGCTCTTCGAACGCACGCGCCACGTCGGGCCGCTCGAAGCCGTACCGCGCGTCGGTGCGCACCCGTCCCGACTGCAGCGCCAGACGCACCACGCGGTCGCCGGGACAGAAACACCAGCCCGCCACCCGCTGGCGCGGACCGGCGATGCGCAGCCGGCGCGGCTCGTCGACGTGTGCGCGCAGCTCGGGACCGGTGCGCTCGATGGGCACGACCGCCACCCGTTCCCAGCGGCCGCGATCGCGATCCACCTCGAACACCAGCCGCTGCGCGTGGGGCGCGATGGTGACGCTCGCCACGAAACCCGCGTTGGCGGCGCCGGCGATGTGCGGGTGCATCGCGGCCACGTCGGCACGCTCGAAACCCAGCGTCGCGAGCGCGGTCGCAGCACCCGCCCAGATCCGGAGGGCGCGGGCCGGCGGACCTTCGACGGCGAGCACCCAGCCGGTGATCTCGTGCGGGCCGCCCTCGCCACGCGCCAGCGCCAACGGCGGGGTGGCGAAGAGAAGCTCGCTGGTTTCGATCAACAGATGTCGAGCGGAGCCGTGGCGGGAGAGCGGTTCGACCGCCCACTCGAGCTCGGCGCATTCGCGGTCGCGCTCGTCGAGTGTCGCCGCCAGCTCTGCGGCGCGGGCAATCTGGGCATCCAGTGCGCGCTCGGTGCGGGCCATGGCTTCGGCTCGGTCGGCGTCGCGACGATCGCGCTCGGCGTGAGCCGTACGCGCCGCCTCGAGCTCACTTGCCAGCGCATCGAGGATGGAGCGCGCCTGCGACAGTTCCGTTTCGCGGGCATCGAGCTCCTCGCGCAGGACCCGCACTGCCCAGCGATTGCGGCCCGCATCGACCTCACCGCCCCGGTCCTCCTGGGGCTGGGCGGGCACTTCCGCTGACGCAAGCTGGGCCTGGGATAACAAGGCACACGCCCCGGCCACGCACGGCGCGAGCGCATCCAGCGTCGCGGCCAACGGCACGTCGCTCACGCGATCGGCGGCCTCGGCAGCGAGCGCCTCGTGGCACGCAGCCAGCCAGGGATGGAGCGGAGCCTCGCGGCTTCGAGCGCGTGCGCGTTCCAGCCCGGGATCGAGGAACGCGCGCACCCCCGCGAGCTGGTGGGCGTCGGGTCGAAGCTCGCGCACACCGAGGCGCGTGACGATGCGTTCGATCGCCGCCGCGGGATCGTCGAGCAGCGCGTGATACGAGACGAAGACGCGCCGATCACCCCGCGTCTCGCGCTCGGCCGCGAGGGTGTGATCCAGGTACAAGAGCTCGGCGCGCCAGGCCGGAATCCCATCGCGCGCCGCCAGCGAGCGCGCCACCTCGCGCGGATCGCGCACGGTGACGACGAACGTGGGTTCGACACCGAGCTTCGCGAAGAGCGGACGCCACAGCGCCAGAAGCTTGCAGAGCCGTGGGTCTTTCACCACCCAGATGGGTGCGGTCGCCAGCTCGCGTGCCAGCAGCGTCTCGAGCTCTCTAGCCAGCGCCAGACTCTCGGGACGCTCGGCCCAACCCGCCGGCAGCGGTGCCAGACCGTGCCACGTCGCGCCGAGCGACGCGAGCAGCCGTTCGTGTATGCGCACGATCCCGGCGTGCTCGAAGTGACCCGCCTCGTTGAACGGGCTCGCGGCGACCAGATCCTCGCCCAGCTCCGCACCGAGACGCGCGAGCACACCGGTCACCGCGGAGGTGCCGCTGCGATGCATCCCGAGCACGAGAATGGCGCGCGACCTCACGGTCCGCTCCTTCACTCGGCCGCGCGCACGCCGAGGTCACCCGCGTTCCCCGTCACCGCGATCGCCACCTCGGGCTCGACGAGAAAATCCACGGTGCCCGTGGCCCCGAGATCCACCTCGGGCTGGATGCGGAACGCGAGCGCGTCGATGTACCGGTGCAGGAACACTTCTTCGCCGTCGACGATGCCCACCAGCCCCGCGTTCAAGAAGTAAACGCCCGGCGTGAGCAGAGCCCGGAAGCGAAACACGATCTCGGCGATTTGGCCTGGCTCGACGTGGTCGAGCCCCTGCCCCGGCGCATGGCTCACCGCGCCGCCGAGCTCGAAGCCCGTCAAGGTCTTCACCAGCATGCCGAAGCGCACCTGAAACGCCGCCGCGCTGAAGCGCACGCGGTACGTGTAGAGGTACTCGCGCCGGCGCGTGAGCACGTTCACCCGCAGGCCGGCGAGGGTGCGGATCTCGGGGTCGAAGATCTCGGCACCGCGCGGGACGTACGAGAGCGACGATGCGGACACCAGTCCCGGATCGAAGCGATCGCCGAGCTCTTCGTTCGTGGGCTCGGCGCCGGTCGCTGGGCTCGACGGCGCTGCACCTTTCGCGGGCATGCGCTCTGCGCTGCGCAGCTCGTCACGGATCTCCGCCTGGCGCGCCGGCGGTGCGAAGAGCAGCTTGTGATAGTGGGCAACGATCTCCTTGGGCGGTCCTGCGCAGAGCCGCTCGCCGCCGTCGAGGAGCACGGCCCAGTCACAGAGCTCCACCACCGCCGACGCCGAGTGCGACACGAACAAGATCGTGCCGCCACGCTCCTGAATCTCGCGGATGCGCGCGAAGCATTTGCGCTGGAAGGCTTCGTCACCCACGCTCAGCGCCTCGTCCACGATCAGCACGTCGGGGGTCGTCGACACCGCCACAGCGAACGCGAGCCGCACGAACATGCCGCTCGAATAGGTGCGCACCGGGCGATCGAGAAAGTCGCCGATGTCGGCGAAACGCGCGGCGGCGTCGAGGCTCGCGGCCAGCTCTTCGCCACGCAACCCTTGGAGCGTCGCCTGGAAGATCGCGTTCTCGCGCCCCGTGAAATCGGGATTGAAGCCGCTGCCCAGCTCGAGCAACGCCGCCAACCGGCCGTCGACGTGCACCTCGCCAGACGTGGCCGTGAGGGTGCCGGCGACGAGCTGCAACAGCGTGCTCTTCCCCGAGCCGTTCCTGCCCACGATCCCCACGGTGTGTCCGCGTGGTACCTCCAGCGATACGTCGCGCAGCGCCCAGAAGAGCGCGGCGCGCTCGCGGCCCGGCCAGACGAGGTCCTTGAGCCGATCGAGCGGCTGGGCGTACTTCGAGTACGCCTTCGACACTCGGCGGAGCGCGACCGCGGACGCTCCCGTGTGACCTCGCCGCTCCATCGCTCGGTTCACAGGACGTCGGCGAAGGCGTGCTTGGTCTTCATGAACCACGCATAGCCGAGGAACATCCACGCACCCGTCACGCCGGTCCAGATGCCCAATCCAGTCCAGTCTGGGAGCTCGGCCCACAGCACCACACGCCGAAAGCTCTCGACCGTCCACGTCATGGGATTGAGTGGCATCCAGGCACGGAACGGCTCCGGCACGACATCCAGGGGATAGAAGATCGGGCTCAGGAAGAGCAGCACCTGCAGCAGAAGCCCGATCACCATCCCCAGATCACGGACGAAGACACCGAGGCTCGCCAGAAACCACGTGAGGCCGAGGCTGAGCATCACCACCGGCAAGGCCACGATCGGCACCAACACCAGGGTCCAGGCCACCGTTCGCGTCAGCAGCAGCGACGTGGCGACCAGAACGCCGAGGCTCACCAAAGCGTGAAAGACCGCGCCACCTACGAGGCTCACGGCGAGAAGCTCCAGCGGAAACACGGTGCGCTTCACGTAAGCCGGCACGGATGTGACCAGCGCAGGCGCGCGGGTGCCGCATTCGCTGAGCAGTGCGAACGGCACCAACCCGCAGAAGAGCGTCAGCGCGAAGTTGCCGAGACCGCGCTGCTCGATGCCTGGCCAGCGCGAGCGGAAGATGCGCCCGAATACGAACGTGTAGATCGCCAGCAGCGCCAGCGGCTGAAGAAAGGCCCAGAGTCCACCCAAGAGCGAGCCACGGTAGCGCGCCTGGATGTCACGCCGAACCAGGCTCACGACCAAGGTGCGCGCGTCTAGCCAGGCCCGCACGGAGCCGTGGTCACGCCGTGCCGTGCCCGTCCGCGACACGCTCTCTCGCATCCGCCCCCCTCCAGCGCGGCGAGTCTAGCAGGGCGCCGGCCCTTGCCCGCGCCAGCGGCCGGACTGCGCATTGACGCGCCCCCGTGCGCGTCGCATGAAAAGATCGGCTCTCCCTTGGATGCGGAGACTTGCTCGTTCGAGGCCGGATCGCGGCGGCCTCCGGCACCGTTCATGCACGAACACATGCTCGAGCCTTCGGCGGAGCTGGGTGCTCGAACCGCGCGATGGAGCAGACCAAGAGGCTCGCCATGAGTGCCGCCAGAAGTCGATGCCGAGCGGGTGCGAATCGGGCGCGAAGTCACTCACGATTCACGCGCAGCGGGCGCGCAGCCGGCGCTGGAGCACATCGCAGAAGCACCGATTGCCGACTTCCGCGCGAAGTCTCGCTCCGCACGGAATGGGCTCGTGACGTGACGACACGGAAACCCGAGACGACTCGAGCGGTCGGCAGCGCGGGGTCGCAGCGAAACATCCGACTGGCACCCGTCACCGATGTGCTGAGTGCCTTCAGGTTGAACTTACCGAGATTGCTTGCGATGATCCGGACCGATCCAGTACGATGCTCACATCGGTCGCCGGTGGCCGGCGTCCGGTTCGGAGGCGAGGAACCATGATCCATACACGCACTCACTGGCGACACGTATTTTTCACCCCGGCGATCGTCGCGACCTTGCTCGCGATCGGTGGCCTCGCGAAGGCCGCGCCGAGCCTCAACGTCAATGCCAGTGCCGCCATGGGTGGCAGCGCGCAGGGGCTTCAAGCCTTGCCCGACGGCAGCCTCGATCCGAACGGTGATGTGTACGTGCAGGACGACACGCCCGCGAACGAGGGCCACTACCACTTCAGCTTCTACTTCGACCCCAACAGCTTCGACCCCGGCGAGGCGCAGAACCACAAACGCATCCGGCTCTTCATCGGCTACAAAGACAACAGCGGTACGCTGCAGCGCGCGATCGTGATCGTGATGATCCGTAACGGCGGCAGCTACACGGTGTTCGCGCGGCCCCGCACCGACGACGGCGGCACGGCGGACACGGGCTCGTACGCCATCACCGACGGACCGCACCTCCTCGACTTCGACCTGACCACGGCCACTACCAACAGCTCGGCAGACGGCGTCCTCTCCATGTCGATCGACGGCGTGCTCAAAGAAACGAAGACCGGTATCCAGAACAACCTGCGCAAGATCGACACGGTGCGCCTCGGTGCCATGACCGTGAAGGGCGGCGCAAGCGGCTCCATCTACCTCGACGAGTTCAAGTCGAACCGCTGACCTCCCGCCATCGCGACGTGCGCAAGGTCGCGCACGAGAAGAGGGCCCTTCTCCAGGAAGGGCCCTTTTCGCTTTCTTGGCTCGGGCGCCGCGTTGCGTGAGCGTGAATCGAAGATGATTCCCGACGCCCAGGGAGCCCGCCAGCAGCGCGCACGCATGACAACGAGCTCGTGGATTCGCGGCGTGCGACACCTCGTCGCGATCGTGCTCGCAGCGAATTCCACGATTGCGCGCGCCGACGAGCCCACCCCCGATGCCGGGCCACCGCGCAGACCGAGCGTGGTCCTGGTCACCGTGGACACGCTGCGCGCCGACGCACTCGGCAGCTACGGTGCCGGTGGCGACGTGAACGTCACACCCAACCTGGATCGCGTAGCCGCCGATGGTGCCCAATTTCTGGATGCGACGGCGCCGATGCCGCACACCCGGCCCTCGCATTTCTCGATGCTCACCGGCCTCTACCCGCGAGACCACGGCGTGGTGAACAACCTCATCGCCCTCCCAGACGGGGCCACGACCCTCGCCGAAGTGCTGCACGATGCCGGCTACGCGACCGCCGCGTTCGTGGGCGCCGTGCATCTCAATCGCGCCTCCGGCGCCGCGCAGGGCTTCGACGAGCTCACCGCGCCCGCGGAACCAGCCACGTGGCCCGCGGATCGCGTGGTGGGGTTGGCCCTCGACTGGCTCCGCACCGCGGCGTCACGCGATCGTCCCTTCTTCCTCTGGCTCCACCTCTTCGACCCCCACCTACCCTACGCGCCGCCGGCTTCGTTCCAGCCGCCGATCGCCGACGGCGGGAGCCCGCTCGCCGAGATCTCGTGGCCCGTCTTGCTCGACGTCGCGCGCCAGCACGGCGGCGACGTCCCAGCCTCGGTCCGCGACCGCGCGCGCGCCCTCTATCGAGGCGAAGCCCGATTCGTCGACCACGAGGTGGGGCGCGTGCTCGACTGGCTCCGGGAGCGCGATCGCCTCGACCACACCATCGTCGTCGTCACCGCCGATCACGGCGAGTGTTTCGATCACGGCGTCTTCTTCGATCACTCCGACTGCCTCTACGACGGCGCGGTACGCGTGCCGCTGCTCGTGCGCTACCCGCCGAGCGTCCCGAAGGAGCAACGCGTGGGTGGACCGGTCGAGCTCAGGCGGCTGCCCGCGACGCTCTTCCGGCTCGCGGGCATCGCCGCACCGCCGCCGTTCGAGCCCGAAACGATCTTCGAGCAAGCGGCGAATCCTCGCACCCTCGCGTTCGTCGAGCGCGCGTTCTATCCAGCGGGAAGCGCCGAGAAGCGCGACCAGCGTCTCTCGACCATTCGATCGGTGGGCGGCGAGGCGATTCGGCCCCTCGCTCCCGGCGAGGACTGGGTGGGCGTGCGCACGTCACGCTGGAAATACCTGCGCATGGGCGAGCACCGCGAGCTCTACGATCTCGCCGGCGACCCCCGCGAGCTGCGCAACGTTGTTGCGGAACGAAAAGCCGAGCGCGAATCGCTCGACGCAGCGGTGAGCACCTGGCTCGAGACGCATCCGGTACGTGTGATCGATGCAGGCCAGATCAACGAGCGCCTGCGCGAATCGCTCGAAGCCCTCGGCTACAC
>CAYUSL010000031.1:0-25373 GCA_964447125.1 uncultured bacterium | reverse complement strand
CGCCGCCTGAAACCCAACGCGGGCGTCGCCGCGAACGGTCCAAACTCCAGGGGGGCTTGAAAAGCCCCCCGCAAAAACACAGCAATCAGCGGTCCCGTTCCAGCACCACCAAGAACGCCTCACGATGCTTCACCAGCATCGCGCGCCGCACCTCGCGCTCGATGGTGATGACCCGCCAACCGTCCTTCGCATGGTCGTTGAGGAACTCGGTGAAGTTCTTGGGATCGGCCTTCGCCTCACCGAAAACCAGTGAGGAAAGAAGCCCTTCGCGATAGATCACGACCTTGTATTCCTTCACGAGCTCCTCCCCGTCGGATCGAGTCACGTCCGACGGTCACGACCGAGCTCCCGCTCCGTTCGCACGGAGCGGGAGCCGACGAATCGACGTCAGACGACGGCACGCGAGCGCTCGGCTCGCACTCGGCGGCGAGCGGCGATCAGCGACAGACCGAGAACCACACCCGCGAGGTCCGCAGCCGAGGAAGTCCCGCCCTCGCGCGCGACCGAGCATCCTCCACCGCCCGACTTGTTCTTACCCGTCACGGTCACCACGCGCGTCGCCGGCGATGGATCGGGGATGCCGTTGCGGTCCTTGCAGGTGAGCGTGACCGTGAACGTTCCGGCCTTCCCGAACACCACGTCACCGGGCTCGGCCACCGTCGCGTCGGCGATCCCGGAGCCGTCGCCGAACGTCCACGTGGGTGAAGGCGGGCCACCGCTCTCGGTGTCGCTGCAATGCCCGGCGAAGTGGACGCTGGCACCGCGCGCGATCGTCACGTCGCTCGCCGGCTCGTCGATCACGCTATCCGGTGCAGCATCCACGGTGATGGTGCGGGTGGCCGGGAAGGGATCGGCGGCACCACTCGCGTCCGTGCAGGTGTAGGTCACGGTGAACACACCCGGGTTCGCGAAGGTGACGGCGCCCGGATCCTCCACCGTGGCATCGGCGATGCCGGAACCGTCGCCGAAGCTCCAGCGATGCGTCAGCGCGCCGGTCTCGTCGGGATCAGTGCACGAGGCCGCGAACGTCACCGACTCGCCCTGCACGATACCGAGATCGCCCTGAGGCGCGTCGATCGTGCCGTCGGGCGGAACGCCGACGATCACGGTGCGCACCGCCGCAGTGGGATCGGACACACCGAACGCGTCGGTACAGGTCAACGTCACGTCGAACGTACCCGTCACCTGGAAGAAGACCTCGCCGGGATTGAGCGCGGTCGACGGGGCAACACCCGACCCCGCGCCGAATTCCCAACGCGTGGTCATGCCGACCGTGCCGTTCGGGTCGCTGCAGTTGCCGGCGAAGGTCGTCGACGTACCCGGCAGGATCACTGTGGTGCTCGCGGGCGCGACGATCGTGCTATCCGGTGGCGTGTCCACGAAGCGGGCCGCAGCCAAGGCATCGACACGACCGGCGCCGAACACGGGGTCGTCGCCCGGCTCACCCAGATCCACCGACGAGCGGCTCAATGCGCGGTCCACGTCCGGCGCCGAGAGCGACGGAAAGCCCTGACCGAGCTGGGCGGCGATCGCCACCACGTGCGGCGCCGCAGCCGAAGTACCGTGGAACGGCGTCGTGAAGCCGCCCGCGCCGCTCACGCTCACGCCGTCGATGGCAGCCACTTCGGGCTTCAAGCGCTCCTCGGGCTCGGGGAACACGATGGTGCATGGGCCTTGCGAGTCGAACGGCTCGGCGGTGTCGTGGCCCGAGTCGGCGGCGTCGATCGCCACCACCGAGATCACGCCTGGCACGCACGGATGCCCGTAGATGCTGTCGGCAGCGGTACCGAAGCTCGGAACCTTGGCGCGATCGAAGAACATCTCCAGCAAGCGCGCGTCGCCCACCGTCCGGCTGACGAGCAGCGTGGCCGTGCAGCGGCTCGGACCGGGGCACGGCAGATCCAGCACCGCGAGCGGAACGTCCGTACCCAGCAGACGATTCGAGCACAGACCGAGCGCGCTCCCAGCGGCGTCGGTGAAGCAGACCTGATAGTCGTCCGTCGCCGCACCGTAGGGATTGGCCCATTCGAGGAATACCGTGCCGCCGCCTGCGGCGACGTCCACGTCGACCGCGACTTTCCCGTCGCCGAAGTCGTGCGCATGAAACGCGTTGCCGCTGTCGGCGTAGGTCGCTTGATAGTGACGCTGGCCATCGTTGCCTGCAGCCGAGACCCACAGCACGCCGGAACCCACGACCTCGCGCACCGTCTGGGCGACGACACCGTCCTCGAAGTAGGGCTCGGCGGGGAAGCCGAGATCGTCGACGATCGCGTCCGCGCCGAACTCGGTGACGAGCTTCTCGGCGCAGGTGACGAAGTCGGCGGTGGTGATGCCGTTGTCCTGACCGCCGCCGCAGAATCCGATGACGGCGCCCGGAGCGAGATCGTGGACGACCTCGATCGTCGCCGTTCCCTCGTCGCCGCTACCGGCCTGACCGTCGACGATCGTCACCTCGGGCGCGTCGCCGCTCGCTTGCGAGAGCGCGAGGCTGTCGACGCCGTCGGAGATGACGCCGACGCGAACGCCGCTGCCATCGAGCCCCAGGGCGCGCAGCTCGTCCGAGTGCAGAATTGCGCCACCCTCGCTCTCAGCCACCCCGGCGCGCGCAACGCCGTAGCTCGGCGGCGTGAGCTTGCGCACGCCGGGCAGCGCCGCCACCGCATCGAGGCGATCGACGGGAACCCACGCCTGCACCACACCCAGCCGCGTGCTGGTACGCTCCACGCGCGCGCCCAGCGCTTCCAGCGCAGCGCGCTCGATCGAGCTTCCGGGCAACGCGTGAACGTAGACGTGACGCAAACCGCCCTCTCGCGCCCGTACCAGTGACGGCGGCTCCGCCGATCGCAACGCTGCGCTCACCCGATCTGCGCCGGGCTCAGCCTGGGACGCGAAGCCGCGCGACCCACCAAGCGCAAGCGAAAGGGAAGCCAAGGTGGCGACGAGCGCCACGCGTCGAGTGTTTCGCATGAGCATTCCTCTTGTGGAATACGGGCCGGGAGGGCTCGTGATTCGGAAAGGCGCGTGCAACTTGGCACAAGCGCTCGGCGACGGCGCGTGATCGGCATGGCGCGGCGCAGCAATTCGACGTCTGTGCTCAGTCGACTTCGGGAACGAGCGCGAGCCGCCGGTGCGTGCCATCGGGCATCCGTAGCCGGAGCCCGCCGGTGTCGTCCGACTCGATGTGCTCGGCGAGCTGGTAGTACGCGGCACGGCTGAAACGAGTGCGCAGGCCATCGCGAACCGAGGCGTAGAGCACGTGGCCGGCGCCGATCGCGAGGGTCTCGGGATCGAGCGGCTCGACCAGCCCTGCGCCGAGCCCCAGCAGCCAACGGTGCTCGTCACACTCAAGCCGGCGCACGACGTACGGCGCGTCCTCGACTTCCACCTCCCGCCGCTCGCTCCCCATCGCAACGACGAAGCGATCATCCGCCTCGCGCGTGAGCGACCGCGTCAGGAGGTCGACGGTGCCGGGATGCGTGATCTCCTCCCCGTCCTCGAGCCAGCGCCCGTCACGATCGAACGTGAGCTGCGGCGAGCGCGAACGCCGCAGCGCGGGTTCGACGATACGGTAACGCAAGGTGCCGTCGTCCTCGGTCGTACATTCGACGTCGCCGTCGCGTTCCAAGAGATCCAGGTTCCCCACCACCTCGGAGAAGACCAGGAACGTGTGGGCATCGAGCTGCGAACGATAGAGACGCCGCGCGATCTCCCACACCGTCGCCGGCCCTTTTCCCAGGTGATGCTGGATGCGCCCGCGAATCCGCGCGTGGTGCTTGCGGATGCGCTCGATCCAAGTCCGGTGGTCCAGCTCGAACGAGCCGTGTCCCGGATGCACCCGATCGATCTCCAGCCGAGCCAGGTACTCGAGGCTCTGGAGGAAGAGCACCAGCGAACGCGGCCGGATCCCGGCGCTCCAGTCCTTGAGGAAGAGGAACGGAACCGTGGTGCCGTCGTCGAGCAGGTGATCGCCGCCGATCAGCTCGCGCGACTCGGCGTCGTAGAGCACCAGGTGCCCTGGGTAATGCCCTGCGACCTCGAAGATGCGCACGCCCCGCTCGCCGAGCAGCGGCAGGCTCTCGCCGTGCTCGACGATGCGATCGATCGGGACGCCGCGCTGGAGATCGACGGCGCCCGCCAGGAATTCGCCGATGCGCTCGGCCACCGCCTCGGGCGCACCATTGCTGCGGAAGAAACCGACGTTCGCAGCGACCACCGGCGGCGTGCTCCACGGGTAGCTCGCGACCAGCGGCGCGGTGCGCGCGAGCGCCCACACCTCGGCACCGGACTCGTCGCGGATGCGCGCAGCTTGACCGTAGTGGTCGACGTGGCCGTGGGTCAGGACCACGCGCTCGAGGTCGCGGACGGCGAGCCCGTGCTCGCGTAGTCCCGCACACAGCGCCTCCCACGAGCTCTCGGTCGCGACGCCGGTGTCGACGAGCGTGGGGCGATCACCTCGAATCAGGTAGGTGTGGATCGCGCCGACCGGAAACGGCGTCGGCAGCGAGATGCGGTGGATCGGCAGCGGCGGCATGGCCTCACGGTAAGGAGACGACGGCACGCCCGTCGAGCGTGCGCTTTCCCTCCTGGTTCTCGGTCCACACCTCGAGCTCGACGCGTCGTTCGCCGTCCTCGAGGTACTTGCGAACGACCCGCGCGCGAGCCCGGATGGTGTCGCCGGGCCAGGTGATCGCCGCGAAACGCACGCCGAAATCTCGCAACTGGCGAGGGTCGACCCAGGCGTGCAGCAGCTCGCCCAAAAAACCCATCGACAGCATGCCGTGCGCGAACACCGAGGGATAGCCGGCGCTCCTCGCGAAGGGCTCGTCCACGTGGATGGGATTGAAGTCGCCCGAAGCACCGGCGTACTTCACGAGCTGGATGCGCTCGATCGGCCCCTTGGTGAGCACGGGCAGCTCGTCACCGACGGCGAGCGCCTCGTAGCGCGACTGCGACTCGGTCGCAGCGCGGTCGGCAGGCTCAGGGGTCATTCATCACCTCGTTTGCGCTTGAGCGCCGAGACACACCACGCCGCGCGGACGCTCGCCCGAACGTGGCACGAGTGACAGGCTCGTGTCGCAGGTGTTGCGACGCGTTCTGCAACGCGTTCGCATTCTGCGACATCGATCACACCTCGGCCCAGCGACGCAGCGCGCCATGTTTTGCGCTCTCGGCCGTGGTTCTCACGTGATTTCGAATGGATCGCGCGGCGAACGCTGATTGCGCCGACTCCCGCACGATTGGCACGCCAGTCGCTAAGGTGATCGTCTGCGAGCTCCCCAAGGCCCCGTCGGTAATCCTGGGGAAAATAAACAACAAACGGTTTCGCGAAGGGGGGCCTTGGGTTTGCTGGTGGTGTCTTGGGGGGCCGCCCTTCTCTCTCCTGGGTCGAATTAGCCGGTCTCGCGTAGCGCCGAGGGCGAGTGGAGAAACCCACTCGCCCTTCGCGTTTTTGCACTCCTGTCTTCTCACGTCACGACCACCGTCGGAACGCGTCCGCCATGGCGGCTCAGCGTTCGACGAGCGCAACCAGAACGAACCACCAGCCCACGGCGAGCGCCAAGCTCGCCAGCGCGTATGGTGCGATCCGCGTTGCGTGGGTGCGGAACCCGATCTCCGTGCCGTGCGCCCGCGCTTGCTCGACGACGATCAGATTCGCGATCGAGCCGATCAGCAGCAGGTTTCCGGCGTAAGTGCTGGTGAGCGCCAGCAGGTACGCGAGCTCGGGTCGCTGAGCGGGCCATTCGGCCATGAGCAGCATCACCGCCGGCACGTTGCTCACCAGGTTGCTCAGAACCACGCTCGCGACCGCCAGCACACGCGGTTCGTGGATCTCCACGCCAGACGTCGCGAGCCATGCCTCCAGCGCGCGCATGCCCCCCGACACGCGGAAGCCTTCGATCAGCACGAAGAGCGCGATGAAGAGCAGGAGCAGCGGCCAGTCCACCAGCGACAAGAACTGCGGCGTGGTGAGGCGGTGGCTGGTGAGCAGCACCGCGACCACCCCGAGCACCGCGACCTCGCGCGGGACGCGGGTGAAGAAGAGCACCACCAGTACCAGCGTGAGCACCACGGCCTTCGCGGACTCGGCACGATCGAACGGTCGCGCCGAGGTCATCAGCTCGGGCTCCAGCGGCCAGTCGGCGGCGTCATGGGGTGCGTGGCGATGGCCAGCTCGATCGAGCTCGAGATCGCCGCGCCGCGCGAGCCACACGTAGAGCAAGGCAAGGCTCACCACCGAAGGCGGCCCGCACCACGCGAGAAACGGGGCGAAGCCGAGATCCGCTCGCTGCCCGATGAACATGTTCTGCGGATTGCCGATCACGGTGGCTGCGGACCCCACGTTGGCGGCTGCCGCCAACCCCAAGAGGAACGGCACCGGGTTCCAGCCACGCCGTGACGTGATCTCGAGCACGATCGGCGTCAGCACCAGACAGATCACGTCGTTCGACAGCAGCGCCGAGAGCACGGCACTCGCCACCAGCGTGAACGCCAGGAAGCCGCGCGCGCCGAGCCCGCTTCGAGCCGCGCGGAGCGCGACCGCGCTGTAGAACCCGCCGAGGCGGTACTGCGCCGATAGCACCATCAGCCCGAAGAGCAGCACCAGCGTGCCGCCGTCGATCGCGTGGCTCGCGTCCGCGAACGAGACGGTGCCCGTGGCCACCATCAGCATCGCGCCCAGGAGCGCCACGCCCGTGCGATCCACGCCCAGCCCGGGGATCTCGCCGATTGCGATCCCCAGGTAAGCGAGGACGAAGATCGCGACACCCAGTCCGTTCATCCGGGCCACCGCCTACGACGCGGTGCATGCCGCGCCTCGCCGCGATGGGCATCGGTTGGCAGGCTGCTGAAAAAGGCATGCGCCAGCGGCGCGCCGACGAGCGTAGCGAGTCGGCTTGGGGGTGGGGCCCCGCAAGAACCGCGCTCTTTTCGGGGCGGGGGGCTGGAACAGACCCGCGAGAAAGCATCGGCAGGCTCGAAAAACTCACCCCAGCGAGTTTTTCCGCGGCCTGTTAGCTTGCGACGACCGATCGGGCCAACACCTTTCCGTTCGAACCAACCATGCCGCCACTCAAACGTGACCCCAGCCTGGTGCCCCTCTCTCGTGAGCATCACGAGGGTCTGCTGCGCGTTTTCTTCCTGCGTCAGGCTCTGCGCGCCGCGACCGGGCTCGACCATCAGGCGGAGGTCACCCGTGCTTTCTTCGCGAGCGACCTGGTGCCGCATTTCCGAGCCGAGGAAGAGGTGCTGTTCCCGTTGCTTCGGCCGCTCATGGATCCCGGGGATGACCTGATCGATCGGCTGCTCGCGGAACATCGCGAGCTCAGCGCTGCCACCGCAGCGCTCGACGGCTCGCCCGAGGCGCTCACGCGTTACGCCGAGCTGCTGGAGCGCCACATCCGCACCGAGGAGCGCACGCTCTTCGAGATCTACCAGTCGCGGGTGCCGGCGGCGGATCGGCCCGCCGTGGGGGACGCGCTCGAGCGAGCCACGGCGCGCGAGAACGTTGCCGCTGCAACTTGCGCGCGCCCCGACGCCTGACGCGTCATTCGAGCTTGAAGACCCGCCGCGCGTTGTCGCGGAAGAAGAGCCGCTCGCTCTCCTCGCCGAGCCCGAGCTCGAGCGCTTGGCGAACCGCCTTGTGGAACATGAGCTGCGGGAAGTTGGTGCCGAAGAGCACCTTGTCCTTGCCATAGGTCTTGGCGAAGTGGACGAGCTGCTGCGGGTAGTAGCGCGGCAGATACGCCGAGGTGTCGATGTAGACGTGCTCGTGCTTCCACGCGAGCCCGATCATCTCGTCGGTCCACGGATAGCCGATGTGTCCGCCGACGATCTTGAGCTCCGGGAACTTGAGCGCGATCTCGTCGATGTAGGGGATCGGCCGCCCCGTCTCCGACGGCATGAGCGGACCGGTGTGGCCCACCTGCGTGCAGAACGGCACGTCGAGGTCGATGCACTTCACGTAGAGCGGCCAATAGTGCTTGTCGTTGGGCGGAAGGCTCCAGAGCCACGGGATCACCCGCAGCGCCTTGAAGCCGAGCTGATTCACGGCGCGATCCAGCTCGCGCACCGCGGCCATCGGTTTCTCGAGATCCACGGCCGCGACGCCCACGAAGCGGGTGGGATGGCGCGCCACCCACTCCGCGATCTCGTCGTTGGTTGCCACCCAGCAACCCGGCCGACACCACGCGCACAGCATCAGCTTCTCGACGCCGGCGAGGTCCATGAGCTGCACGACGTCGTCGGGGCTGAGCCCCGTCGCCGCCATCTCCTCCGGGACGCCCGACTTCCGGAACAGACGGGTGATCTCCGGCAACCGATCGAACATGGTCCTGAGCGCGGGCTGCGCCCAGGCGTCGATGGCACGCGGCGCGGGGACTTCGTTCGTCGTATCGGTCATGGTCGCCTCGCTCACACGAAAGGGAATCGAATTCGGCTCGACACGGGCGCGATCGTTTCGGGCCTCACGACAGCACTCCGAAGCGCGCGCGCAAGCGCCGATGGCGGTGCTCGAAGAGGAACCGCACGATCACGTTCGAAACACCGAGCATCCACGAGGCGCGCGGAACGAAGCGCAGGCGGTCCTCGAGAATGCAGCCGCCGGCGACGGGAGTGAGCGTGCGCTCGTGCTCCCAACTCCGCTGCGTCAACAGTTGGGAACGCTCCAGGAAGCGATGCCCGGGCTCCAGCTCGACCAGCGTCAGGTCGTCGTAGTCCACCGGCAGGATGCCGCCGAGCAACACCCAGCTTCGAAACAGGCGCTGCCCGAGCGGCACGGTGGCGGGGGTGAGCTCACGTGCGTGCTCGGGAAACGTCATGCGACAAATCGGCAGCAGCTCGAAGTTGACGCCCTCCAGGCTCGACGCGTGCGCCCAGAGCCGGTCGGCGCTCGCTGCGAGCCGCGACTCGATCCGGAACGAGCCCGCGCCGGTCTCCGCGTCCATGGGACGCGATCATAGCCCTCGATCCTTCGTTTGCCGCTTCGACGGGATCGAGGCGCGGGCCGCGCGCATCCCCTGCGCTTCAGGTGCGCGGCGCGCGCCGGCGGGAACGCCCGCGCCCCCCGTCGCCCACTGGGCTGGGCGCGTCGAGCTCGCTCGCCTCGCTGCCAGGCGGCAACACCCGCACGCCGGCCTCGACCAGCGCTCGCACGTCTCCACCGACGCCGAGCCCACCCAGCCAGAACTCGGTCTTGGCACGGCGGCGACGCACCAGCTCCACCAGTCGCGGGGCATGGAGAGCGAGCAGCGCTTCGCGCGTCGCCGAAAGCGCCACCACCGCGGGCGCCGCCTGATCGCAAGCGCGCTCGAGGTCTTCGAGTGGGAGGCTCTGGCCGAGGTAGAGCACGCGATGCCCGCTTTGCGCGAGGTGCACCGCCACGGCGAGCGCACCGACCTCGTGCTGCTCGTCGGGCAAGCACGCCACCAGTGCCAGCGGCGCCGCGGGCTCCGTGGCGGCGTGGGCCGCGAGCAACTCGTGCAGCCGCGCCACGAACGCTGCAGAAGCGAGATGCTCGGCGGCGACGCTGAGCTTGCCCGCCGCCCACAGCTCGCCGATTTCCTCGGCGGCAGGCCGAATCACGAGCGGCAGCACCTGCGCATGGGACACTCCACCGAATGCTCGATCGAGAGCGGCATCGAGCGCCCGCGTGTCCAGGGCCTGCGCTGCCGTGACGATCGATCGGCGCAGCTCTTCGAGCAACCCCGGCGCGAGCGCGGAGCGCGCCTCGCTCTCGCTCGCGGACGGGGATTCCTTCCGTGGGCGCGAGTGGAGCCGATCGGCGAGGTCGGCCTCGGCGAGGATGCGCTCACGACCGAGCACGGCGATCTCGCCGATCGAATGGCCCTGCTCGAGCCGCTCGCGCACGCGTTCCAGGACACGCAGATCGGTCTCGGTGTAGAGGCGATGTCCGCTCGGCATGCGCACCGGCACCAGGAATTTGTGGCGCGTCTCCCATGCACGCAGCACCGCGGGCGAGAAGCCCGTGAGCCGCGACACCGTCTTCATCTTGTAGACACCGCGCTCCTTCAACGGCACCTCCACGGCCGGCGACGCGCACATGTGCACGTGCGGCGACCGAGGCGATGGTAGCACGCCGCACACTCGATCACAACAAAATCTCGACAATTCATTGACGCAACGATCGGACGCGGATACCCTCGGCGCCGTGTCGACCACGCATGTCCTCGAGCGCCAGCAGACGGTCGAAGCACCGCTCGCACGCGTGTTTCCGTTCTTCGCGGACGCCGCGAATTTGCAGACGATCACGCCGTCGTTCCTGCGATTCCGTTTCCTCACACCGCTGCCGGTCGAGATGCGCGCCGATGCGCGGATCGACTACGAGATCCGGCTCTTCGGCGTACCGATGCGTTGGCAAACGCGGATCGCGTGCTTCGAGCCGCCACGGCGCTTCGTGGACGAGCAGATCCGCGGGCCCTACCGGACGTGGGTGCACAGCCACGAGTTCGAGGAAGTGCCGGAGGGAACGCGGATCATCGACCGCGTGCGTTACGCGCTTCCCCTGGGACCGCTGGGCGACCTGGCCCATGCGCTCTGGGTGCGGCGCACGCTGGAACGCATCTTCGATTTCCGCCGCGACGTGATCGCCGCGCAGTTCGGGGTCGGCGAACGACGCGGATCGCGCTGACGCGAGCCTCGTGCGCAGTCAGCCGAAGGCCCGCACTACATGCAACGTCTCGGGATAGGGCCAGAAGAACGCCTGGGTGCGCAGGTATCGTTCGGCGCAGCGCTCGATCCAGGCACGCACGGTGAGCACCAGCGCACGCTGTTCGGCGTGGGTGTGCGTGACACGCGCGAGCTCGTCGGCGAGTGCCCGGCGCTGGTCCGCCGCGACCGTCTCGCGGAAGTAGCCGAGGGCGTGCATGAGCGCGTTCACCCAGCCGCGGTTGCTCGGTTCCGCGAGCAGCGCTGTACGAAATCCCGTCGAATAGTCCTGCCATACATCCGCGATCGGGCGGTGGACGGCACCAGCCACCAGCCTCCCCAGCGAGCGCATCGCCTGCTCGTTCCAGGCGAGAAGCGAGAGCTTGTGCTCGGCGTGGAATCGGACCAGCGCGGCGCGTGTGGATTCGCTGGCCGCCGCGCGCAGCCGTGCACACGACCACGCTCGCGTGAGGAACGCATCGCGCGACTGCGGCGTGTCGAGCGCGGCCTCGTCGACGATCGGCACGCGACCGCGGGCTAGCGCCAGCGACTCCGCGAAGACTCCCACGCCGAACGCCTCGGGTGCCTCGGCCTCTGCGCTGACGAAGACCTTCACGTCGGCGAGACCGCACGAGGGTGAGCGCGCCTTGAGCACGACCCCGTCGACCTCGCCAGCCTCGGCCACGAACGAGCCGGCGAACTGCTCCATCGCGTCCGTCAGATCCCGTCCCGTACTGGGCTGAACCAGGCGGCGCTGCGGATCGCCGTCCGCGCGCACCAGGCGGATGGGATCGCGCGGCACGCCAAGACCGACCGCCATCTCGGGACACACCGGGAGCAGCTCGGCGTGCGCGGCGAGGCGAGAGATCGTGGGGGCGGCGATGATTCCGCCGTCGTAACGGCAGGCTTCGAGATCGAGGCAGCGGCTGACGACGATTCGCGGGCGCGCGCGGAAGCTCGGGCCCCACTCGTTCATCGGTCGACGCGACGGGGCGCGAGGGACTCGATCAAGTCGCTCGCGATCGCCTCGATCGCGGCCACGACCCGCGGCTCCTCGCCGATGGCACCCGCCACCTCGACGACCAGGCCGGGATGGCGCGCTTCCGCCTGCCGCGCGAGCACCGGGATGTCCTGATCGACGTGGCCGCCGCCGGCCATGAAGAGCGGCAACACGACCAGCCGCTCGACTCCGTCACGGCGCGCCTCCGCCGCGACTTCGTCGAGCGAGGGCGCGGCGTATTCCATGTACGCGAGCCTCACCCGCTCGGCACCCAGGTCCCGCGCCAGCGTGGCCGCGAGACGTTCGAACGGCGCGCGCCAGCGTGGATCGCGGCTGCCGTGAGCCATCAACACCACCCGAGTCGCTGCGATCACGTGCGCGGTCTCCGTTCGGCGTTCACAACAGCCGGCGTTGCCGCCCGTCGGCCGACCCGTAGCGCGCCAGATAGCGCTTGACGTGCACCTTTCGCGCGGTGTTCTCCGAGCTCATGTAACGCACGGTGCCGAAGATGGGCCGCTCGGGGCCCCACGGGCGGTCGTAGCGCCCGAGCGTCCAGAAGATGCCCGAGTACGAGTTGGGGTTGCGGCCGTCGAGGGCGTACTTGTTGTTGAGCTCGATCATCGTCGCGAGCGCGGCGCGAGGCGACTCCGACCATTCCAGAATCTTCTTGCCCCAGAGCATCCGCAGGTAGTTGTGGATCGTGCCCTCGCGAACGAGCTGATTCTGGGCGGCATTCCAGAGCGGATCGTGGGTCTCGGCTCGCTCGAAGTCGTCGAGCACGTAGCGGTGCGGACGCAGGTCGCCGGCGTGCTCGGCGAGGGTGCGCTGCGCCCACTCGGGAAGCGACTCGAAGCGATCGTAATCCTCCCGGTGCCAGCAGAAGTTGTAGCCGAGCTCGCGCCACGTGATCGCCTGATCGAGAAAGCCCTCCGCCGCAGCGCTCATCCCCCACCAGCCGGCGCGGCTGCCGTCGGTGCGGGCCGCGAGACGCTCGGGAGTCCAATGCTCGGCGGCGACGATGGCGTCGAAGAGATCGTGGGCGGCGAGTTGGCCGAAATGCAGATACGGCGAGAGCCCGCTCGTGACCTCCTCTTCGGGCTCGTTGCGCTCGTCGCCGTAGCGCGAGAGGCGCGTCGTCACGAAACGAACGAGCGCTGCTTCGGCAGCAGCGCTGCCTCCGGTGACAGACGCCGGCGTCACGGCGTGATCGATGGGAAAGCGCGCCAGCGCCACCTCCGTGCGCAACGCCTCGAGGTCGGCAACCGGCCAGCGTGACTTCACACGAGCCGGCAGCCGCTGCAAGCGCGGCAGATCGAGCCTGACGAAGGGCGCCCTGCTCGGCCGATCCAGCATCCAATCCGGCAGCCGCTTCTGCAGAAACCGCCGAAAAGCGTACGCCGTTGGAAACGTGTGTGGCGCGACCGCGAGCGGCAGCAACCCATTGCCGTCGATGGCTTCGAGACGAACGTCGAGGTCTCGCGCCGCCGCTGCGACCATGCGCGGCAGCATGAAGCACGGGAAGTCGTCGGTGACGACCACCGCGGCGTGGCCCGCGAGCGCTGCGAGCAGGCCCTTGCCGTGGTCGAGCTCGGTCTCCACGTACGGGTAATACGTCACCGGCGCCTGCGCCACGCGGCGCTGGTTCTCGACCATGCCGTCGAGGATGAAACGATGCAGGCGGTCGCTGGCCCACGGGTAGCCGGCGCGGAGCGCCTCCAGCACCACCAACGGCTTGCCGAGATCCGTCGCCCACTCGATCGCCCGATCGAGGGCGAAGCTCGAGCCCACGCGCCGCGAGGCGATCATCCAGTACAGAACGAAGTCGCCGCCGCCACGCACCGGCGCGTCCTTCACGACGCGCACGCGGGGTGCGGCCACGCGGCTCACGGATGAATGATGATCGGCGTGCCTTCCGGCGCACGCTCGGCGAGGAACTCGATCTGATCGTCTGCGAGTGCGATGCACCCGTACGTCCAATTGATGCTGACCGAATCGCCCTTCCAGCGCTCGCCCTCGCCGTGCAGCCCCACGTGCCCGCCGAGCGGCGTGTCCTGGGGCGGCAGCCGACCCTCCTCGAGGGCCTCGACGATCGACGTGTAGGTGCTCTCGTCGATGGTCCCGAGCGCCAATCCCAGCTCGGCGTCGGCGCGCGATGGGTAGTCGATGGGAATGAAAAGATGAAAGCGCCGGCTGGGACGAGCGGGGCCGGCGATGTGGTAGTAGCCCTCGGGCGTGCGGTTGTCGCGGCCCTGGCGCTTGGGGCCGTCGTCCTCGCGCCCGATCGCCACCGACATCGCGGTGCCACCGCCCAGCGCGCAGTGCGCCACCAACGCGCGATAGCCCTTCCACACTTCGATCCGGCTCAGACGATCGCAGTCGGCCGGCAGGTCGTGTGGCAGGTGCCGAGAAGAGGCGGCATCCTGCGATCCCAGCTCCACGACGTCGAGGTCGCTCGGGCGCTCGTCCACCGTGGCCGGCGCAGCGGAAACGAGCGGCGCGACGTGCGTCTCCGAGCACGCGGCCGCGAGCAACGCGCCGAGCGCCAGCAGCGCGGCTCGTGCGCGGGGCACGCGGCGTGCCCGTGCCATTTCTGCGAACGAAACGATCATGACGAAGCCAAGATAATAGTTGACGGGGCCGCGCATGGATCGCACCTTGTGAGCATGGTTTCGCTCGACGCTGCTCATCGTTCCATTCGTTCCCTCGTGCTCGGACTGGCGCTGTTCGTCGCTGCCGCCGCGGCGCCGCACATCGCCCGCGCACAAGCGGTCGGTCCGCTGCGGCCGATTCTCGGGCAGCCACAGACCACGGTGGTCCAGCCCGAGGACTCGCTGATCGACATCGCGTACCGCTTCCGGCTCGGTTACAGCGCCGTCGAAGCGCTGAATCCCGGCGTGGACGTGTGGCTTCCCAAGCCGGGGACCTTGGTCCGGCTGCCCACCGTGATGATCCTGCCTCGGACCGAACCGCTGGGCCTCGTCATCAACGTCCCCGAGATGCGGCTCTACGATTTCACGGTGAAGGGCTTGCCCGAAGTCTTCGCGATCGCGATCGGCGACGAGGTGGACAACTCGCTCATGGGCGAGTTCAAGGTCGGCAACAAGCGCACCAACCCGATCTGGTACGTGCCGGCTTCCATCCGTCAGGAGAAGCCCGAGCTTCCCGCGCAGGTCCCGCCCGGCCCGGACAACCCGCTCGGCGATCGCTGGATGAACATCGGCGTCACGAGCTACGGCATCCACGGCACGAACACGCCCTACTCCATCGGGCGCCTCGCCACCCACGGATGCGTCCGCCTCTACAACGACGAGATGCGGCGTCTCTTCGATCGCACGCAGAGCGGCACCCGGCTCCGCCTCGTCTACCAGAGCGTGAAGCTGGGACGGCGCGGCAACGGGCTATACGTCGAGGCCTATCCCGACGTCTACAATCGCGAGCCGAACCGGCTGGGCGAGCTGATGATGACGCTCAACGACCTGGGGCTCGCGAGCTACGTGGATGCGGAGCTGGTGCAGCAGGTGGTGAAGGACGGCATCGGTTACCCGATCCAGGTCGGCACCGTCCCGCAGACGGTGCTCGATGCCGCGGACACTCCGCCCAAGCCGGTGGCTCCGCCACCGGCGATCCACACGCCTACCCGGCGAAAGCCGACTGCTGCTCCGGCTCGCTCGCGTCCGGCGGCGCGACCCGCGACACCGCGACGAGGCTGATCGCCGCATCGCCAGGCGCGAAGCGCACGCACCACGCGGCCGTCGACGCTCGCCATTCGATGCGAGCGCGCTTCACTCACCAAGCGAAACACCCGTCCCGGGCGAACCCGGGACGGGTGTTTCGTGACTACACGACGCTCGGAAACCGAATCCCGAGGCCGGCATCGAGGCGTTGCTTACTTGTGAACGCCCTTGCCGAAGGCCTTCTTCGAGACGCTGGACGCGTCCTCGGCCTTCTGAGCCGCCGCACGGGCGTCGGCAGCAGCCGCGTCCGCACGCTGCGCGGCCTTCGCCGCGTCCATCGCCGCCTGGTCGACCTTCGACTGCATGGCGCCGATCTTCTGATCGAGCGCGTCGACCTTCGCCGAGAGCTCGTCGACCTTCTTGCAGCAGCCGCTCAGCGAGACGACCAACGGAACAGCAGCAACCATCGTGATGATCTTACGCATGGATTCCTCCCTCGTTTTCGGTGGGGTCGAGGCGGCGGATCATAAATGACGCACCTGCGCCATGCAAGGGTATTCTCGGAAAAATCCGTGCCGCTCGCGCGAGTTCTCGACCACCGAGAAAGGTACCCGCTCCGAGAGTGACGCACCAGGCGCGAGCACGGCGTCGGTACCTCAGACAGGCCACCTCCGCGAGCGCAGTCAGCCCCGAGACACCACCTCGAAGGTGATGCCCGCGGCTTGGAGTCGCTCGATCAAGCGATCGCCCATGGCGACGGCGGTGGTGAGCACTCCGGCGCGCTCGGGCAGCCGATCACGATCGAAGGCGAGACAGAGCGCCGACTCGGCGAGCATCTTCGAGGTCTCGCCGTAGCCCGGATCGCCGCCGCGCACCTCGGTGATCACGCGCTGGTCGCCGGCACGACCGTGGAAGCGCACGCGGAAATGCGCCCGGGCACGCTGCTCGGCGCTCGGTCCCGCGCCCGACGGGCGAAGCCGCTCGAGAGCGCGGCGGGCGGGGCCGATCTGCGCCAGCGCCACCAGCGCGCCGATCCCCATCACGCCGCCGATCACGGTGCCGAGCGAGCGCACCTCCGCGAAATGGCCGTACTGGAAATCCGGGCCGTACTCGGAGAGCGCTCGCGCAGAGCGGATCACGATCTGCGGATCGATCGTCGGCAGTGGGCACGCCCAGGCGCCCAGCTCTTTCTCGAAGTGCAGTCGCTGGGGCGCGGGACGGACCTTGCGGCCGGCTTCGGCGGCGCGACGGCCACGCTTCGCCATGCGCCGGCGGAAGTACGGCCCCGCGTCGGCGAACGCGCCGAGAGCCGACGCCCACGTGCCGCCGGAAAAGCTCCCACCGCCGCGCACGAAGCCCTCGACCACGATGGGGCGATCGGACGGGAGTTGCTTCACCGTGAAGTAGGCACCCAGATCGTGGGGGATGCTGTCGAAGCCACAGCAGTGGACGATGCGTGCGCCACTCTGACGCGCGGTTTCGTCGTAGCGCTCGATCATGCGATCGACGAACTCGGGCTCACCGGTGAGATCGACGTAGTCCGTGCCGGCGCGAGCGCACGCCGCGACCAGCGGCTCGCCGTAGCGCGCGTAGGGGCCGACCGTGGTGATGACCACGCGGGTCGAGCGCGCGAGCGAGTCGAGGGAATCAGCCGATTCGGCATTCGCCTCCAGCACGCCGATCGACTCGGCCTTGCGTTCGAAGGAGAGCAGCCCTCGCTTCACGGCGTCGAGCTTGTCGCGGTTTCGCCCCGCAATCGCCCAGCGCAGCTTGCTCCCCGTCATGTGCGTCGCTAGGTATTCGGCCGTGAGCTGGCCGGTGAAACCCGTGGCACCGTAGAGCACCACGTCGTAGCCGCGCTTGGTTGCCATCGAGCCTCCGCATCCGCGCATTCGCCGTTCCGCGAGGAGTGGGCGCAGCCTAAGTGACCGATCGCGATTCGGCGTGGGCAGGTGCCGACGCTGCTGCCGGCGATCCGCAACGCGCCGCGCCGCGCAGCAGCGGGGCTCGCGGCGGATACTCTCCCCGCCCATGCCCTTCACGTTCCCACTCGATCCGGCCGAGCTCTTCCACGAGCGCGCACGCCAGTTCCGCGGCTGGGGCATCCCGGTGTCGGTGATCGAGCGGGTGCGGGCGCGGATCGACGACGCCTGGCGCGACGGGGCGGGCGGCTGGGCCACCGAGTGGACACGCGAGGCGGACGAGGCCGAGCGGCGCGGGAAGCTCCTGCTCGCCGCGGCCTGCTTCGGCGCCGCCAAGTTCCCGAGCCTCGTCACCGAGCCACGCCGCGATGCGTACCGGCAACAGCTCCGCTGCTATCTCGCGGCGGTACCGACGTTTCCGTGCGTGTTCGAACGGCGCGTGCTCGAGGTTGGGTATCGCAGCGCGGTGCTCTCCGTTCCGGCGCACATCTTCACGCCGCGGCGACACTCGGGCGACGTGGCGAACGCGCCGCTGGTGATCGTCTCAGGCGGCGTCGACACCTGGAAGATGGAGCTCCACCGGATCGCGCTCGTGCTCGTGCGCCTCGGCGGCTTTCGCGTGGTGGCGATCGACATGCCGGGGACCGGTGAGTCCACCATCCCGCTCGCGCCAGATGCCGATGTGGTCTATCGCGGCGTGCTCGACGCGCTGCGCGGCCCGAGCGCGCGCACCGCCGCCCTCGGCATCAGCGCCGGAGGCCCATGGGCGGCGAAGCTCGCGCTCACGGGTACCGTGGACGCCGCCGTGGATCTCGGCGGCCCGGTGGGAGCCGCGCCGCGCGACGGCGCGTCCTTGCTCCGTATGCCGAATGGGATGCCCGGCATCGTCGCGAACGCCATCGGCCTCGACTCGCTGCCGCCGCCCGCGGAGGCCGAACGTCTCCTCGACACCTTCTCGCTGCGACACGACGGCTTGCTCACTCCGCGCGTCACGGCACCATTGCTCGCCATCAACGGCACCGACGACGCCTACGTTCCCGCCGCCGATCTCGACGTGTTCCGCACGTTTCCCAACGCCACCGTGTGGGCGATCCCCGGCGCCACCCACTGCGCCGCCGAACGCATCGTCCTCGTGCTGCTCGCCGCGACCGCTTGGCTCCGCGTTCAGCTCCACGGCCGGCGCTTCGCCGATCGCCTGCTGCTGAGCACCTTCAGCCGCACACGATTGCGTGCCTGAGCTTCCCGAGCGCGCTCGCAAGGCCGTGGCGGCACCGCGAACGAGGTAGCCTTCTTCATGAACACCTCGTTCGATCCTGGGCCGATCTGCCTGCCGACAACCTGCCCTCACGGATCCGTCCGAGTCCGCGAGACATCCAGGCACGAACAACGAGCCGTGGCTCGTCTTCGCACGCCTCGGAATGCGCTCGCTTGGTTCGATCGAAGTGAGAACGTCTTTGCCGATCTCACATCCAGCGCTGCCGAGGTCGACCGTAGAGATGAATGACTCGCGGAAGAAGCTCGAGCAGGCGATCACCTGCGTCCTGAAGCCGCTCGGCTACCGCAAGCGAGCGGGAACGTGGCATCGCGACCGTGAACGAGTCGTTTCGGTGGTCAACCTGCAGAAGTCTCAGTGGGGCGACGACTGGTATTTGAACCTCGGCGTGTACCTGAAGGCACTCGGCGACGAGTCGCGGCCACCGGAGAATCGGTGCCACATCCGCTGCCGAGCGATTCCGACTGACCGTGAGATGCCGCGCGAGCCGGCCGAGCTCGCGGCACTCGTAGTGGGATTCGCGGTGCCGTGGCTGGAAGCGCTCAGCACCGAGCGAGACGTGGCCGAATTCCTCGGGTCGGCGCGTTCAAGGGGTTGCGCCATCCACCGCCGCGTCCTCGATCGGATTGGCGCGCTCGCGGATGGACTCGCTAGCTCGAAGAACTCGTGAACGAGAACCTGCGGCCGCGACGGTGCGCGGCCCTCCATCCTTCTTGCGCCCTCGACTCGATGGAGGGCGACGCTCCGTCGGCGCCGATGCGCTGTCGCGGGCACGAGCCACGCCCACTCACGTCGATCGAAGGTGTGAATGCGGCGATTCGTGGTGTCTCGACACAGCGCTCGCGAATCGATCGGGCTAGTGAATCACGACGTCCGCGCGAGTGATGCTGCCGCCGCCATTCATGGACACGCCCGAGGCAGAGGCTTGGATCGCGCGGAAGTTCGCGGCCGCGCGCGAGCTCCCTGAGCTCGAAGCCACGGTACCGGTTCTGATGCTGGCATCCGATTCTCGCGTCCATGATCGAGATGGGCGGTTGGCCGAGGCGTTCGACGGCCAGCTTCTCGACATCGGGTGGCATCGTCCGGCGGCGCGCCACGAGAAGGACCACGTCGCCCTGGCGCTTGGAGGTCGGCGTTCCCGATCCAGCGTCGAAGACGCGCCGGGTTCTGCGGGCCATCCGACGAGAATCCTCGCCGGATCCGACTCCTGCCGGGTGAACCTGCGTCGCGGGAAGCCGCTGCGCGACGCCGCGCAGCGCTCAACGCACGCGGTGCGTAGTGCGCGTCTGCTCCAGGGCCCGCGTCGCTGCCGCGCGCACGCGTCCGTCGGGATCGTTGGCTGCGAGCGCTTCGAGAGTGGGCAGGAACATCGGCCAGGCCGCGCGCTTCATCTGTCCCACGAGCTGGATGCGCGTCGTCGCCTCGTGTGTAATTTGTACCCACCGTGCGAGACCGTGGATCGAGTAGCCGATCATGGCGAGAAAGTGGCTGAGATCACCATCGAACGATTGATCGACGTGGAGGTCCGGGTGATCCACCGCGACCTGCTCGAGCAGCTCGCGCGCGGGAGCCAAGTCCGGCGAACCACGCAGCGCGCGCCTGCAGAATCCCGCGGCGAAGATCGCGAAGACGGGATCCCAACGGCGAAAGCCGACGTGACAACATTCCGCGAGCCCGAGCCAGGCGGTCGATCGCGATGGATCGCGCCTCACGACCTCCGCGAATAGGCCGGCGGCCGGTTCGCCGTCGGAACGGCAATCGCCAAGGAGCATCCAGGCGACGCGCTCGCCCTCGGCAGCGGAGCCCGGGCGCGCGACGACCGCGGCCTTCACACGAGCGTCCTCTGCCGTGCGCTGGGCACGTGTCTTTCTGTGCACCCACTCGTGGAGCTTCGCCGTGGTCGGAGGACGCCTCGGTGGATCGCGGAGCGGCGCCGGTTCGCTGCGTTCCGTTCGTGCGTGCGCGTGATACTCGACCAGCCGGAAGATCAACGGGTCGAGGTGGCGCGTGCACGTGGGACAATCGAGCGGACCGTAGGGACCGCTGATTCGCGCTCCATCTCGCGGGCAATACCAGGGTCCGCCCCACGGGATTCGCTTGTGGATGCGCGACACCTCGTCGATCGCTTCGAAGAATTGACGCTGGACCAGCTCCACCAGGTGGGGCGAGAGCTCCATGTCGCCGGGATTGCAGCGCGCCGCAACCAGCTTCCCGTCGCGAAACTCCGCCGCGAGCGGCTCGCCGCAGCGGGGGCAATAACAGATCGGGTCGGGGCTCACGCCGCGAGTCTACGTGGCTGGAGTACCGCGAAGCGCGACCGACGATGGCCGCCGGGCGGGCTGGCGCCCGCCCCTACGGATGAATCGGCGCCGCAACCGCGCCGCTCACGCATCCAGGTGGGAGCGAGCGTCAGATGGAGAGATCGCTCAAGATGCGCTGAACAATCGACTCAGGAATCGGCGCGTGACCGCCCAGCGCGAGCGGGGCTCGGGACGCGCAACGCGTCGCGTGACGTGAGTGAGCTCGCAGTCCCAGAACGAGCCAGCAAACGACACGGCGTGATCCAGGCTAGCGAGCCGGTCACGCAGCTCGTCCACCGCCTCGGCGGGATAGCGCCGATCGAGATGAGCCCACGGATCTGCTGCGCCCCGGGTTTGGACGAAATCTCGGTACTCGAGCAAGCAGGCAGCGAGCTGCGCGACTCCGGAATTCACGAGCATCGGCTGCTGCTCGCTCCAGCCGCAGTCGTGCATCAGTCGCACCACGCGATCGTCGCTCGACGCGTCGAGACAGATCGGATCGCCCGTATCGTCCGAACCGATCACTCGAAAACGCCCGGGCGGGAAGTCGTTGATGTCCCAGACCTGCTCGACGGACGGGCAGTCGCGCGCGACGTCGGCGAAGCTCAAGCCGGGGGCCGCACTTCGCGGCAGCCCCACTTCGAGCAAGAAGTGGAGCGCGTTCGCGCCGATTCCCGAACCAATCGCACGCTGAGGCGCCAGCCGCACGAGCCCATCGCTCGTTGTGTCGAGCTGCCACCTTCGGACGAACTCGGCCGGCGTCACGCCAGCCCCCGACTCACGCTTCCAGGTGCGTGCGGGCGCCGGCGGGCGGAAGGTTTTGCTCGGGGCGCGACTGGCCGCGCTTGTAGGCGCCGGGGATCTGGTACGGCTGGCCGAGGATGCGGTCGATCGCCTGGCGGGTGCGCCACGACAGGTAGCAATTGGTGAAGCCGAGCGCCTGCGACGGATCGAAGTACGGGTTCCGAAGGTTTCCGAGCTTGACGAGCATGAGCACCTGCTCGGCGACGCTCACCGGGCAGCCCGACATGCGGAACGAGTCCGCGTTCCGGTTCTGCCAGAACTTCGTCATGACCTTGCCCATCTTCACGTAGATGTCGTCGTGCTTGGCGGTGTGCGGGTCCTTGGTGGAGCGATCCTTGTACTCGCTGGCGAGGTCGATCTGGAGCCCGCCTGCGTTGCCGTGATAGGTCGCGCAATCGCCGATGAAGATCACCTTCTCGTCGGGCTTGCGGTCGATGTCACCTTTGTAAGCGCCGAACACCAAGTGCACCTTCGGCATCTTCTGGTCGGTGTGGGTGTCGTAGAGGCGCAAGATCTCGATCGCCTCTTCCAGCGCACCCGGGCAGCCGCCCCAACAGTACTCGTGATTGGCGCCCGGAGGGGCCCCCGCATAGGCACGGATGTTGGTGTGCGCGAAGTAGTCCTCGACACGGATGAGCCCGGTACGGAAGCCCTTGGCCCGCTCTCGCGCCTGTTCCAGGCTCACGTCACCGGTGATGCGGATCTCGTCGAGCGACACCGGGCCGAAGCCGCGCTCGTGGGCGAGGCGGATGTGATCGACGCTCAGCGGGTCGAGGCCGATGATGTGGCAACACACGGCGTCGAACGCGACCTGGTTGTTGCCCATCACCACCAGCTTCAGGTCGAACGGAATCGGCGTGAGCATGCGCCCCTCGCCGGCGATGATCCCGTCGATCGCGATGAACTGCGGCTGGATGATGTATTGAAGGTCCGCGACCTTCTCGTTGAGCGAATGGTCGTGATCGATGAGCCGATGCCGGTCGTCCTGGATGCCGATGTAGTTCTTCATGCTGAACGTCACGGTGGTCCAGGGATGCGCTTTGAACTTGGGGCAATTGACGAAGAAGTCCGCGGCGGCAACCGGCTCGGGCGTGAAGAACGCGTCGCGCAGCCGGCCTGGGTGGTAGAGCGGGATCTCCACCTGCGGCGTCTCGTCGAAATGGTAGGTCTTCACACCACCGACGCGCTCGACCATCTCGTAGTAGTGCGCTTCCTTGAACGAGAAGCGCGTGGGCACCGTGATGCCGCAGCGCTCACCGAGGGCAATCTCGGTGAGGTTCGGCATCGCCCGATCCTTGAGCGCCTTGAGCACGCCTTCGAGGAATTCCGGCCGCGTGTAGGCGTTGGGGAAGTGCTGGCCCGACGCGACGCAGTTGGGTTTGACCAGCGTGCGACCGTACGGACGCAGATCCAGCTCGGTGAGCCCGTCACGGACGATCCCGCGGATGCGCTCGACCTCGTAATCGGCACACGCGCGGATGATGACGGCCGGCTGCGAACGTGACGGTTGACTCATGGCTCGTTTCCTTCCCGTCCGGCGAGACGGCGGTGACGCGGCTTGGATCGAATACGCGGCGATTCCGGCCCCACACTCCCATACGGCCTGACGCGGAAGCAGGTTCGTCGGGCGCAGCCGCTCGGCCACCGAGGCACGACTGCGCAGTCGGCAGTGTACGCGCTCGGACCGCGCCCAGAACAGCGCGAAGGCGTTGCCGCGCGCGGCGACCCGGCTGCCAACCCGCGCAGGCGCCAACCGCTGCGGAGGAAGCGCCATCGCCGGACCGCGAGCCGAGTGTCGCCGATTGTCTCCGCGCGATGGCGAGATCAGGCGCGCCGCCCCGCGGACGAAACCTGCGTGATCATCGTGAGCTGGGGCCGCGCGTGCGAGGCGCAATTGTCTCGCACCGTCGCTTGGCACGGTGCTCGCTCTCGGCAGCCATCGCACGCGGCAACGAGACACCACACCGCGGCGCGCCCACCGATCGGCGAGCACGAGGCGACTCTCGATGCGATGGTTTTCGACGAACCCCACGACCTCCAGCAATGCCGGCGAGCGCAGTGCTGCCGCGCCGCCGCACTCCGCGTCCCAGTTTCGAGAGCGCCCGAGACGTCAGTGGCGAGCGCCTTCCGATACGCTGGCCGATGCGGTTCGATCTGGAGCTCGACCGATGAGTGACGATCCGGCGCAGCCGCACGACGACCGCACCGACGCGCTCGCCCCGGCCGAGCTATCGCGCAAGCTCGGCACCAATCCGAGCTTGCGCGTACCCGAGGCGCCCGGCCGCGCCCGCCGCGCGGCATTGGTGGTCATCCACGGCCACGGTCTGGGCCGGGCACTCGTGCTCGCGCGGGAAGACGCCGTGCTCAAGGTGGGTCGCGATCCCGACGCGGCATTGGTGCTCCACGACGCGACGGTATCGCGCGAGCACGCCGACATCCTCACCGGGCGCGCGCCCCGGGGTGGCCTGACGGTACGCATCCGCGACCGCGGCGCACGCAACGGCACCTACGTGAACGGCCACCGCGTGCGCGAAGCGAGCCTCGAGAACGGCGACAAGATCCAGCTCGGCGAGGTGATTCTTCGCTTCGACCTGCTCGACGACCTCGACCTCTCCTACCAGAAGGCGATCGCGGAGAAGGTCGGCGAGGTCGACGTCGATCCCGCCACCGGGCTCCAGTCCAAGCGCTTCTATCTGCAGGAGCTGCCCGAGCGCGTCGCGGATTGGCTCGCGTTGCGCCTCACCTACGCCATCGCGGTGGTCGACCTCGATCGCTTCAAGGACGTCAACGACCGATACGGCCACGAAGCCGGCGATCGCGTGCTCGCCGCGGTGGGCCGCACGATCCGCGCGGAGGTGCGCCGCGCGGACATCGCCGTGCGTTACGGAGGCGACGAGCTGGTGCTGGTCCTGCCCGGCGCGGACCTCTCGGAGGCGCGCATCGTGGCCAGCCGCGTGCGCGCTGCGGTGCGCGCGGACGTGGCACGGCTCACCGGCATCGACGAGCCCATCACCGTCACCGTGGGCGTGGCCGCGCACGTCGGCGACGACTCGCTGGAACAGGTCTTCGCGCGCGCCGACGCCGTGCTGCGCCGAGCCAAGAGCTCGGGTCGCGATCGCGTCGCGTGCGACGGCGACGAATGACGCACGAGCTCCCTGCGACACGCAGCCGCACTCGAAACGAACGCAGCCTGCACGCCGCAACGTGACATCCGGAGAGCAGCCATGATCGTTCCCGCGCTCAGCCACGACGAATTGGTCGACATGATCCTCGACGTGACCGACCGACCCGAGCGTCGGCGCCATCGCCGCCGTCGCGTCCGACGCCTGGTACGCGTGCACACCGACGCTGGCGAGTGGCGCGCTCACTCGGTGGACCTGAGCGCCGGCGGGATCTTGCTCGAGCTCACCGACGATACCCTTCCCGCGGTCCCGGCCAAGCTCGAGGTCACGTTCGGTGTGCCTGGCACCGATCGGCAGATCACGCTGGATGCGCGGCCGGTGCGCCTGCTCGCACCCGCCTCGGGCACGCGACCGCCACCGCTCGTGGCGGCGGTGTTCCTGCACCGCGACGCCGCTTCCGTACGCGAGCTGGAAACGGCCCTGGCCGAGTGGCACCCGGCGGAACTCGCCGCGGACCACGCCGCCTGACGGCCTGCTGAAAAACTCGCCGGAGCGAGTTTTTCGAGTCCGTCGATGCTTCCTCGGGGGGCTTTTCAAGCCCCCCGCCCCGCAAAAA
>CAYUSL010000030.1:4550-25503 GCA_964447125.1 uncultured bacterium | reverse complement strand
CGCGGCCCCAGTAGTCCTCCATGCGCCCGCCGTTGGTGAGCAGGAAGTTGCACGCCTTGGCGGTGTCGAGACTGCTGCCTCCACCGAGCCCGACGAAGGTGTCGATGTCCGCCGCGCGCGCCGCCTCGAGGCAGCGCGCCACGTCGTGGGTGTCGGGGTTCTCGCGCACCTCGTCGAAGAGCACGACGTCGATGCCGGCGTTCGCCAAAGCTGCACGACCGCGCTCGGCGTGACCGGCGGCCACCAGCCCGCGATCGGTGACCAGCAGCGCGCGTCGCGCCGACCACGAACGCGCGAGCGCCCCCAGCTCCGCGATGCGCCCCGCACCGAACACGATGCGCGTTCGCGGTTCGTAATCGAATGCGGCGATCGGTTCGTTCATGGGCGCGGATGTGACGAGCGCGCGTTGGCCCTGAAGTGAGCGCATCGAACAATTCGCCTGATCTGGAGGGGTCAAGAGTGGCACGCGCCAGAGGCGCGCCGCGAGCGCAGCGACGCGCCTTGGGGGTGGGGCCCCACGAAAACCGCGCTTTTCGTGGGGCGGGGGTCTGGAACAGACCCCCGAGGCAACATCAGCGTGCCCGCGGCATCGGGACCCGTCCAGTCGCACGCGGCGCGGCCGAAGCTGCGCGTGCTCACTCGGCGGCCGCAGGGGGCGCGTTGCTCGAGTCGAGTTGCAGGGTGATCGAGAATCCGCTGGTGTTGCGGTACTCGAACGCGTGCTCGCCACTGCGCCAGGCGGAGATCTGGGTGGGCATGAGCACGAAGCCGTCGTTGTCGCGAGAGCCCCAGTAGCGCAGGTTCTCGATACGAGCGGGGAACGTGGGGTCGGCGGCCTCCCGTGTGTGCTGGAGCGTGATCTCGGCGGTCTGCCCGCCGTCGAGGGTGGCGCGCGCGACGTCGGTGGCACGCGCGGCGAGCCGCACGTCGTGGGTGTCGTCGCGCCATTCGATCACGCCTTCGCGGGTCTCGAAGGATTTCCAGCGCAACGGAAAGAGATGCTTCACGATGACGCCGATCGCATCGCGTTGCTCGGGTGTGGCCGCGCGGTCGAAGGTCAGCACCGCCCAATCGCCCTCGCCGTCGGCGAAGTCGTCGCCCAGATCGCCGCTCAGCCAGAACTTCACGTCGTCGAGGGAGACTTTGTGGAACTTGCCGTGGTTCACGAGCACCGCGCGGTTGAAGCGGCAAAAGCGCTGCGCGTCACCGTGGCCGTCGGCTGGGGGATGCGCCGCCGGCTGGCTGTGGAAGTAGGTGGGGCAGAACATCGGGCACGAGCAGCCGTCGAGGATGGAGACGTGGATTTGCCACTCGGGCCCGCGGATCGCCGCGACGAGACGGGTGAGGTGAGCCAGTACCCCGCCGTTTCCGTCGAGGAGCACGATCACACCGAAGAGCGTCGCTGCGACGAGCACCACTCCCGCAGCCACGCGCTTCGACGGCATTCGGGCCTCCGTACGTCGCGGGAAGCGACGGCTCCCCAGCGCCGCGCAGTCAACGTGCGCCGGGAGCGAAGGTCAACCCGAGCGGCGCGCAGCACGCGAGCTCATCGGGGTTCCGGCTCGGAGTGTGTCGCGCGTCGTGCTTCCCACCGCGCCGGGCCTCTCGTCCACGCCGATTCGCGCTGAGTACACTCGGGCTCCCCCCGGAGGTCGCATGCGCATCGCACGTTCCGTCGCTTTCGCCGCTTGGATCCTCGGGATCGCATCCGCTTCCGCAGCCGATTGGCCGAGCTGGCGTGGGCCCCAGCAGAACGGGGTCTCCGACGAGACGGGCTTGATCACGTCGTGGTCGCGAGACGGCGCGAAAGAGAACCTGGTGTGGCGCGACGACTTCGTTGGGCGCTCGACCCCGGTGGTCTTCGACGGTCGCGTGTGCGCCTTCGGCCGCAAGGGAAGTGGCGACGATCGCGCCGAACGCGTGGCGTGCTGGAACGCCGCCGACGGCACCAAGCGTTGGGAAGTGACGCTCGTCCCGCACAACACCACCATCCCGTTCAATCGTGCCGGCTGGTCGAGCCCGACCGGTGACGCCGAGACCGGTAACCTCTACGCGCAGAGCTCCGACGGACACCTGACGTGCTTCGATCGCGACGGGCACGTCGTCTGGCAGCGCGCGCTGCACGAGGAGCAGGGCCGGTTCTCCGGCTACGGCGGCCGCACCGCCAATCCGATCGTGTTCGAGGATCTGGTGATCGTGAACGTCATCAGCTCCTCGGTGCTCGGCTACGAGATGCCCTCCCATCGCTACTACGCCTTCGACAAGCGCACCGGTGAGATCGCGTGGACGGCGGCGCCGGGACGGGCGGCTGCCGATCTCAACGCCCAAGGGAATCTGGTGATCGCGACCATCGCCGGGCGCGAGCAGATGCTGAGCAGCGCCGCCGATGGATGGATCTATTCGTTGGAGCCGCGCACCGGCCGCAAGATCTGGGAGTTCCAGCTCTCGAAGCAGCACCTCAACTCCACGGTGGTCGTGGACGGGAACACGGTCTTCGCGACTCAGGGTGAGGAGAACCCGAAGAGCGGCGTCATGGGCGCGGTGGTGGCGATCGATGCGACTGGCAGCGGAAACGTCACCGATACGGCGCAACGCTGGCGAGTCGAGGAGCTGCGGGCGGGATTCTCTTCGCCGACACTTCACGACGGCGTGCTCTACGTGGTCGACGACTCGGCGAATCTCCACGCGCTGGACGCCGCGAGCGGCAAGGCGCTGTGGCCCGCGTTCAAGCTCGGCACCGTGGGGAAGGGCTCGCCGGTGTGGGCCGAAGGCCGGCTCTACGCCACCGAGGTGAACGGCCGGCTCTCGATCGTCGAGGTCGGCCGCGACGGCGCCAAGCTCGTGGATCGCGACGAGATCACGATGCCGAGTGGGCGCTACGCCGAGATCTACGGCTCGGTGGCGATCGCTGGGGGGCGCATCTTCTTCACCACCGAAGAAGGCATCTACTGCTTGGGCGATCCGACGAAGCCGTTCGTGAGCGCTCCTCCCGCCGCGGCCCCCGTGATTCCCGCAGGCAGCGGTGAACCCGCCACCCTGGCATTGGTCCCCGCGGAGGTGCTGATCACACCGGGTGCCGAGGTGCGCCTCCGCGCTCGCGCCTTCGACGCTCTCGGCCGCCCGCTCGGCGCCGTCACGCCCGCGAGCGTGAGCCTGGAAAAGCTCGCCGGCACGCTCACGCCGGAGGGCGTACCCAGCTCCGCCGAGACCACGTTCCGAGCGGCGTCGACGTCGTTCCAAGCCGGTTTCGTGGTGGCCAAGCTCGGCGAGCTGACGGCCAAGGCCCGCGTCCGGGTGATCGCGCCGCTGCCCTGGCGCGAGGACTTCACGTCGCTGCCCGTGGGACAGCCGGTGCCCTATTGGGTCTTCGGCGGTCGCTTCAAGGTCGCCGAGCTCGATGGCGAGAAGGTGCTCAACAAGTACCCGGCACCCACGGGGTTGCAGCGCACGCGCACCTACATCGGTCCAGCGAGCGCTAGCGACTACACGATCGTCGCCGACCTGATGAGCAAGCGTGGGGGCGCCGAGCGCGCCGACATGGGCCTGGTGAACAGCGGCTACACGATCGAGCTTCTCGGTGCTCAGCAGACGATCCAGGTGAGCAGTTGGCACTCGGCGCTCCGCATGGCCCGCACCGTGCCGTTCCCGTGGCAAGGGGACGTTTGGTACCGCGTGAAGCTCACGGTCGAACCGAAGGGCGCGCACCACGCGCTGGTGCGCGGCAAGGTGTGGCCCCGCGCCGAAGCCGAGCCGAAAGAGTGGACCATCGAGGTCGACGACCTCTACGGCGTGACCGAGGGCGCACCTGGTCTCTACGGCTATTCGCCCGTCGACATCTACTACGACAACCTGCAGCTCGCGCCGAACGCGGCGCTGGCCGCGGTGGAGGCGATCCCGAGCGCCGAGCCGACGGCGGTGCCCACGACCGCGAGCACGACTGCGTCTCCGGCGGTGGCGACCGAGCCAGAGGCAGCGCCGGTGCTCAGCCCGGAGCTGATCGCGCGCCGCAAGCAGCCCGAGCCGCCGGCGACGATGCTCGGCGGCACCCTCTCGCGCAACATGGCGTCCGCGGAGAAAGGGCTTCCCGACGACTGGGACGTCGCGACCGGCAAGAACATCCGGTGGCAGGCCAAGCTCGGGTCGCAGAGCTACGGCGGACCGGTGGTCTTCGGTGGCAAGGTCTTCGTCGGGACCAACAACGAGTCACCGCGCGATCCGAGCCTCCAAGGCGATCGTGGCGTGGTGATGGCGTTCGACGAGAAGACCGGCGCGTTCCTGTGGCAGCTCGTCCATCCCAAGCTGCCCAGCGGTCAGGTCAACGATTGGCCACTTCAGGGCGTGTGCTCGACCCCGTTCGTGCAGGGCGATCGCCTCTACTTCGTGTCGAATCGAGGCGAGATCGTGTGCGCGGACACGGAAGGATTCCTCGACCGGGGCGAAAACGACGGCCCGTTCAGCGGCGAGACCGAGACCGGTCCCGCGTCCGGCGACGTGGTGTGGAAGTACGACCTCATGAAGGAGCTGGGAGCCTTCCCGCACAACCTGGCGGCGTCGTCGCCGATGGCGAAAGGCGGGATCCTTTACGCCGTCACCGGCAACGGCGTGGACGAAGGCCACATCAACATCCCCAATCCTGCGGCGCCGAGCTTCGTGGCGCTGGAGCAGGCCACCGGCAAGCTCTTGTGGAAGAGCAACCGGCCCGGCAACAACATCCTGCACGGTAGCTGGTCGAGCCCCGCGTTCGGGAAAGCAGGTGGTTCGGAACAGGTGGTGTTCGCAGGCGGTGACGGTTGGCTCTATTCGTTCGTCCCCGAAACCGGCGAGCTGCTCTGGAAGTTCGACTGCAATCCCAAGAACGCCGTGTGGGATCTGGGCGGCGGCGGCACGCGCAACAACGTGATCGCCACACCGGTCTTCCACGACGGCAAGGTCTACGTCGCCGTCGGCCAGGACCCCGAGCACGGCGAGGGCGTCGGGCACCTGTACGCGATCGACGCCAGCAAACGTGGCGACATCACCCAGAGCGGTCTCGTCTGGACACGCGGCGGCGAGGACTTCCACCGCACCATCGCGTCGGTGGCCATCGCCGACGGCTTGCTCTACGCCGCCGATCTCTCGGGCTTCCTCTACTGTCTCGACGTGGCGACCGGGAAGCTCTACTGGACTTACGACGCGATGGCCGCGATCTGGTCGTCGCCGGTGGTTGCCGACGGCAAGGTCTACCAGGCGGACGAAGACGGCGACGTCGCGATCCTGAAGCACGGCAAGACCAAGCAGCTCATCCGCGAGATCAACATGGGCAGCCCCATCTACACGACCCCCGTCGCGCATCGAGGCGTGCTCTTCGTCAGTACCCGCTCGCGCTTGTTCGCGATCTCCGGGAAATGAGTCGTGCCGCCGGTCCGTCGGCCGATGGCGCCGACGGACCTGGGTGCGGCTGCATCCATTCCCCCTGATTCGCGATCATTCGCTTCACCTTCACGCTCGCAACCAGACGGCAGCTCGCATGTCGAAGACCGTGGAAACCCCGCCCGAATCGGAAGCGCCACCGGATGTCCACGCGCGCTCGCGCCGGCGCTTGCGCAACGGCTCGATCGCGCTGATCGCCGCCACCCTCGTCCCGTCCAGCGCGGGCCAGATCATGTGGATTCACATGGGCAAGCTCACGCTCTACGCCACGGCGTTCACGCCGCCGCGCATGAGCCCGGCGTACCGGATGAACCTGCTTTTCCTGTTCAGTGCTTTCTCCTGGACCATCGTGTTCACCGGCTGGCTCGGGCTGCGCATGAGCCGCACCGTCGGCGGTCTGGCCACGCCTCCGAGCGAGGCGCTGCTGCGATTCGCCCGCCGCCTCTTCTTCGGCACGCTGGTTCCGCCGTGCGTGTTCCTGAGCCTCTACACGTGGCGCTTCAACGCCATGCCGCTGCTCGCGACGCTGCTCGCGATCCCCGCGTACTTGCTCGCGGGGCGCTGGCTCTACCAGCGCGCGCAGGCGCAGCAGGGGACCGCGATCGCGGTGCTGTGGCTGGCGCTCTTGCCGATCCTCGGCTCGCTCTTCGGCTGGAGTTGCGCCGCTTTCGTGCTGCTCTCGTCACCGTCGCCGATCTTCGCGCACACGATCGCCCTCGGCTTGGGCGGCAGCCTGATGATGTTGCTCGCGATCCGCGGCTGGTGGCCTTCGTTCCGCGAGGCCGACCGCGCCGAGCCGCAGACATCGGCCACGCCACCAGGGGCTCCTGCGTGAGCGCGCCACGAGGGGCGGGGACGTGAACGCCGAAAGCCGGCTGCGCGGCCTGCTGGCGGGGTTGCTGTGCTTCCTCGCGACCACCGGTCTCGTCACGTGGACGCAGTCGCGTCCCGGTCTCGCCATCCAGTTCGTTCAGCTCGCTCACGCCGCCGCAGGGCTGGTGGTGATCGTGCTGGGGGTCACGTACGTCGCCGTGCATCTGGCGCAAACGCTCGCCGCGCCCGAGCGCCCGGGACGCAAGCCCACGCGTACGCCGTGGCTCGCCGTGCGCTCGCTCTTCGGCGGCACTTGGCTCGCGCCGGATCGTCCCTTCCAGGCCAAGAAGCTCGCGGCGTTGCTGGTGGTGGTGGGGCTCGCGATCGCCTACCTGATGACGCACGGGCCGTACACCGCGGGCGCGGTGCGGGCGTTCGTCATCGGCGGCGGGATCGTGACCGTGCTCGCGGCGGTGCGGATCGTCGGCCTGGGCCGTGCGCCGGCGTTGGCGATCGGGATCGCGGGAGTGCTGTTGGTGTTCGTGCTCATCGCGATCGCCACCGGCTCGAACGCGCCACGGGTGCTCTTGATCGGTGTGATCGTGGCGGGATTCGTGTCTTGGGCGGTCGCGCGCAGCACCGGCACCGTCACACGGACGCCGGGTGGGCTCGGCGCGTTGGCGATGCTCGCGTGCTTCGTGGCCGCGATCGGCGGCGCGGGCACGGCCCTCGGGCTGATGCTCTACACCCGCGTCCCGGGGCTCGAGAAGCTGCCGATTCCCTGGTTCGTCCACGTGACGGCGTCGGGGATCGCCGTGGCGCTGGTGCTGGCGCACGTGCGCTCGTCGCGAAACCGCAGCGCGCGGCTTGCGAATCCGGCGAAACGCGCGTACCCGTGGGCTGTACCGCTTCGGCGCGTGGCGGTACCCACGTTCGCCGTCGCCGCGATCGGCACGATCGCGCTCGCCATCGTGGGTAGTGCCCGGGTCGAACCCTTTGCGTCGGACGAGACCTCGCTCGTGCCGATGGGGGCGGGCTTCAGCGAGGTGCTGCCGGCGGCGTGCGACACCTGCCACGTGGACGTGGTGTACGGCTGGGCGCGCTCCTCGCATGCGCGCGCCGCCGACAACCCGCTCTTCACAGCATTGCTGCGCCGCCTTCACGACGAGCGTGGACCGGAAGAGGCGCGCATCTGTTTGCGCTGCCACGCGCCTCACGCCCGCGATCCGGTGGGGGCGAGCTTCGACGAGGTGGTGGGGAGCGAGGGCTATCGGGCGGGTGTCCACTGCGTGTCGTGCCATCGCACCACGCCCGACGGTGAAGCCGACGGGGCGCTCGCCGCGAAACCGTTCGGCGGTGGGGAATTCGCGCTTCTCACCGAGCGTCCCGGGCTCGGTCGGCGCATCGACTTCGCACCCGGTGCGCGGCGGTTCGTCGAGAATTCGTTGGTGTCGAGCCGCCTCGAGCGTCACCGGGAACGCTACCGGTTCGCAATCCACGAGGCGAATTCGTGCCGGCCGTGCCACGTCCAGACGCTCGGCCCCTCGACGGGAGGGCGCATGCACGACGCATTGCAGGATCAGTACGCGTCGTGGCGGACCTCGCCCGCAGCGGAGGCCGGCATCGCTTGCAACACCTGTCACATGACCCACTATCAGCGCGCCTACGGCACTCCCGTCCACGACCACCGCTTCCTCGCAGCGAGCACCTACGTGGCGGCCGTGAGCCGCGGCGAGGAAGGGGTGAACGAGGTGGTGGCGGCACTCTCCGGCCAAACGCCCTTGCCGCCGGCGGGCCGCGAGCCATTCGACGAAGCAGCGCTGGCGCGGCAGCGCCCGCCGCAGTCGACGCCCGGGCCGCTCTTGGTGATGGAGGCGGAGCTCGCCCCCGATGCGCTGGTGATCCGCACCCGCAATTCGGGACAGATTGGGCACGATTTTCCGAGCGGCCCCACCGATCTCTTCCAGATCTGGCTGTCGGCGCGCGTCACCGACGCCGGCGGTCGCGTGGCCCTCGACGTCGGCTCGAACGGGCCCGACGGAGCGCCCCAGCTCGGTCATCGCTTGCGCGACGCCGACGGCGAGCTGATCCAGGATCACCGCCTGCACGCGGTCCACGAGGTCGTCGAGATCGGACGCGTTCCGGTGACGGGGCACCACGAGGTGCGCTTGGATCGCACGGCCCTCGCGTGCGAGCCGACCTCGGAGTCCTGCTCGTTCCACCTCGAGGCCGCGTGGAACTACCGCCGCCTCGACGCGGCGCTCGTGGAGCGCATCACCGGCAGCGCCGGTCCAGAGCTACCGATCGTACGGGTTGGCTCCGTGACGACCGATCTCGCCGTCGCCCGGCCGTAGCGCGCGCGATGCGTCGAGGACGAGAAGGCTGACCGGGGTTGTGGGTCACGAGGGAATGCGCAGGCGTTCGTTGACTTCGCGAAAGACGCGCCAGTAGAGTCCGCGCTGCCTCCCCTTCAGCAAGCGCACGGTTCCCTGGCTTGATCGAGCTTGCGGTCGAACAACCCGTCGCGCCTGCTCTGCCGGCGCAGCGCGGAGTGCGCGTCACGAGCACGGCGGTCTCGCCGCGTCCCGATTCGCCCAGCCCCGCGTCGGCGCAGGAGGTCGCGGGCGCCTGGTCGGTCCTGCGTGCACGGCAGTGGTCGCATTTCCTGCTGGCACCGGCGATCCCGCTGGTGGCTGAGCTGAGCAGCGATCCCCTCGCTGCTGCGCGTGCTTATCTGCCTGCCGCGGGCGTGGCGGCGCTTTGCCTCGGTTACGCATACGGCCTCAACGCGATCGCCGATCGCCACGACGACGCGAGTGCCTCCAAGAACCCGCTGGTGCGCGTGGCGCACGTACCGCCGGCGATCGCTGCTTCGGTTGTCGCATGCGCCGTGGCGGCGGTCGCGCTCGCGGCCCTGCTGCCGGCCGTGCGGGTGCAGCCGGCGATGCTGTCGGTGTTGTGGGGGAGCATCTACAGCGTCGGCCCCCGCCTCAAGCGCTTACCGCTGCTCTCGACGCTCACCAACTGTGGGATCTTCACGCCCCTCGCATTCCTGACGGGCGATGGGGCGCACGCGCCCCATTTCGGATTGCTGGTGGCCACGTTCGTGACGCTGCAGACTCAAGCCCAGCTCATCCACGAGGTCGCCGACCGCGACGAAGACCTGAACGCCGCGGTTCGCAGCACGGCCGTCACCTGGGGTGGCGCGACCACGCTGGGTGCTGCTCGCGCGCTCGGCGTGGTCGTCGCCGTGGGCTTCCTCGTGTCGGGCCCGTGGACGGTGACGCGAGGACTCGCAATCGTCACGGTGGCTGCCGCAGCGCTGGTGCTGCGCGGGGCGATGCCGGCGGACGCTGCGCGCTTGCGCATTCGTCACCGGCGACTGGCGCTGTTCCTGGCCGCGTTGCTCTTCGCATCCGCCGTGCTCGGTGCGTGACCCCGTGCGCGGTGCGTGCATCACCCGAGCGAGCTCGCTTCAGTCATGAACGCGGGGTCGAGACGGTACGAATCATCGAGTCGATGGCCACGATCGTCGGCCGTGGCCTTGGCTTCCGCCAGCGCGTCGGCGCCGACGGAGCGGCGCCCTCCATCGTGTGGAGCGCGCAAGCGGCAGGGAGGGCTGCGCTCCGTCGCGGCCGCAGGTTCCCACTCGTGAATCTTCCGGGTTAGGAGCGTGGAATCCGATCCCAGCGCCGCGCGGCGCGATCTGGAGCGGCGCGGCTTCGTGTTCTCGCGCTTCGTGTGCGTCGAGATCGGCGACTACGCGCCGTGCGACGTGGACTGGAACCAGCGCGATCTGGCGCACGTCTCGCACGTGCACGGGGCGCTCGGTGCGATGCCGGTGGCGGTGTCCGACGACCGGTCCACGAGCCTCTTGTTCCAGCGCGTCGCTGGCGTGCGATTGCCACTGGCGGTCTCACACCTCGCGATCACGCCCCAGCGTCACGTGTATTTCACGAGCTTCGCGTGGTTCGTGCTGTTCTCGGAGTCGAGCTTCGACGTGGTCGACGGCCGCACCCGAGTCGAAGCGCGCTTCGACGTGGGCTCGCCGCGCTGGCTCGCGTTCCTCCATCCCTGGATCGGGCGCTTGTTGCGTCGCAACCACGCGCACATCGACGACGAGGATCGGCCGTTACGCCTGAGACGCGCTGCGCTGCGTGCCCGCGGCTACGCGTTCACCAACGACGCTCCCGCGAGCTATCGGCGCTCGCTCTTGGTCGCGAACGACAACGTCGTGGCCCCCGCCACCGGGTCGAGCTGGCGACACGAGACGGAAGCGTTCGACGATCGCCCGCGCACGTGCGTGCTGGGAAGCGACGGACACGACGGCGTGCGCGTCGAGGCGCGCGCCGGCGAGGTCGTGATCTACCCGCGCATGTGCCGTCACGACGGCGCTTGCCTGGACGAGGTTCGCGCCAGCGACGGGGCCCTCGAGTGCCCATGGCACGGGCGCATCAATCCCGCGCTCGCCCGCTTTCGTCTGGACGCGCCCGAAACCCAGCGCGTCTCGACTGCGATTCACGACATCGAGCTCTGCCAGCGAGTGCTCACGGTGGTGTTCAAGGGCTGATCGAGCGCGCTCGCCGGCTTGGCCGGAGTCCACTCGCGCGGTGCTTCGCGGTCTTGCGGTCGAATGCTGGGACGGTCGAGCGTCTCGTCGGCGAAGACGTGGAAGTACGGGAACAGGTAGCGCACCTGGATGCCGAGCTGTGTGCCCCGGCGGAGGTAGCGCGCCAGCCGGATGAAGTAGCGATGTCGCAAACGCACCAGCGTGCGCGCGAGATACCGCGTGAGCGTCAACGCGTAGGCGGTGAGCTGGTAGAGCTCGACGGTGCGTGGCCCCCAGTCGGCGCCGGCGGTGGCCGCGCCGAAGCTGATGTCCGCCGAGTCCTGCCAGCGCTTCTCGTCGATGCGCCCGCCGAGCGCATCGAGTTGGGCGCGGCCGGCGTCGGTGAAGGGCCGGTAGATGTAGAACGGCGTACGGGCTACGTCGAGCTGCCACGCCATGCGGATGGTCTTGCGGAAGCTCGCCTGGGTTTCGCCCGGACCGCCGAAGATGAAGTAGAGCGTGAGGTTCAAGCCCGCGGCGTGGGCCTTGCGGACGGTGTCGTAGATCTGTCCGTCGGCGAAGCGTTTGCCGTAGACGTCGGCGCGCACGCGCTCGTCGCCTGCCTCGATGCCGAGCCGCACCATCGTGCACCCGGAGCTCGCGAGTAGCTGGATGCGTTCGTCGTCGAGGTGCTCGATGCGCGAGAACACCGAGTAGCCGATCTGGCGAGCGAGGCCGAGCGAGCGGTACTCGTCGGTGAAGGCACGCACCCATGCGGCGTCGATGGCGAACACCGAGTCGTAGAGCATGAACATCGAGAGCCCGCGACCGCTGTAGCGGCGATGGCTCTCCGCCAGGTCACGGGCGTAACGACGCGGGTCGATGAAGCGGAAATAGCGGCCGTCGACGGCGTCGGCGAGGCCGGGCGCGTCGCAGAACGTACAGCGGTACGGACAGCCGCGGCTGCCGATCTCGTAGAGCGAGCCCAAGAGCTCGAAGTAGCGATCGAGGTCGGGCCACAGATCGTGGTCGAGGCTCGGTAGGCCGTCGAGGTCGGGCTCGAACTGGCCGCGACCGTTGCGGGTGACGCGGCCGTCGGCGTCGCGCGTCCACACGCCGGGGATGTCGTCGCAGCGCACCCTGGACGCACGTCGATCCAGGTATTGGTGGAGCGTGCGCTCGGCATCGCCGAGGAATATCGCCTCGACGCCTTCGACGGCGATCGCTTCCTCCGGGCGCGTGGAGGCGTGGTGGCCGCCCAGCACCACCGGGATCCCGTGTCGGCCGTGAACCTCGGCAGCGACCTGTCGCACGTACTGCATGTAGAGCGCGTCGCACGAGAGTCCCACCAGATCCGGGCGCTCGGCGGCGATCCGCTCCGCGAGGTGCTCGCGCCAGCGACGGCGGTGGAACACCAGGTCGCAGATCGAGGCGCGATGGTCGGTGCGCTGATTGACGTACGTCCCGACCGCGGTCAGCGATAGGTTGAGCGCGCTGAAATCGCCGGCCAGAAACGGATTCACCAGCATCAGCCGCATGGTCGAGTGCTCCAGGAGGCGAGTGCGGTGGCGGGAGGCTGGAGGTTGCGGGGCGTCACGTCGTGGCGTGCACGCCAGCGCGAGGCGCAAAATGCAACGAGCGCATTGCGTTTTGCGTTTCCCGGGCGAGGGGTGTACACGGCGAAACCATCGTGATTCCTGGTGTGGGCCGATGGTGAATCCCGGCCGCCGCATCGCCGCGGCAAGGCCAATGCCAAGGTGCGAGCGGCTCACCGAGACGACTTCGGAAGGACGGCACCTCGCGCTTGGGAGCGAGGCCACGGTGCGGGCGCACCAAGTACGACGAGGGATTCGCCGTGCGCTTGACGGGAGCGAGGCCGATCGCCTACATGCGCCACTCGCAAGACGACGCGCGCCCCGAAGCCCCCCGCCCCGGCGCGTCGTCTTCGCGAGCACAGCGCATTACACGCGCACCGCGCGTTCTCGGGGCGATCGATGAACGGTCTTGCAGCGCTGTTGACGGGAGTGCGCGACCTCGTCGTCGCCATCTTCCGCGATCGGCTGACTTCGCCACAGCGGGTCGCGGTGGTGGCGGCGGCCTTGACGGCCGGTTGGATGGTCGATCGTACGAACGCCCTGGATGGTTCGCATCTCGGCGAAGGCCGCGGCCCCATCGACGTCACCGTGAGCCGCGACGGCGCGCAGCTCTTCGTCGCCGACATCAACGATCACGCCGTGGTGACACTCGCCACCGACGATGGGCGGGTGCTGGCACGCGACTCGTTCCCCGGTCGTCCCATCGTGCTGGCGTGGTCGCGGGCGCGCCCCGTGCCGGTGGTTTCGTTCCAGGATCGGCCCGATGTGTGCGAGGTGCGTCCGGAGCGCAAGCCGGAGAAGCGGGCCTGGATGCCTGCGGACCGCAGCGGAGTGAACGTGGACTGGGGCGAGTTCTTCGAGCCCGTTCGCGACTCGCGTTGTTTCGTTCCAAGCGACGCGGGCACGCCACTACCGACCACCAGCCCGCCATCGCCGAGAGACGGCGACGATTCGGGCGACGAGCAACTCGGTCCGCCACGGAACCGAAAGCCCAACTTCGGAACCTGGGGCATCGGGGCGGAAGCCGACGGCTCGATCGTGGTGGTACGGAACGACGGCCGTGAGCAACAAGCAGCGCGATCGATCCAGGTGTTGCGTATGCGCCCCCGCGATCCCTCGGGCTGGGACGCCGCGGGTGCCTCGGCATGGATCCCGCTGGGCCGACTCGATTGGGCGGCGTTGCCGTGGCCCGTGGTTGCGGTTCCCGAGCGTGGTGAGATCGTGGTGGTCGAGCCTCCCGACGGACGGATCTACGTGCTCGACTCGGCGCTGGTGGTGAAGCGCAGCGCGACCGTCGGCGGCTACCTCAAGTCGATCTGGGTGGACGCGAACCGCGCTCGGATCTACGCGGCAGACCAGAAGACCGGGGTGGTGCGCGCGATCGATCTCGACACACTGGCCGTGCTGATGGAGCACGCCACCGGCGCCGGAGCCGCACGTCTTGCGGCCGACCCGAGCGGCGGTGTGCTGTGGGTGGCCAACCAGTTCGCGGATCGGATCTCGTGCCTCGAGATGGAGGGATTCGCGCCGTGCGGCGAGCTTCCCGCGGCGACTCGTCCCTCGGCGTTGGCGTTCGATCGACGGTCACGGCGGATGTTCGCGGCATTCCTGGGCACCGACCGGGTGGTGCGCTGGGATACGGCCAATGGCAGAGCTGGGGTGCTGGCTCTCACCACGTTGCGGCCATCGTGAGCGACGACACGGAGCACGAGCGGCTGCAGCCGACGATGCCGGCGGTGGCGACTCATGCGCCGAGCCGCTGGCTCGATGCATTGCTGTGGGCAGGTTGGATCGGCGGCTTGGGCTTGGGCGGTCTCACGATCCTCTACGCCGCGCCGGCGCTCGCGCCTTCCAACCACCTCAACGCCGTCGCCACGCCGGGCCTGCTGACGTGGGTCGTGACTTGGCCGTTTCGCGTCACGCTCTTCGGCGCGTTCCTGGTCGCGTTCATGTTGCGGTTGCGTGAGCATCGCTCGGTGCCCGCGGGCGAGCGGCTGCCCACGTTGCACCGACTCCTCGTCGCGCACTCGGACCCGATCGCCCTCGGAGTGCTGTGCGTCGTCGTGATCGGCGGTGTGCGCGAGCTCATGCAGGTGGAACTCTACGACCGCGAGTACGGGCGGAATCTCTTCGTTGCCCTTCCCCGTGCTCACGATCTGCTGAGCGCCGCCGTCACGAGCGCTGGCGCGTTGTGCGCGTTCGTCGCGATGGCCGTGCCCAGGTCCGCGTCAGGGTCGGCGGAGAGAGGCGCGAGCGCACCTCTCACGGGGCCGACCACCATCGCGGTCTCGTTGCTCCTGATCGCGATCTGGCCGCGCGCCGCGCTGTTCCCAGCTTGGTCGCCCCAGGACCGCCACATGGAGGCACTCACGATGAACGCCATCATCTGGGAGCTGATGGTGGCGGGATTCGTGCTCGCGGCGGACGATCCGCTGGCGCGCGGTGTGACGTGGTCGCAGTGGGTGGCGCGGAATCTGCCGCCGCTTCGCTTGTTGGTGATGCTCGAGCTGTTGCGCGTCGCGGGGCGTCAGGAGTGGTACCTCGACATGCAATGGCTGCCGCCCCACGGCGAGCACGGCGCCGAGCGCCTGTTCTTCTTCGACGGCCGGTTCGAGAACCTGGTGGTCGTCGGGTGGCGCTCGTTGTTGCTGGCTGTGGGCGTGTCGGTGCTGTGGTTCCATCTCGTCCGCAGGAAGGCGAGCGATGCCGCGCTGGATGGGAAAGCTCGTTGACCTCGGCGCCCGTGTGGCGCTGGTGATGGTGACGATCGAGGCGTGCTGCCACCTCGTGCAAATCGGCGCGTGGGGCGTGATCAGCCAGCTCGTGGACGTGATCAGGAGCAGCTCGCGCGGTGAGGTGTTCCTGCACTTCACCGCGGCGCTCGAGGACACGGCCTACGGCGCGATCGTGCTCGCGATGGCCTGGCTCGCGGTGACGGAGCTGCGCACGGCGTTGCTCGGGACGCCTTCCGATCGATCGCGGATCGAGCGCCAGATGAGCCTCGGTTTCCTCGCGATGGTAGTGCTGGTCGGGTTGGTGTGGCTGCGCGTCGCGGTCGCGTGGCGGCCGATGTAGGCTCGATCGCAACGCGCATCGCCGACCTCCGTCGCTGCGCATCCGAGGTGCTCCGTGACACACGCTCGCCAATCATGCCTCTCGCCGTCACGTCGCACCGTCGTGGCTAGGCGCGCGCCGCTCGCGTCGTGGATCGCCCTCGGCATGCTGGCCGCGGCGCGCCCGGCCGGCGCGGCGGATTGGCCCCATTGGCGAGGTCCGGCATTCGACGGCCAGGCGCCGGATACCGCGGGGCTCCTCGCACGCGAGCCCCTGGCGTTGCGCGTGCTCTGGAAGCGGCCGCTCGGGATCGCGTACTCGGGGATCTCGATCGCACGCGGGCGCGCCGTCACGATGTACTCGGACGGTCGCTTCGATCACCTGGTGGCACTCGATGCCGCGACCGGCGCCACGCTGTGGCAGGGAATGCTCGGCACCACGTTCCCAGGCGAGGATGGCTCGGAGGGTGGCGCCAAGAGCGTTCCGACGATCGACGGGGACGTCGTCTTCGCGCTCGGCCCGAAGGGCTCGTTGCTCGCGGTGCGTCTCGCAGATGGATCGGAAATCTGGCGCATCCAGCTCGACAAGGCGTTCGACGCCGTTCAGCCGGCGTTCGGATTCGCCACGACGCCGCTGGTCGTCGGCGAGCAATTGATCGTGCAGGCGGGTGGTCGGAAGGGTCGCAGCGTGGTGGGCCTCGACAAGAGCAACGGCCGACTCATCTGGTCTGCGGGCGACGATACCGTGAACTACGGCTCTCCGATTGTCGGTCGACTCGCGGGTGTCGATCAGATCGTGAGTGTCACCGAGCGCTACTTCAGCGGCCTCGAAACCACGACGGGCAAGGCCCTCTGGTCCCACGAGCTCCCGGCGGGGGCCGTGCCGACGCCCGTGCCGCTCGGCGACGATCGGCTGTTGATGACGGGTGCCGAGCGCTCGACCGCATATCGCGTGCGTCGCGCCGAGACTGGCTTCGCCGTCGACGAGCTGTGGACGACGCGCGATCTCAAGAACCTCGAGCACAACTTCGCGACGCCGGTCTTCCACCAAGGCTACGTCTATGGATACAGCGGCGGCTTCCTCACCTGCGTATCGGCGAGCGATGGCAAGGTCGCGTGGAAGTCGCGCCCGCCTGGTGGATTCGGGCTGATCCTCGTCGACGGGCGCCTCGTCATCCTCGACAAGGACGGTGCACTGGTCGTGGTCGACGCTTCTCCCGCCGGCTATCGCGAGGTGACACGCGTCGAGCTCTTCGATCGCACCAGCTACGCGTACCCGAGCTTCGCCGACGGCAAGATCTTCGTTCGCAACACCAAGGAGATCGCGGCCGTCGGCGTGGCGCCCGGCACAGCGCCGTGAGCGTGGTCACGGGCGAGTCGGCGGAGCCTCGCTGCGAGCCCGCGCCCGAGCCTGCACCGTCTGCGTTGCGCTGGCTCGTGGCCCTCGCGCACGGATTCGTGCTCCTCCTCGCCGCGCAGGCGCTCGCCATCTGTGTTTCCTGCCTGCCGCACTGGCACGGCGGCTTCCTCGCGCCGACCGTCGGCGCGCTCGTGCTCTTCTGGGCCGCAAGAATGAATCCCATCGGCCCGATCGCGGTTTTGTGGCTGGGCAGTGGGATTCACCCCGCTCTGTGCTTACCGATCGTGGGTTTCCTGGCGTTTCGTCTAACGCGCTCGAAGCCCCGTGCATTCGTATCGGTGGCCGCAACGCTGCTCCTATTCCTGGGCAACGCAACGGTCGAGCGTCCCGACGACGAGCCGCTACGCCCGCGGTCCACCGCAATCGTGTGCCTCGGCGATTCGTCGGCGTTCGGCGTGTTCGTGCGTCAGTCGTGGTGCGACATGTTGGAGGGGACCAAGGCAGCCGCGCCGGGAGCCGACGCCGACGACGTGCTCGCGCAATGGCAGCGCGTGAAGGCGTACGATCCGCGCTGGGTCATCGTGCAGGTGGGCGCCAATCAGCGCTGGGTTCCGCGCCCGGGGCCGGATCTGGACGTCAACGAACGCCACAACCGCGCCGCGCTATCGCGCTGCTTCGAGACGCTCACGCACGAGGCTGCGGCGTGGGGTGGCCGAGTCCTGATCATCGATTATCCGGTGTCGCGCTGGCCCGAGCCGAGGTGGGCTCGTGACGTTCGCGAGGCGGTGCCGGAGGGCGCCACGCTGGTGACGCCGCATCTTCGTTGGTGGGAGATCGCTGCCGATCATCTCCACCCGACGTATGGGGGCCACCTGCGGATCGCCGCGGCGCTGCGCCGCGTGATCGATTCCCGATGACCTGACACGTCTCGCCATGCGCCAGCACCTCTCGAAGTACGTTCTCGTGGCTGCGGTGTTGCTCGGCACCGGTAGTGCGCACGGACTGGCACAAACGGAGCTGCCCAGGCCCGAGCGGCGCGAAGCGGAGCCGAACGGCGCAGCCGACGAAGACACCACTACCAGCCCCGCGACCGAGCCCGACGTGGAGACGATCGTGGTCACGGCCAACCGCATCCCCGAGCCCGCCGGCGAGGCTGCGGTATCGGTCACCGTGGTCGACGAGCGAGCGCTCACGGGCGGCGACCTTCGCTCGACGGCGCAGGCTGCGGAGCGTGCGCCCAACGTGCGCTCGGTCGACTTCACGGCGCGCGCCGTCAGCAACCCGCAGTTCCGCGGCATCGGCGGCAGCACCACGAACCCGGGCGTGACCACCTACCTCGACGGTGTGCCACAGCTCTCCGGCGACACCGCCAGCCAGGAGCTGCTCGACGTGGAGCGCATCGAGCTGGTGCGCGGCGCGCAGGGCACGCTCTACGGCCGCAACACCCTCGGCGGTGCGTTGAACGTGACTTCGCTCGCACCTTCCACGACGTGGCGCGGGCGAGGCGAGCTGACCTTCGGCGACTTCGCGCGCCGCGAGCTGCGAGCCGGCGTGGGCGGGCCACTCTTCGACACTCCGTTTGCCGTGCGCCTCGCATGTGGCGAATCCACGCGCGACGGCTACACGCGCAACACCATCACCGGCGACTCGCTCGACGACCGCGACGCGCGGGCCTACGCGCTGCAACTCGCTGCGCACGGCTCGGACGGTTTCGAGGGCCGGCTCATCGCGCGCGGCGAGTCGGCCAACGACGGCGACTTCGCCCTCGGCGACTTGGCCGAGCTACGCGCCAGTCCCAACGAAGTAGCTCACGATTTCGAGGGCCGGACCCAGCGCGACCTGAACGCGCAGACCCTCGATCTCCGCCACCGAAGCGCGATCGCCACCCTCCAGTCGATCACCGGGTTCGTCGACTATCGCGCCGCCGAGCACACCGATCTCGACGCCACCGTCGAGCCCGACCTCACCCGCACCAACGTGCGCGACGGCTGGCAGCTCACCGAGGAGCTGCGCGCGGCAACGCTGGCGAGCCGACCGCTCACGTCTTGGCTCGCCTGGGAGGCGCAGGGCGGGGTCTTCGGTTTCCTCCACGACGAGCTCCAGAGCACGGTGAACTTCATCGCGCCCTCGTATCTGCTGGAAAGTGGCGGCATCGCCTTGCCGGAACCGTGGAAGGAGCTTCTCGACGACCGCTTCGCGCCGGCCCAGGATCGAACCCGCGCGGCTCTCGACGACGCGGGAATCGGTGCGTATGCGGAAGCCACCCTCCGCGTGGCCGAGCGCTGGCGCGCTACCGCGGGGCTTCGCTACGACGTCGAGCGCAAGCGCGCGGACATCGACGCGGTGACCGCGCTGACGCTCGCGAACGGCGAGCTGCCGGTGGTCGGGCCGACGGCCCTCGATGACGCGCGCACCTTCCATTCCTGGACGCCGCGTGCGGTGGTGAGCTTTGCACCCACCCCCGAGCACCAGGTCTACGTCTCGGCGGCGCGCGGTTATCGCGCCGGTGGATTCAATGCGGTGGCGCCGCCGTCCAGCCGCGCTTACGACGAAGAGTGGAGCTGGGCCTACGAGCTGGGCACGAAATCGGCGTTCCTCGACGAGCGGTTGGTGCTGAGCAGTGCCTTCTTCCGCACGGTGCTCGACGATCTGCAGCTCGACGTTCCCCTCGTGGGCTCGCCGGGCCGCTATTACATCGACAACACCGGACGCGCCGTGAGCCAAGGGCTGGAGCTGGAAGCGCACGCTCGCGTGGCGCCGGGGCTCGACCTGGACGCGGCGCTGGGAATTCTCGACGCGCGCTTCGGCGGGGGAAGCCAGGCGCTGGGCGAGGACGTGAGTGGCCATCGGCTGCCCTTCGGCGACCGACTCACGGCGTTCGTGGGCGCGAGCTACGAGCGCGCGCTCGTCGCCGACTGGCGGATCGGCGTGCGCGGCGAGTGGGCGCGTCGCGGGGACTATTTCTACGACACCACCAACACCGAGGGTCTCGCCCCCTACGATCGTTTCGATGCGGCCGTGTGGCTCGGATGCGCGGCCCTCGAAGTTCGGCTCTTCGGGCACAACCTGAGCGACGAGCGCGTGATCCCGCTCGCCATCCCCTTCACCACGCCCTCCGGTTACGTCGGCGAGTCGGCGGCGCCGCGGACCTTCGGCGTGAGCGTGAGCCTCGACTACGAATGAGCGGCGCGCGCTGCGACGCACCCCCGGCTCCGTTCGGCTCGAACGCGTTCCGCACGTGCGTGAGCCACGACCGTCGGTGCTGCGCGCTTGGCAGCTCGAGCGTCATCGGAGGTAGAACGAACCACGGACGGACGATCACTGGCCTGGTTCGCGTGCGGTTGGTGTGGCTACTGGCTTCGTCACTACGCATCCGCGGACGCCTTCGTCCCGCCGACCTCCGGACCCGGGCATCCCGTTCATGAGCTCGAGCGTTGGTCGCGTCAGCATCGGCGCCACGATCGTGGGTGTCGCGGCGCTGTTGCTGAGCGCGCCGGTGTTGGCGATCAACGTTCGAACGCTTCGCGAGTGGGTCGCGACGCAGGCCCGGGTGGTCTCCACGACCCCGTTTCTGCTCGACCCCTCCGGTAGCGAGGTGTGGCGACCGCTCATCGAGTACACGGATACGGCCGGCGTCGTGCACCTCTCGTACTCGGTGCTCGGCAGCGAGCCGCCGTCGTCGTACCGAGTGGGGTCGACGCTGCGGATCTACTTCCACGCCGATTCCCCGGAACAGGCGGCGGTCGCCGAGTATGCGATCGACTGGGCCATGCCGGCGTTCGGGTGTCTCGTCGGCGTGCTGCTGCTCGCGCTCGCCGTACGGCACGCGGTCCGGGAGCGTGAGCCCACGGTTCGCGTCACGTCGCCGACGCCGCCGATCCGAGAGCGTGCTCCGACGGCTTCCGTCCCGTCGCCGATGCCGTCGTTCCCAGTGCGATTTCTCTCGCTGGTGCTCGGCACGTTCGTGCCGTTCGTGAGCGTGATTCGTCCCGGCAACACCACGCTCGCCGGGACGTTCGTCGGATTCCTCGCTTGGGCCACGGGTTTCGCGATCTCGCGAAGGACCTTCGAGCGCGGGGTGCATCGAGCAGCGCCCGATCCCCTCTTCGAGGTAAGTTCGTTCGCGACCTTGGTGCATCTCTGCATGCTGAGGGGGTTGATCCGGCCGATGTCG
>CAYUSL010000030.1:0-4450 GCA_964447125.1 uncultured bacterium | reverse complement strand
TTTCTCGTCATGATGCCGGCGCTTCGCAGCGCGCTCGCGTATCTCTGCCTGCTGATCGCCGAGCGTGCCTGCCCGCCGCGGAACGTCGGCGCGTTACGCCTGTGCGCGTTCGCGTTGCTCGCGCACGCGATGCTCGGGGCCTTGCTCGAGGCCTGTGGTCAAAGCCTGGGCTGGTGGGAGTACCAGAAAACCGCGGAAGTGGATCCGGGGGTCATGTATCACTTCATCAAGGGCATCAACTGGAGCGGTGGAATCTTTCAACCGTTCTTCCTCGCACGAGTGGAATCCGAGCGCATCGAGCGCCCGATGGTGGTGGCGGGCTACTACATGGGTGGCTATTTCGGGTTGCTGACGATCTTCACCCTCCTCAACCCGTCGCTGCGCACGATCGTGTTCGGCCCGTTCAACGTGGCGTTGGTCCTGACGGGGTTCTTCGTGAAAGGCCCGCCCCTCAGTCCGCTGCGACTGCGCAACGCGCCCGACGAAAACCAACCGATCGTGGCCAGCGCGACCTGACGGGCCGCAGAAGACCGGGCCGCAGCGACCTCACGAGCGGCGTGGGGATGTTTCCGCGGGGAATCCGTCAGATCGCCGAGTAGGCATCGACGGGGTGTCGCGAAGCGCGTCTCGACGCCCTGTTCGCCTGCTCCCTTCACGATCGCCGCCCGCGGGATCGCGCGTCGCGGCGTCGACTCGTTCCCGCGCACACGGGTCGCGACGCCATATGCTGGCGCGGATGCGCCCCGAAATCCGATCGCGCGGCCTACGACGATTGCCCGGCATTGCGCTGGTCGCATGCGTTGCCGCCGCGGTGGACGTGGGTGGCGCGGCGATCGCGGAGCGATGGCATCCCTCGGTGGAGGCACCTGCGAGCCCCGAGTCGACCTATCGCATGCGCTCGCCGATCTACCACCACGACCTCAGGCCGAACGTGTGCGCGACCGAAGCCTGGGGCGCGCGCCGCGTGCCGATCTGCACCAACAGCTTGGGCTTTCGCGACGGCGCGCCCCGCGAGATCGCGATGCGCTCCGGCAGCCGCCGCGTGCTCTTGATCGGCGACTCGTTCACCGAAGGGTTGGGCGTCGTCTACGCCGACACCTTCGCGGGGCTCCTCGACGCGCGCTTCGCCCGCCGCGGCGTCGAGGTGCTGAATGCAGGGGTGGTTTCGTATTCGCCGACGATCTACGAGCGCAAGATCCGTCACCTGATCGAAGAACGGGGGCTCGTCGTCGACGAGGTCGTGGTGTTCCTCGATGTCTCGGACATCGAGGACGAGGCGCTCTACTACGCCCTCGACGCGCGAGGGGACGTCATCGACGCGCCGGATGCACCCCAGGATGCCGCGATGCGGCGGAATCTGGGCGATCTACCGTCGCCTGCTCCCGCGCGTCCGTGGTGGTCGTGGTCGCTGGCCACGCGCGGGCTGCACGCGCTCAAGAACGCGATCTACGGCGCGGGGGATTGGCGCCCGGCGATCGGTGGCGCCGCGGCGCCCGTCCTCGACGCCCTCGCCCACAGCCCGCGCGCGAGCTGGACGTTCGACGAGGCCGCTTACCAGCGCTTCGGGCGAATCGGGCTGGCGCGCGCGAACGACGCGCTCACACGGCTTCGTGACCTGCTCGCACGCCATGGCGCGCGGCTCACGCTGGTGGTGTACCCGTGGCCGGCGCAGATCCTCGCCCACGATCGCGACTCGCGGCAGGAGAAGTACTGGCGCGCCTGGTGCGCCGAGCGTTCGGTCGCGTTCGTGGACCTCTTCCCGCTCTTCCTCACCGACGGGGATCCGTGGGAGGTGATTCGGGTGAGCTACCTGCCGTTCGACGCGCACTTCAGCGAGCTGGGTCATCGGCGCGTGGCCCAAGCAGTGGCGGAAGTCCTCGAGGCCCATTCCCGTGAGCCCGCGGCGCTGGCCCGCGACACACTCGCCCCGCCGTGATGAGCGATCGCACCGATCGGGCGCTCGCGCTGTTGGCGGTATGCGCCGTGCTCGCGGGATTGGCGCTGCGCTTCCACGGTCTCGATCGCAAGGTGTGGTGGCCCGACGAGGTCGCCACTTGGAGCGAGCTCGCAGGCTGCACCGAGGCCGATTTGTGGGCCGCGCACGATGGCGTGCCGCGCACCGCGGGCGAGCGCATGCGTTGTCAGCGCAGTCGCCCCGAGGTGACGGCGCTCGACGTGGTGCAGGCACTCGTCGATCAGGGGCCGCAGAATCAGCCGCTCTACCACGTGAGTGCACACGTGCTGTTGCGCGCGCTCGACGACTGGCCGTGGGCGCCACGCCTGGTCTCGGCGCTCGCGAGCGCGCTCGCGATTGCGGTCGCGCTGGCGTTGGGTACCGAGCTCTTCGGCTCGTGGCGCGCCGGCGCCGTCCTGGCTGCGTTGGTGTCCGTGTCGCCGCTTCACGTGCGTTTCGGGCAAGAGGCGCGGGCGTACGCTTGCTGGTCTCTCTTCACCGCGGCGAGCGCCTGGCTTCTCCTGCGAGCGTACCGTCGCGATCGGCGCAGCGATTGGTGGCTCTTCGGCGTGGCGCAGGCTCTCGCTTGCCAGGCGCAGTTGCTCTCGATTCCGGTGGCATTGGGGCTCTTCGCATGGACGATGCTGGTGACCGTGACGACCGGCGAAGGCAATCCTGCGCGCCGTGTGCGGCGTCATCTGGTGGCCTTGTCGTTCGCGCTCGCGACCCTGGTGCCGTGGGGGGTCGGCGTCGCCCTTCACCGTGAGGTCGCCGCACGCACGCTCGATTGGACCACCCAGCCCATGCCGCTTGAGAGCCTGGTGCGGCGCTGGCTCGGCATCGTGACCACGATCTTCGTGCGCACCGGCGCCGATGGTGGGCTGCTCGGCGCTGGCACCGACCGTCTCACCGAGGTCGCACGGCTCGCGATCGGCCTGGCGATCTGCGTGCCCAGCCTGGTCGGGTTCGTGCGGCTCGCGCGCACCCGGCCAGCGCGCGAGTGGGGATTCGTCGTGGCGCTCGGTTTGCCTGGCTTTCTGGCCCTGGCGATTCCCGATCTGATTCTGGGCGGCCGCCGTTCGAGCATGGCGCGCTACTTGTTGCCGGCGTGGTGGGCCGTCGAGCTGGTGGTGGCGTGGGCGTTGGCTCGGCCGCTCGCGGCGAGCCAGCGTGAGCGCTCACCACGCGCCGTGATTGCCGCCGAGCTCGCATTCGCGCTGCTCGTCGCGGCCGGTACCTGGATCTCTGCGCGCGGCGCCGTGCTCGACGTGTGGTGGGACACCAACCCCGCGGTGCTGCACGCATTGGTGACCGAGGCTCGGACCCCGTCGTTCCAGCCGGCCACACCGAGCCCGAACGGCGAGCCGTTCGGGCGACCCTGGTACGTCCTTCGCGACGTGCCGCCCTACCAGGTGCTGGCGTTCGCACGCATGCTCGATCCGGCGACCGTGCTCGTGGTCGACGGACCCGCGCGCGAGCTGCCGCCCACCTGCACGCGGCTCGACCTCTTCCGCGACCATGAACGCACAGCCCCCACCCAAGCCTACCGCTGCCCGGCATCGGTGCCTCGCCCGGGCTGACGCCGTCACGCACCCGGAATCGCGAGCAGCGAGTGCACGCGCCGGTTGCCGCGGCGCCACCAACTGCGGCAGACTCGGCACTTTCGGCGCGCGGGATCGGATCGCAACGGTGCGCGCGTCGAGCGACAGCCGAAAGTCAGCAGTCTGCGCCCATAGCTCAGCTGGATAGAGCGTCGGACTACGAATCCGAAGGTCAGAGGTTCGAATCCTCTTGGGCGCGCCAGGGGGCCGCTGTGGCAACCCGTGCTACGTGTGGCGGCGATGAAGCTCGACCTCGACCCCATCGAGCCGATTCGCCGGAACATGCCGCAACAGGAGGAGCTGGATCGATTCTTCATGCAGGCGGCGCTGGAAGAGGCGCGGCGTGCGGCGGAGCTGGGCGAGGTTCCGGTCGGCTGCGTGGTGGTGGTCGCCGACCGCATCGTGGCTCGCGGCGGTAACCGCACCGAATCCCGCCTGGACCCCACGTCGCACGCGGAGATGATCGCGATCCGCAAAGCGACCCTTCGATTCGGCAATTGGAGGCTGACCGACGCGACGATCTACTCGACGCTCGAACCGTGCCCGATGTGCATGGGCGCTTTACTGCTGGCACGGGTCGAGCGGTTGGTGTTCGGAGCGTGGGACGGGAAGGCGGGGGCAGCAGGTTCGTTGTACGATCTGTCCCGGGATCCACGGCTCAATCACCGCATCCGGGTGATGAGCGGCATCGAGGAAGAGGAAAGCCGGAAACTCCTGCAATCGTTTTTTCAGGGCATCCGACAGCGACGCCGTGACGAACGCGCGTCGTGATCGTGTCGGATGGCTGCTGTATCGAGTCGGTCACAAAGCGAGGTCGAACGAGCAAGTCACGCAACGCACCCTTGGAGAGATGGCCGAGTGGCTGAAGGCGGCGGACTCGAAATCCGCTGTGGGG
>CAYUSL010000029.1:0-25732 GCA_964447125.1 uncultured bacterium | reverse complement strand
TGCTCGACCCGATCCTGTCGGGCTTCGGCGTGGCGCCCGATCACGACCTCGACGTAATGCTGCCCAACCAGACGCTCACGCAAGTCACCACGCGCGTGCTGGAGCGGATGACGGCCTTGCTCGCCGAGCTGCCGCTCGACGCCGTGATGATCCAGGGCGACACCACCACCTGCCTCGGGACGGCGCTGGCCGCGTTCTACGCGCGCGTGCCCGTGGCGCACGTGGAAGCGGGCCTGCGCACCTGGGACATGGACCGCCCGTTCCCGGAGGAGATGAACCGCGTGGTGGTGGGCCAGCTCACGACGATCCACTTCCCGCCCACCGAGGGCTCGAAGCAAAACCTCCTCCGCGAAGGCGTCCCCGCGGATCGGATCGTAGTGACGGGCAACACCGCGGTCGACGCGATCCTCTACATCGCACACTCGCCAGGAATCGATGCGCTCTTCCCGCTGGCGGATCTCGATCCCGCTCAGCGCCTGATTCTGGTCACGGCGCACCGTCGCGAGAGCTTCGGCGAGCCATTCCAGCGGATCTGCTCAGCACTCGCCGAAATCGTGAAACGCCGGGACGACGTCACGATCCTCTACCCCGTCCACCTCAACAACAACGTGCGATCGGTGGTCATGCCGATGCTCGGCGGTCTCGACCGAGTACGGCTGGTGGAGCCTCTCGAATACCGCCCGTTCGTCGCCGCCATGAAGCGCGCGACGCTCATCATCAGCGACTCGGGCGGCATCCAGGAAGAAGCCCCGTCCCTCGACAAGCCGGTGCTGATCCTGCGCGACGAGACCGAGCGGCCCGAATGCGTGCAGGTGGGCGCCGCACGACTCGTGGGGACCGATCCCGCGCGCATCGTTCCCGCGGCGATGGAGCTGCTGAGCGATCGCGCCGCCTACGAGGCGATGGCGCGCGTGCCCAACCCGTTCGGCGACGGCCACTCCTCTCGCCACATCCTCGACGGAATGCTCGCCTGGTGGCGGCGACGTCAGAAGGAGAGCTTGTAGCTCAGCTCGCCGTGGGCGACGTCCTTCCCGCTCGCGGTGCGGACGTCGACGTGCAGGAACACGATGCTGCGCCCGCGGCGGCGCGTGAATCCTTCGGCGATCACGTCTTCTTCGACCGCGGCGTCCAGGTAGTGGACGTGCATGTCGATGGTGAGCAGCTTGCGAGGGATGTCGGTCACGTTCGAGAAGATCGTGCCGACCACCACGGTGTCGATGAGCGAGGCGATCGCCCCGCCGTGAACCATGCCCGCCGGCTGGTTGAGCTCGGGACGGAAGGGCAACCGCATGCGCGCGTATTCCTTCCGCACCTCTTCCATGCGCAGGCCGAGCAGGCGCGGGAACGGCGCGTACGCGTGGATGCGCGCCTTGATCTCGTTCTCGAGGGCGGGATCGATGGCCGCGAAGTCTTCCGGTTTCACGCCTGCTTCTCCTCGAAATCGAGATCGATGCCCACGGAACGCATGACCGCGAGGGCGTTGGTGGACGTGAGCACGCCTTCTCGCAAACGGTAGTCGAATCGCATCTGGCCGTCCTCGACGTGATCGGCGAAGTGGACGTTGATCGCGCGCTGACCGAGCTCCTCGGCCAGCGTCACCAGCGCCAGATCGTGGGTGGTCACGAGCCCCACGGCGCCGCACGCCACCAACCGGTTCACCAGCGCTCGCGCGCCGATGGTGCGCTCACGCGAGTTGGTGCCGTGCAGGATCTCGTCGAAGAGGAAGAGCGTTGCTGCGTCGGCTTCGGCGAGATCGAGGGCGCGCTTGAGGCGCTTCACCTCGGCCAGGAAATGCGACGCACCCTCGCTCAGCGAGTCGACGACCCGTAGCGAGGTCACGAGCTGCACCCGCTCGAGGCGCATGGAACGTGCGCACACCGGCGCTCCCGCCAGCGCCATCACCGTGGCGCTGCCGATCGAGCGCAGCCAGGTGCTCTTCCCCGACATGTTCGAGCCGCTCACCATCCAGAGCTGCGGGCTCGGCGCCGGTCCGATCGCGAGGTCGTTGCTCACCCGCAGGGCGGGCGGGATGAGCGGATGCCCGAGCGCCTTCGCCTCGACTCGCACCGGCTGGCGCGAGCCGGGCGCGCGCTCGTTCACCTCGGGCCAAGCCCAGCTCGGGTGGGTCTCGGCGACCGCCGCGAATCCGGCGAGCGCCTCCACTTCACCCAACGTGGAGAGCCACTCGCCGAGACACGCACCATTCGCCGCGCGCCAATTCTCGAGCGCCAGCGCTGAGTGCAGTCTCCAGAACACCACCGGCGCGACGAACGCCGCCAGATAGAAGTTGTGGAGGTTGTCGATCCAGTCCGCGATCCGGTGCAGTCGGCGAATGCTCAGCGAAGCTCCTCGGGTCGCCGGCGGGCACGGCGCGAGGCGCTGGCGCGCGGCGCGCATGCCGCTCGACGTGAGCTCGGCGCGTTCGAGGATGGCGAGCGCTTCGTGGGCTGCGGCGAGGGCGGGTTCCACGCGATCGATGCCGCCGGTGACCGCCTCAGCCGCACGATGGGTCCGCAGGTAGAACGCGAGGTGGATCGGCGCGGCGAGCGCCAGCGCGTACGGTCCCCACGGATGGCCCGAGAAGCGCAGCGCCAGCGCGATGAGGGTGAAGATCGAAACCACGATCGCCAGCGCACGCAGTCGGCGAGGATTCGCGATTTGGGCTGGCTCTGCGGCCCATTTCAGGAGCTTTGCGGGATCGAGTCCACGCACCTCCGGCGAAGCCGCCACCCACAACGCCTCGCGCAGATCGACCCGCGCCGCAAGCTCACGGGCTGCGTCCTGGCGCTCGCGAATCGTCGGCGAGGAAGCAGGCGCCAGCAGCCAGTGCGCACAGGCCTCCTCGCCGAGCCAGGTGCGCGCCGCGCACAGGAGCTCGAAGAGCGAGCCGCGACCGAAGAGGTCTACGTCGGCCGCGTAGTCGTGGCGCTCGGCGTGGAACCGTTCGCCAGTGGAGCCAGTGCCTGCCCAGTCGTCGCGTGCGAGCGCACGCCGCCGCTCGTGAAAGGCCACCGCGCGCTGCGCGCGCTCGAGATCTCGGAGCACGTCCGCGTGACGGAAAACCGACACCACGAACGCGACTGCCGCCACCGGCAACCCGGCCATCCACGCGGGATGGTGCGCGAGCCCGGCGATCCCGGCGCCCAGCGCCGCCGCCACGATGGCGAGCCGCGCGTTCGCGAGCCGCTCGTCACGACGTGACAGCACCTCGACACGCGCACGCCGATCGGCAAGCGTCGTTTCGAGCGAAACGAGCAAGCCACCTACGTCCGCCTGCGACTCGGGAGCCGGTGTTTGCGCCATCGCGACCGAGCTTCCGCGCCACCCCGTCAGCAGGCAAGAGCACGGGCAGGGCCATCGAGGGAGCGATGGCCCTCCGGACGATCAATCCGTCGCCGCGGCGCTGGGTCGAGCCCGTCACACGCCGAAGAGGTCGGCGAGGTCCTTCTCGATCTCTTCGGCGGTGAAGCGGTTCACGAGCACGCGCGAGCGCGTGTAGCTGGTGCGCGCCACGAACGCGACCTTGTCCGGGCCCGCCGTCACCTTCTCCAGGTCGAGGGTGGCGGCCGGGAAGCCGGGCACCTCGTACTCGATGTGCAGCACCGTCTTGGTCTCGGTGGGACCGACCGGCGCTGGCTGAGCCGCGCCAACGGCCGGCACTTCGAGCGGATTCTCGTCGCTGGCGAGGTAGCGCTCGGCCTTGAGCCGCGCGAGCTTCCCGAACCACGTGGTGGCCCGCTCGTCTTTCTCTTCCGCGCTCTCGGACGACGAGGAAGCCGCGGCGCTCTCACCACCCACGGCGATCCAGTAGCTCTTTCCGGCCTTGTCGCGATCCCGCTGCGCGTAGGTCCGCGTGACGCTACCCACCGACACCACCGCCTTCTCGATCGAGTCGGCGTTGAACGGCTGCAGATCGCTGTTGAGCAAGCGCGTGTCCGCTTGCTCCAGATCGCTCACGAGGTTGGTGTCGACGGCATAAACGCGTCCGCTGGCGGGATCGCGGACGTAACGCAGCCGATCGCCTACCGCGGTGTCGCCCAGCTCGAGCTTGCGCTCGCCTTTCGCGGTCTGGATGACCAGCGAGCCCCGCGGCTTCGCGAGGCCGAGCTTCTCCAGCGTGGCGCTCTCCGGCTTCCCGAGATCCCGCTCTGCCACCAGCGTCGCGAGCTTGTCGAGGCGCTCCTTGGTGCGCTCGGCACCGAGGAATTCCTTCACGGTGACCTTGGTCTGCGGAGCGGGTGGCGGCGTAGGCGTGGCGACAGGAGCCGGCTCTTCCTTCTTCTCGCCCTCTTTGTGGTCCGCGTCGGGGTTGGTGGGCGGCGCCGGCTTCTCGTCTTTCTTTTCGGGTGCGGGCGCCGGCAACGTGATGGTTCGCTCGAGTCGGAACCACGGATACGGCTTGGTGGAACCGGCGTCCTTCTTGAGCGTGAGGTCCACCTTCGCGAGGGTGGATTCGAGGTGCACCGCGGTGATGTCGGCGGCTTGGCCTTCCCACACCGTCACGTCGGTCGGCTTCCGATTCGCGGCCTTGGGCCGCGTCCAATCCACGTAGGCGACGAGCAGCGCTACCACCAACAACGCGCCATGGATGAGGGCGCCCCTCATACCTGGTCGCTTCATGACCGATTCCCTCGCCGCACGCGGATCACGATCCAGCCCAGCCCGAGCATCGCCAGTGGTGCACCCACCACGACACCCCAGAACCACCAGTTGTCCTGATCGCGGGTGTGCTCGACGGGAACGTCTTCCTCGCTCTCGACCTTCGTGGATGCGGGCTTCTCGCTGGTGAGCCACTCGAGGCCGTCGCCCACGAACACCAGATTGGCGCCGTTGGGCAGCAGGTCGTCTCCCACGGCATCGGAGTCCGCGAGAACGATCGCGCGCATCTTCTTGACCGGCTCGCCTGGTGTGGGCGTCGCGCCAGCGGCGGGCTTGATCTCACGCTCGGCGGTGGCGGCGAGGTTGAAGATGTCCTTGGTCTCGGCACCTTCGTCGAATTGGAAATTGCCGTTGGCGTCGGCCCACGTCCCGGTGAGCGTGCGCACCGTGAAGTCCAGCGTGTTGCCGTGGGCGTCGGCGGCCTTGGTGAGGTAACCGCTGGCCATGGCTGCGAAGGTGGCGCGGCGCGCCTCCCGGCTCAGATTCGTGACCGACGGGTGCGATGAATAGCTGCCAGTCCCGATGAACACCCGGTCCGAGTCGTTGTAGCGGGCACGGTAGTGGTAGCGATCGTTCGCGAGCGGGCCGGCGTGGAATTCGACACCCAGCGAGGCGAGCAGCGGTTCGAGACCTCCTGTGCGCCCGCCGTCGACGGTCAAGAAGAGCTTTCCGCCTCGATCGAGGTAACGAGTGAGGCTGTCGATCTCGGCAGGCAGGAAGGGCGTATCAGGCCCGACCACGATCACCACCGACGCATCCGCTGGCACGTCGGAGGCGAGCCCGTCCTGGAAACCCAGATCCTTGGCGTCGAAACCGAGCTGACGCAGGAACGGACGCAGCCGCGCCGCCTTGGCGACGGCACCGGTTTCGCCGCTCGCCGGGCTCGTCATCTCGCCGTGCCCCACGGTCACGTACGCGATGCGCTGCTTCTGCGTCACCTTCAGCAATCGCTGCCGGAACTCTTCATCGAGCTTGCGCAGCTTGTAGCGCGCCGAATCGATGTCCGTGCCCACGGACCACTGCTCGCCTGCGGGTGTTGCCGCAGCAGGCAGCGCGGTCTCGGCGGCGGGCGGCGCACCCGCAGCGGAAGCCTTCTGAATCAGCACCACACCGTCGTTGCGAACTTTGGCCTTGCGGGCCAGCTCCGGATCCAGCAACCGATCGGCGCGGCGCACCGTGAGCAGCGGGTTCACGCCTTCGAGCTCGTGGAAATAGCTCATGAGCTCGTCGGCGACCTCGTTGGCCTCGGGGAAGAAGAGCAGCACCTCGACGGGGTCCGCGAGACGCGTGACCAGATCGCGGGTGCCGTCACCCGGACGCGCGGTGCGGAAGTAGCTGAGGTCCACGCTCGAGTCGTGCTGGATCGCGAGGTAGTTGATGGTGAACAAGAACGCAGCCGCGAATGCGATGCTGATACCGCTCGCCGCGGACTCCGCGACGCGCCGCTCTTCGACGGCGCCTGCCGTGCCCAGCGGCCGCGCCGCACGCTTCCCCAGCGCCAGCGCACACGCCGCCGCCAGCCACACGATGGGCCACGCACAGCGCAGCACCGTCTGGAGCCGCTTGATCCCCTCGGAAAGCGGCCATTGGATGCCGAAGAAGCGCAGCCCCTCGTCCGTCGAGGCGAGATAGACCGCGACCGCCACGACTCCCGCGAGATGGGCGCGGGCCAGGATCCGATTGGCGCCCCGCGAGCCCTCCGGGCCGCGCCACGCGAGCCACTGGCGCACCAGATAGCTCGCCGCCACCAGCACACACGCGGCCGCGGTGAACGCCCAGCGCCCCGCCGACGAGCCACCAATCAGCCGCTCGCCGATCAGGAGCGCCGCCGAGCCCACGAAAAAGGCCGACGTGAGCCCGGTACCTTCGCGGCTCCACCGCGACGAACGCGCCTCGCCGCTCATGGCTCAGTCCCAGCGCTGCGCGTCGAGCGAGCGCGCCGACAGCAACAAGAAGAAATACGTCATCGAGAAGTAGTAGACGACGTCCTTGAGGTGGATGACGCCCTTCATGAAAGGCTCGAAGTGCGTGCTGTAGAGCGCGATCGCCACCAAAATCGACGACACCGGCGGCTCGGCCTTGCGGGCCACGAACCAGAGCACCAGGATCCCCACCAGGATCGCGCCGCCCACGATCGCCGACACCACCTGCACCCGCGCCAGCGTGGACGCGAAGAGCCCGATCGCGATGCTCGCCGCTCCCAGCAGCAAGAGCCCGCCATAGCCCGCAGCGAGATGCCCCGGCGAAACCTTGCCGTGCACCATCACCAAGAGCGGCATGTAGATCGTGGAAAGCGTGATGAAGGCCAGGAACGCGAACGCGGAGAGGAATTTCCCCAGCACGATCTCGGTGCTGGTGAGGGGCGACGTGCGCAGCAGCACGATGGTGCCCGAGCCGCGCTCCTCGGCGACCAACCGCATCGACAAGAGGATGCCGGTGATCATCGTGGTACCGGACGAGAAGTAGAAGAACTGGCGAACGACCTCGGCCGAGAGCTGCTTGCCGCTGCCGAGCGCCAGACCGTTGAAGAGCAGGCCGTCCACCACCATCACCGCTGCGGCGATGGCGTAGCCCGTCCACCCTGCGAAGAACGCCACCAGCTCGCGGCGCAGCACCAGGAACACGTTTCGGATCATGCGGACGCCCGCGACTGACCTCGTGTCAGCTCGACGAAGAGGTCTTCCAGCTCGTGCTCGGAGTTGCCGAGCGCGAGCAGACCGAATCCACCCTCGATCACCTTGCGCGCGATCGCCTCGCGCACGTCGCTCTCGGCTTGCACGCGCAGGCGCACGGTGCCGGCCTCGGCGCCCTTTCCTTCGCTCAGGATCTCCACGGCGCGCACGCCGCTCAACCCGGCGAGGCGCCCGCGCACCGTGACGGCGTCACCGCGCACGGTGACGTCCACCACGCCGCCGGGGATCAGCTTGCGGCGCAGGGCTTCCTCGGTGCCGTCGGCGATGATGCGGCCCTTGCCCATCACCAGGATGCGATCGCAGGTCTGGCTGATCTCGGTGAGGATGTGGCTCGAGAGCAGCACCGTGTGGGTGCCGGCGAGCGCCCGGATGAGCTCACGCATCTCGGCGATCTGCACCGGATCGAGACCGGAGATGGGCTCGTCGAGGATCACCAGCTCGGGACGGTGGACGATGGCCTGGCCGATGCCGAGACGCTGGCGGTAGCCGTGGCTCAGCGTGGAAACGAGATCGCGCGCGACGTCGTCGACCTTCACCAGCCGTTCGACCTCGGTCACCCGCGATTCGAGGGCCGACCCGCTCATCCCGCGGATGGCACCCGCGTAGCGCAGGTACGCGTGCACGGTCATCTCGGGGTAGAGCGGCGGCTGATCGGGCAGAAACCCGATGCGCTGCTTCACCTGACGCGGGTTGGCGCTCAGATCCACCCCACCGATGCGCACGGTGCCGACCGACGACTCGAGGTCACCTGCGAGCAAGCGCAGCGTGGTGGTCTTGCCCGCTCCGTTGAGGCCCAGGAAGCCCACGACCGTCCCGGATTCGATCCGGAACGAGAGGTCGGAAACTGCGGCGCGCGAGCCGTAGAACTTGCTGAGTCGATCCGCTTCGATCATGTGCGAGAACGTGCGGTTACGGGGCGAAAACGCGAAGCCGCGGGAAACAATCACCGGGCACGGCAGGCGTCAAGCCGACCGGCGCGACCCCGTTGGGACGATCGCGACGGATCGAAGATTCGATTCCGATCGGAAAATCGTTCGCCACACGGTGCCGAGCTTCGCCCGTCCTCGGCGAAGCCTCGGGGGGACCGAAACGCCCGACCCCGTTCACGCCGCGAGCGTCTTCAGGAGCCGCCGCGCACCGCGACGGGCGCGTGCGTCGCGGCGCTGGATGTAGCGCGGCGAGTGCTTGTAAGCCTCGAGAGCCTGCTCCAGCAAGCGCTTCGCCTCGTCCTTGCGCCCGACTTCGGCGAGGCGCGTCGCCAGCATCAGCCGGTGCTCGAGACGCGCGGTCTGCGTGACGATGCCTTCCAGATCCACGACCGCGCCGTCGCGATCGCCCGAGCGCCAGCGCAGCTCCGCCAGATCGAGCCACGCCTGGTAGTCCTGAAATTTGGGCTCACGGGCCACCAGCTTGGAAAGCACCTCGAGCGCCGTCGCCGTATCGCCCTGCTGCGCGAGCGCCTGAGCGAGCCCGTACTGGGCGCGCCGCTCGTCGGCGTCCCAGCGCAGCACCTCGCGGAAGAGCTCGGTCGCCTCCGGTAGCTCCTGCTTCGCGGCCACCAGCGCCTGACCGAGCGCCAGCTTGTTCGCCGGAGTGTGGGTCTCACCGAGCCGAAAGCGCAGCGCGGCGATGCTGGGCGGACGGTCGATCCTGAGCGCACGCTTCAACCCACGCAGGTCGTAGTCGTGGATTTTCACCGCCAGGAAATAAGCCAGCGGGCCGAAGGGAACCCACATGATCAAGTACCAGTAGTAGCCGCCGCCGCGCTGCATGCAGTCGACCAGCATCCAGAGCCGGAAGATGGTCTCCAGCCCATAAAGCAGACCCGCCATCGGGATTCTCCTCGCCGTGCGCACGGGGCGTTCGGCACTCAGCGCGGCCGCGACGCGACGCGCGACTATACTCGCCGCGCCAGCAACGTTTCACCGAAGGAGTCATCCATGGCACTCGACCAGAAGCTGCAAGAAGACCTCGCCACGGCCATGAAGGCGAAGGACACCGAGCGCGTGTGGGTGCTGCGCATGGTGATCGCCGATCTCAAGAATCTGCGCGTCCAGAAGGGTGCGGGCGCGACCCTGACCGATGACGAGGTGCTCGCGGCGATCGCGAGCGGCGTCAAGAAACGCAAGGACTCGATCGAGCAGTTCGAGAAGGGCAATCGCGCGGATCTGGCCGACAAGGAAAAGTCGGCGATCACGATCCTCGAGAGCTACCTGCCCACGCAGATGAGCGCCGACGAGCTGGGCCCGATCGTCGAGGCCGTGGTGGCCGAGCTCGGCGCCACCTCCCGGAAGGACATGGGACGCGTCATGAAGGCGGTGATGGATCGCGTCAAAGGCCGCGCCGACGGCAAGGCCGTGAACCAGCTCGTCGCCGCGAAACTGCCGGCCTGAGCCAACGATCGAGCATCGGAGCACTCGGATCGGCAGGAGTCGGCCCGTCCGTCGCGGAACCCGATCTCGCTCCGCTCATGGCGCGAGGCAGACGCCCACGCGGTGGCCGTGGCCGAAGCCGGACACGCGGAAGCCGTCGGCGACGGGCGTGATTCGCGACGCCGGGCTCGGAAGCGCATCCCAGCCGAGCACGGCTGCGATCACGGCATGCGCCTCGTCGTAGCGAAGTGCGCGCCGCGCGCCGCCCGCGAGCAGCACGCGTAGCGTCCACACCCCGTCGGGCTCGTCGAGAGTCAGCTCCGCGACGGGTGCACCGAACGCGCGTGTCAGCGCATCGCGCGACCACGTGCGGTCCCACGGGTCGGTGGGCGTGGTCCCGTGGCGCGGACAGATCCACACGCGCCGGTCGCCGTTCCCCCACACGGCGTGCGGCGAGAGCGGCGCCCCACCGCAGCTCGCCGTCCACGCGGCGGGCCCCTCGTCACGAGCCAAGGCCTTCGCTCGTTCCCATGCGGATGGCTCGAGCAGCTCGAGCGTCGTCGTGGCACCGCGAGGCGCAGCGTCGATCGCCACGGCGCGGCGCGGATCGTTCCACGAGACGCGGGGTCCGCGGCCGATGAACCAAGCGCAATGCGTGCTGTCGCAGACGTCGGCGTCCGGGTGGCGCGGGCCTTTCATGAGCATCCGTAGCGCCGCCGCGCCCAGCTCGGGGCGCAATGCTGCCATCGCAGCGTTGGGCAGCTCGGCGGCGATCACGCCGCTCACGTAGTCCCGCGCGGGCGTCTCCAGGATGGGGCGCAGCGCGTGCGACGACGTGCTCGCGATCCGTACCGATCCCGACACCAAGCGATGCAGGTGATACCCGGAGAGAGAGAAATCCCACAGCGAAGGCCCGAGCCAATCCCCGTCTCGTAGCGCGAGGGATCCGCCCGGTCCCACGAAACCGGAGCTCGAAGGTGCAGGCGCGCTGCCACGATTTCGGGCGCTCAGCGCCGTGGGCGCAAGCTCGCCGAAGAGTGCCGCCCGCACCGCCGGAGGCTCGACGCCACTCGTCGGCGACCAACTCCAGGCGGCACGTCCTTGGATCGGCGAGGCGGCCGCGAGCGAGCGACTCCGCGCGGCCGGCGCACGCGACTCGCGCTCCGCGGCGACGGTCCCCGGACGCAACTCCGGGAGCAGGCTCGCGAGGCGGGTCGCGGCCTCGCGCCCGGTACCTCGTTCGAGCAGAAGCAGCGCCGCCCAGCCGCTCTCGTCGAAGGCGAGTGCAAAGCCCGAGGTCTGAAGCGCGCTGCCGTCGAGCGCCGGAACGGTGCCGGTCTTGGCCAGCAAGCCGCGCGCGGCGAGCCCTGCGGCCGTACCCGAACGAGCCGACTCACGGAGCCCAGCAAGGACTTCGCGATGGACCGATTCGCCGCGAGCCCAGGGCGTTCGTGCCAGCGACGTGAACGCCGTGAGCAGCGCTGCAGGAGTGGCGCGCAGCGCGCGCGGTGACACGCCCGTCTCCACGAGCCCGATCGCGAGATCAGGCGTGAGCGGTCGCGGCACATCGAAGCGCCAATCGGCGAGCACCGCTTCCAAGAGCTCGCGCGGCGTGTCGGCGGCCAGCGCGCGGAAGTACGCGTTGCACGAAACCTCGAGCGCACCCGCCAATCCCAGCTCGCCGTGCCCTGCGGGGCGCCAGCAGGTCGCGCCGCCCGTGCATCGGAAGCGCGGGGTCGGCTCACCTGCGTGCGCCGCGGCCCAGGCCTGGGCCACGAACGGCTTGGCGAGGGAGCCGATCGGGAACGCGACGTCGGGGACGGCAGCAACCACCGCGCCACGCTCCGGCAGCGGCGCACGGTCTACCGCCCGCACGGTTCCGTGATCGAGAACCCACGCACGCGCCGTCGGCTCGGCGGCGTTCGCGACGACGGCGCCCCACCACGCCAGCAACGACACGAGCAGCGCGGTACCCCGAATGCGCAGCCGGCGCGTGCTCACGGCGCTCTCGCTAGCGACGAGGCATCGCTCAGAACGGCGGCTCGACCTGTTGCACGAAGACGTCCGGGTAGCCGTTGCTGTCGCCGGGAACGAGGTTGGTCGCATTCGATTCGTAGGCGCGAATCAGGCCGTCGCTCGAGATCACCGGGAACCAGCTATCGCCGTCGGCGGCGGTGCCGTCGGCGGCTTCACTGACGCGCTCCATCTCGCCGCTCTTGCGATCGCGCAAGAAGACGTCGACCTTGCCGTTCGAGTCGGACGACACGAGGTCCGTCGCCGCAGACGAGAACACCACGTAGCGGCCGTGCGCCGAGAGCGACGGCGCCATGGATGCGCCGTTCGCCGGGTGGTCGTCGTCGCCGACGCTCACCAGCTCCAATGCGGCCACGCCGGGAATCGCCAGCACCACGTCACCGGTACCGTTGCGATCACCGCGCACCAGGTTGGTCGCATAGGTCTCGAAGGCCGTGGTGCCGTCGGCGGCGACCCGCGGCTGCCAGCTCATCCAATCGCCGGCCTGATGGTCGGGCGATTGGCTCAGCAGCACCGTGCGATGGAGCTTGCGATCGTGCAGGTACACCTGCTTCGCGGCACTGCGCAGGGTCACACCCATGTTCCACGCGTTGCAGACGAAGGCGACCCAGCGTCCGTCGGAAGAGATCGCAGGGCTGTCGCAGTCGTTGTTGGCGAGCTTGCCCTCGTCGTTGACGCTCACGCACTCGGTCTCGTTCTTGGTGCGGTCGCGCACGTAAATCCGCGACAGCCGCGGGCTTCCCGGGGCGAGGTTGGGAGCGACGGACTGGAACGCGACGTAGCGCCCATCCGCCGAAAGCGCGGGAAAACCACTCGCGTCGTTGGCCTCGACCCCGCCCTTGGCCACGCTCACGCGCTCCGTGGTGCGGGTCTTGCGATCGCGCACGAACACGTCGCTGGCGCCGTTGGTGTCCTTCGCCACGAGGTTGGTGGCCGCCGACTCGAAGGCCACGAAGCGCCCGTCGGCGGAGATCGCCGCGTGGACGCTCTCGTCGTCGCCTTCGCGGCCCTTCGAGTCCACGCTCACGCGCTCGGTGCGATGCGATGCGCGTACGTGGACGAACACGTCGGACACACGGTTGCGATCTTCGGGCACCAGATTGTCGGCATCGGATTGAAACGCCACCGTGGAGCCGTCCGCGGATAGTGCCGCGAGGCCGGAACCGCCGTTGGCCTGGGTTCCGTCGCTGCCCACGCTCACGCGATCCACGTGATACGTCGCGCATCCCGACGCGAACGCCGCCAGCAGCAACGCCGCCCGCGCGTAATGCGTGATGAGCCGCGCGCCCCGCTGCGCCGTCAGGTACGCCCACGCCCACTGGATCAGCACCAGCACACGGTTGCGGAAGCCGATCAAGAAATAGAGATGCACGAGAAGCCACGCCAGCCAGGCCGTGAAGCCCGTGAACCGGAGCGGCCCGGCCATCCCCACGGCCGCGGCGCGACCGATGGTGGCGAGGCTGCCCTTGTCGAGGTAGCGAAACGGCGGAAGCGCGCGGCCCTCGACGGTGGCGCGTACCCGCCGCGCGGCGTAACGACCCATCTGGATCGCCGCCGGCGCCACTCCCGGCACCAGCGTGCCGTCGGCGCGCGCAACACTCGCGAGATCGCCGATCACCGTCACCTCGAGGTGGCCGGGTACCGAGAGATCGTCGTTCACGATCACGCGCCCCGCCTTGTCGAGGGGCACTCCCAGCGATGCGCCGAGGGGCGAAGCCGCGACACCCGCCGCCCAGAACACGCACTCGGTCTCGATCCGCTCGCCGCTGCTCTCCACCCAGCCGCGCCCCATGTTCGTGACGGACGCGCCCACGCGCACCTCCACGCCGAGTCGTTCGAGCTGCTTCTTGGCGCTCGCCGAGAGCGGCTCGGTGTAGGTCGGCAAGACCCGCGGCCCGCCTTCGAAGAGGATCACCTTCGCCAGGGTGGGATCGATGAAGCGGAAGTCACTGGCGAGGCAAACCCGCGCCATCTCCGCCATCGTTCCCGCGAGCTCCACGCCGGTGGGGCCAGCGCCGACGATCACGAACGTGAGCAGCGCCTGGCGCCGGCGCGGATCGCATTCGCGTTCCGCTTCCTCGAACGCCGAAAGGAAGCGGCTGCGGATGGTGATGGCGTCCTCGAGCGTCTTGAGCCCCGGCGCGAGCTCGCTCCATTCGGGATGCCCGAAGTAGGCGTGCGTCGCTCCCGTAGCGAGAACGAGATGGTCGTAGCCGAGCTCACCGTCCGCCAGCACCACGCGGCGCCGCGCCAGGTCCACGGCGCGGGCATCCGCGAGCAGCACCGTGAGGTTGCGCTGCTCGCGCAGGATCCCGCGGATCGGCTGGGCGATGTCCCCCGGCGAGAGCCCCGCCGTGGCCACCTGGTAGAGCAGCGGCTGGAAGAGATGGTGATTGCGCTTGTCGACGAGCGTCACGTCGACGGGTGCGTGGGCCAAGCCTCGCGCTGCGTAAAGCCCGCCGAAGCCGCCACCGACGATGACCACCCGCGGCCGAGCGTGAGAGGGCTCGCGCGCTCCGCTCCTCGCGTCCTTCTCCGCCATCGCGATCAGGCTAACAGGCTGCTGAAGAACTCGCCGACGCGAGTTTTTCGGCGGCCCGTCGATGCCTCCTCGGGGTCTGTTCCAGACCTCCGCCCCGCAAAAAGCGCGTATTTTTTCGGGGCTCCACCCCCAAGTCGACTCGGCTCACGCTCGTCGGCGCGCCGCTGGCGCGACGCCTTTTTCAGCAGCCTGCCAACAGGCAGTCAGGGAGCTCGCGGGGGCGAGTCCTCCGGTACTCTGTCGATGTTGCCTCGGCTCACGCTCGACGCCGGTCGAAGCGAACGACCTCCGTCAACACGCCGCGAGGTGTCCCACTCGTCGCACCTATCTCGGATTGATGGAGCAAACGCACGAAGCCCTCGATCGCCTACCGAAACCCGTCTTCTGCGACGCTGGTCGTGACGAGCTTCTGCAGCGATTCCGCACGAGGAATCGCGCTCACCGTCTCGCAACCCCTCACTCTCAGGCAATCGATCCAACAGATGAGTCCGACGGTTCGCCGAGCGCCATATCACGGCGAGCTCCGCCTCCAACGTTACGATTCCGTACCATCGAATCGACAGATCGAGCGTGTATGCTGTATACACGCTCTTCACGACCCCTCAGCGAGAGGATGTTGACCATGAGCTCGGGACCTTCCGCGCTCGCATCGACGATCTGGAAAAAGGCCTCGATGGCCATCACGGGGCTGGTGCTGTTCGGCTTCGTGCTGGCGCACATGGCCGGCAATCTCAAGGCCTACCAGGGCGCGTCGAAGCTCAATCAGTACGCCGAGCACCTGCGAGAAATGGGTGCGCCGATCTTCGACCACGGGCAGCTCCTGTGGGTCGCGAGGCTGGTGCTGCTCGCCGCGCTGGCGGTGCACGTGGCCGCGACCATCGCACTGACGTTGCGCAACTGGTCGGCGCGGCCCGTCGCCTACGCCTACCGCAAGAGCCCGGAAACCAGCGCCGTGTCTCGGACGATGATCGTGACCGGACCGATCATCCTGGTTTTCGTGGTGTTTCACATCCTGCATTTCACGACCGGCCAGGCGCATCCGAGCTTCCACCCCGGTGATGCGTTCGGGAACGTCGTGAGCGGCTTCCGCGGCCACCTCGGCGTGGTGGCGATCTACGTGGTCGCCATGCTCGCGCTCGGCTCGCACCTCTTCCACGGCTTGTGGAGCCTGTTCCAGACCCTCGGTCTCAACCACCCTCGGTGGAATGCACACCGAAACGTTTTCGCGGCGGCCTTTGCGGTGTTGCTGGTCTTGGGTTTCCTCGCGGTTCCGATCGGCGTCGTCCTCGGCCTGATTCACTGAGTCCGACGTCGCGCGGAGGGTTTTTCACATGCAGCTCGACGCCAAGATTCCGTCCGGGCCGATTCAGGAGAAATGGGATCGGCACCGCTTCGAGCTCAAGCTCGTCAATCCCGCCAACAAGCGGAAATACCGCATCATCGTCGTGGGATCGGGGCTGGCGGGCGCTTCGGCGTCCGCGTCGCTCGCCGAGCTGGGCTATTCCGTCGATTGCTTCTGCTACCAGGACAGCCCGCGCCGCGCGCACTCGATCGCGGCCCAAGGCGGCATCAACGCCGCCAAGAACTACCGGAACGACGGCGACTCGATCTATCGTCTCTTCTACGACACCGTAAAAGGTGGTGACTTCCGCGCCCGCGAGGCGAACGTCTACCGTCTCGCGCAAGTCAGCGTGAACATCATCGACCAGTGCGTGGCGCAAGGTGTGCCGTTCGCACGAGAGTACGGTGGCCAGCTCGCCAACCGCTCGTTCGGTGGCGCCCAGGTGTCGCGAACCTTTTACGCCCGCGGCCAGACTGGCCAGCAGCTCTTGCTCGGCGCATATCAGGCCCTGTCGCGGCAGATCGGGCTCGGTCAGGTGCGGATGTTCCCGCGCACCGAGATGCTCGACCTGATCGTGATCGATGGACGCGCGCGCGGCATCGTGACCCGCAACCTCGTCACCGGAAAGATCGAGAGCCACATCGCCGATGCGGTCGTTCTCGGCACCGGCGGCTACGGCAACGTTTTCTATCTTTCGACCAACGCCAAAGGCTCGAACGCCACCGCCATCTGGCGCGCTTACAAGCGCGGCGCTGGCCTCGCGAACCCGTGCTTCACGCAGATCCATCCCACCTGCATCCCGGTGAGCGGCGACCACCAGTCGAAGCTCACGCTCATGAGCGAGTCGCTGCGAAACGACGGACGGATCTGGGTGCCGGCGCAGGGCGGCGACAAGCGCTCACCCGAACAGATCCCCGACGCCGAGCGCGATTATTACCTGGAGCGCCGCTATCCGAGCTTCGGCAATCTGGTCCCACGCGACGTCGCGTCGCGCGCCGCCAAAGCCGTTTGTGACGAGGGGCGCGGTGTCGGCGAGACCGGCCGCGGAGTCTTCCTGGACTTCCGCGACGCGGTGCAGCGCCTCGGCGAGCAAGGCGTGGCCGAGCGTTACGGCAATCTCTTCCAGATGTACCAGAAGATCACCGGCGAGAATCCTTACAAGGTGCCGATGCGCATCTACCCGGCGATCCACTACACGATGGGCGGGTTGTGGGTGGACTACAACCTGATGAGCACGGTCCCCGGACTCTTCGTGATCGGCGAAGCCAACTTTTCCGACCACGGCGCCAATCGCCTCGGTGCCTCGGCGCTGATGCAAGGATTGGCGGACGGCTACTTCGTGCTGCCCTACACCATCGGCCACTACTTCGCGAGTCAGAAGCTCGAAAAGGTCGACGACAACCACGGCGACTGCATCGCCGCCGAGAAAGACGTGGCGGAGCAGACCCGCACTCTGCTTTCCATTCAGGGCAAGCGCAGCGTGGACTCGTTCCACCGCGAGCTCGGCCAGATCATGTGGGAAGACTGCGGCATGGCCCGAAACCAAAAGGGCCTGGAGCTGGCGCTGACCAAGATCCCAGCGCTACGCGAAGAGTTCTGGGAGAACGTGAAAGTGCTCGGGGCGGGCGAGAGCCTCAATCAGAGCCTGGAGAAAGCGGGACGCGTCGCCGACTTCCTGGAGCTCGGCGAGCTTCTGGTGCGCGACGCCCTCACCCGCCAGGAATCGTGCGGCGGTCACTTCCGCGAAGAGTTCCAGACCGACGAAGGCGAAGCCAAGCGCGACGACGAACGCTTCGCCCACTCGGCGGTGTGGGAGTACGCCGGCCCCGGACGCGAGCCCATCCGCAACATCGAGCCGCTCACGTTCGAGCACGTCCATCCGAGCCAGCGGAGCTACAAATGAAGCTCACCCTCAACGTGTGGCGCCAGCCGGGCAAGGACAAGCCCGGTCAGCTCGTGAAGTACCAGGTGCCGAACGCCAACCCCAACATGTCCTTCCTGGAGATGTTGGACGTGCTCAACGAGCAGCTCATCGCCAACGGCGAAGAGCCCATCGCGTTCGATCACGACTGCCGTGAAGGCATCTGCGGCTCGTGCGGCTTCGTCATCAACGGCGACGCCCACGGCCCCGACAGCGGCACCACCGTCTGCCAGCTCCACATGCGTTCCTTCCAGGACGGCGACGAGCTCACGCTCGAGCCGTGGCGAGCGCGCGCGTTCCCCGTCCTCAAGGATCTCGTCGTCGATCGCAGCGCCTTCGACCGCATCATCCAGACAGGCGGCTTCATCACCGCGCCCACCGGTTGCGCCGTCGACGCGAACGCGATGCTGATCGGCAAGAAGTACTCGGACTTGGCGATGGACGCGGCCCAGTGCATCGGCTGCGGCGCCTGCGTCGCCGCCTGCCCGAACGCCGCAGCCCAGCTCTTCGTGGCCGCCAAAGTCTCGCACCTCGGCCTCTTGCCCCAGGGCCAGCCCGAGCGCCACGACCGCGTCGAGAAGATGGTCGCGCAGATGGAAGCGGAAGGGTTCGGAAGCTGCTCGAACCACCGCGAGTGCGAAGCCGCGTGCCCCAAGAGCATCTCGGTGGACTTCATCGCGCGCCTCAATCGCGACTACCTGACCGCCAGCGTCGCCAACTGGGAACCCAAGAAAGCCGCCGCCGGCGACGGCTGAGCCGCGCGAGCGACGCGTCTGCCGTCGGCCGGACGCAGCGCTCCAGAGCGGCCACGCATCATCACGAGCTCGCAACGAGCAGCCGCCGCGTGCGGTCTGATGCAGCGTCGAGCCGGCGTTCTCGACGAGGGAACGTACGGCGCGGCGCGTGCTGCTGCCTGGACCGGGTCGCCCTGTCGCCGACGATCACGCGACCCTCCCAACCTGTTGATTCGAAAGGATTTCGAGCGTTCGGCGGGGAGCTGAAATAAAGTCGCCGCGGCAAGCGTAAGGTCCGTCGAGGGCGCACGAGCACCCAGGACGGACCGGACGGCGTGAATGAGCAGCTCATCCCCCGACGCTCTCGACGAGCGCGAGCTGGCGCGACGAGCGACCAGCGGGGACGAGGCTGCGTTCAGCGAGATCGTGCGGCGACACCAGGGCGCGGTCTATCGACTGTGCAGGCGCTACCTGAGCCCGGCGGATGCCGAGGACGCGGCCCAGGAAGCGTTCGTGCGCGCGTTCACGCGGCGCACCGACCTCGATCCCACGCGTCCCGTGCTGCCGTGGCTGCTCACGGTGGCGCGGAATCTCGCGATCGATCGCATTCGGCGGCACCAAGCGTCGCCCACTGCGCCGCCCGTCGAGAACCCGGATGCGCACGCGGACGAGCGTGCGCCCAGCGCCGAGGATGCGGCGATCCGTGCCCAGCGCGCAGCGCGACTGCGCCAGGGGCTGGCGGAGCTGCCCGAGGGACCGCGCGAAGCGGTGATGCTCTTTCACGTCGAGGGCATGGCCTACAAAGACATCGCCACGTCGCTGGAAGTGCCGGTGGGAACGGTCATGACTTGGTTGCACCGGGCACGCGCGCGGCTCGCGAAGTCGCTCGCATCGGCTGAGGACGGGACGCCATGAGCCACCTCACCGACGAGCGGATCTTCGAGCTGGGGCTCGATCTCGCACGCGAGCCGTCGCATCTCGAGGCGACGCACCTGGACGCGTGCGCCCGCTGCCGAGCGGCGCTCGCCAGCGAGCGTGAGCTCAGCCTTTCGCTCACCACCACGCTGCCCCGCGAAGAGCCGTCGCCCGACTTCACGGCCCGCACCACGATGCGGTTTCGCGCCGCACGCGCCACCGAGGCAGCAACCGCCGCGGCCCGGCGCGGCGCAGTGCGCGCCCGCCCGTCTTTCCGTCCCGTGGCGTGGGCGCTGCTCGCGAGCTTCGCCCTCGCCGCTCCGGCCGTGGCGCTGCTGATGAAGGACGCCGGGCCGATCGTTCAGTACCTGGTGCTGGGCGCCAAGAACGTGATGGTGCTGATCTCGGCGCTGGCATTGGTGGCCAGCAAGGTTCCGCTGGGCTGGCTCTTCGTGGCGGCGTCCTCCACCACCCTCGTCGTCGGCTGGAGCCTGGCGATGGGTCGAATCGTGAGCATCGGGGCGCGTGAAATAAATGCGCCGGCTGCTGCGTAACCCCTCGCGAAGAGCGAAAGCGCAGGAACGAGATCATGTGGAATCGACGATCGGGATTCGCTTCCCTGGTGTTGCTAGTGGTCGCCGCGAGCGCAGCGAGCGCCGCGACCGAGCGCCAGCCGGCGTCCACGCAGCCCACCGCCCCGGCTGCTGCTCCTGCCCAGCCGACTCCCGCTCCAGCGACGTTGCCCGCCACCAGCGATCTGCGCGTCACCCTGGACATGCGCGACGAATCGGTGCGTGCGGTGCTCGAGGCCATCGCCGAACAAACCGGGCTATCGCTCATCATCACCGACACGGAATCCGTGGATGAGCACCTCGTCGCGCTGCGGGTGAAGAACCTGCCGGTGGACGAGATCCTGCCGACGCTCGCCGACGAAAGCGGCCTCACCATCGAGCATCGTGGCTCGACGCTGGTGGTGACCAGCAAGGACAGCACTTCCAAGCGGCGTGGTCATCACAGGATTCCTCGTCCGCCTGCGCCGCCGCCCATCCCGAGCCTGCCTTTGCCGTCGGATCGGTCGTTCACCATCGATCTCGACGGCGACGGCAAGCACCACATGACGGGCAACGTCACCATCGAAGTCGGCTCGGACGAGCGCTTCGCGATGGGCTCGGACGCTGTCGTCGAAGCCGGCAAGACCGTCAGCGAGGCCACGGTGATCGGCGGCACGCTCACGGTGCGCGGCCACGTCGAAGGCGACGCCGTCGCGGTGGGTGGCTCGGTTCACCTCGAGCCTGGCGCGACCGTGGACGGCGACGTGGTCGCCGTCGCCGGTTGGATCACCACCGCGAAGGACGCGCAGATCGGCGGCGACGCCGTGTCCGTGGGCGGCCTGGTGCAAACCGCGAGCGATGACGCGATCGGCGGCGACCGCATCCAGGTCGGCGGCCGCATCGGCGGTGTGTTGCTCGGTCTCATCGGAATCGTGAGCGGCGCACCGTTCGGGTTCGGCCTCGCGATGCAGCTCATGCGCGCGGCGCTGTTTCTGGGCGCCGCCGTGCTGCTCGTCACCTACTGGCCGGCGCGCGTCGCCAGCGTGCGCGGCTACCTAGTGCAGCGCCCCGGCTTGTCGGTGCTGGCGGGCGTGGCGCTCGCGGTGGGCGTGCTGCCGATCTGCTTCGTGTTGATGCTGACGCTGGTCGGGATCCCGCTCGTGCCGGTGGTGCTCGCTGGCGTCACGTTGCTCTACATCGTCGGCACGACGGCGCTCGCCGCGTGGATCGGCGACAAGCTGCCCTTCTTCCGATCGCGGAAGACGCCGCTGATCGCCGTGCTCCTCGGCGTCGCGGTGCTCGCGTTCGTGAAGGCCGTCCCCTACTTCGGAACCTTGGTGGCCCTCTTCGCTTCCATCGCTGCGACCGGCGCAGCCGTCGTGACTCGCGCCGGCCAACCACCCGCAGCGCCGCCGCCAGTCGTGCCGCCGGCTCCACCGGCGATCGCCGACCTCACCCCAACCCTACCGTCCGATCGCTGAGGAGAGTCCGATGAACGTCGAGTTACTGAGCCACGCGCTGTCGTTCGCCCCCACGACCATCGCCGCCATCATGTTCGCGCTGGCGATCGCCATGGGCCGCGTGGCGCTGATCCCTGCCCGCGAGCCACGCTACCGCCTGCGCCGCGAGCGGGCGCGGTTGCGCGTGATCCGCGGCCACCGCGCACCGCGAGCCACCTCGAACCCCACGCGAGACGCTGCGTGAGCGCACCGCGCTCGACGCGGACTGGCTCAGGCTCGCTTGCGACGAGCGGGCTGGGCTCGCGCGCTGCCGGCGCGAGCCGCCTTCGCCGCGGCCCAACGAGCGCGACTCGCGGCGGGCCAGGTCTTGGTGGCGTCGTAGTACGCGGAAAACGACGGCACTTCCGGCGCGAGCACCAACCACGGCTGTTTGGAACGAACGAAGATGTGCGCGGCCGGCGGGAAACGACTCGGCTCGTCGAGGGTTCCCACCCGCACGTAGCGCGTGATCGGCGTGCGGCTGCCGTGCTCGTTCCACATCGCCGTGCGGCAGCGGGGACAGCGCGCCACCCAATGCTTGCCGCCGCTGTCGGTGGGCACGAGCGCGAAGTCGAGCTCGCCCGCCAGCACCGAAAACTGCGTGTGCTCGATCATCGCGTGGTGTGCGAACGGGCCGCCGGTCTCGCGCTGGCAGCGCGTGCAATGGCAGCAATGCACGAACATCGGCTCGGCCTGGAGGCGATAGCGCACGGCGCCGCAGGCGCAGCCGCCGTCGAAGGGCGGTGCGCTGTCGGGCGCGACTCGCTCGGACACGGACGCCGACGCGGCGCGCGACCGACCGCTCGGCAGTCGTCGGCGAGCTCGGGGCGATCGCATCACGTCGCGCGCGGTCATGGCTCGATCATTTCCTGATACGAACGTGTCTTGTAGCGGTGGGCCCCGACGACGCTTCGCCTCATCGGAGCGAGGTGCTTGAAGAATCCCTCGAGCCCACCTCAGCAGGCCCTGAAGATGCGCACGCGTTTCAGAGCTTGCCGAGACCGCCGGGAAGCTGCTTGGCGCGTAGCGCGGCGCAGAGCCGCGTGGCCTCCAGCGCCTGCGCAACCGAGCGCGGGCCGCCTTCCACGTTCACGAAGCGCTTCTCCCAGACTTGCTGGAAGTCCTTGGCGTCCGCTTCCGAACACTGCCCCGAGCGGTAGAGCCACGCGGCCCACGGCGTCCAGGTGGCCGGGAAACGCTTCAGCAACGCATCGCGATTCGCGCGCATCCAGGCACGGGTGGCGGCGCGGTTCTCCGGCCAGCGCACGTGATCTTCGAGCAAGCGGCCCACCTCCTCGGTGTGGGTCTTCTTGGGGTCGAGGGCGACCGCGCGGATCTTGGCGGCCCGCTCGGGCTCGCGGATCGCGGCGAGCGCCTGGATCAGATCGCTGCGCACCACGCGATCCTCGACGGTACCGAGCCGCGCCAAGAGCCGCGCTTCGGCCTCGGCGCCGCCCTCTTGCGCGTACGCCACCAAGGCCAGCGGACGCACGTTGGCGCCCAGCGCCTCCGGCTTCCACGCCGCGTTCGAGCCATCGCCCACGATGCGCTCGGCGCGTGCCACCAACTCCTTCCGCACGCCGGCGTCGTTGGCGGTGCCCACCAGGAACGCGAGGAGCTGCTGGCGCCCGAGGGAGGCGTCCTCGTCGTCGTTCTCGCGTTCGTCGAAGCCGTAACGATCGAGCACCGGCCGGTAGATGTGCTGCAAATACGCCTCGAGCTTGGCGCGTTCCGCCGGCGCCGTGGCGAGCTGCTCGCGGATCCACGCCAGGTTCTTGAACGGCGCCGCCATCGCTTCGGTGGTCGCCGCCTTGGCGAGGACCGGAAGCGCCGCGAGGTATTCGGCGGTGCTGAGCGTGCCGGCGGCGTACGCGGCATCCAGCGAACCGGTGTATGCGAGCTGCTCGACGGGCGAGAGCTTCTCGAAGCGCGCTTCGAGGCGGGTGCGCACCGCCGGCTCCAGCGCGAAGCGGTAGTAGCCGGCGCCGTCGGCGTTGGGCATGACCCACGTCGGGCATCGATCGAGCGTGACGGCGGGCGAGAGCGCCGCGCGATCGAGGAGCACGCAAGCGCGCTCCTGCCAGTCGTCGGTGCCAGCGCGCAGGCACACGGGAATCGACCACTGCTGCGCGGTGCTGGCCGTCGAGCCGAGCGGCAGCGAGCGCTGTTGCTTGAGCGATAGCTGACCCACGCCCCCTTCGCACTTCACATGCGCATCCACCACCGGTGCGCCGGGCTGGTCGATGAAGCTCTCGAAGGCTTTCACCAGCGCCTCGGGCTGATCGGTCGTGGCGGCGATCGAGCGCATGAGATCAGCGCTGGTGGCGCTACCACGGGCGAAGCGGCGGATGTGCGCGCGGATCGCGTCGCGCAGTCGCTCCGGCCCCACGAAGGCCTCGAACATGCGCAGCACGGCGCCGCCCTTGGCGTAGCTGATCGAATCGAACGCGCTCATCACCTCGGTGTAATCGTCGATCGGCTCGTGGATGCGGCGCGTCGCAGCGAGGTCGTCGGTCTCCATCGCCTCCAGCGTCTCCGCCATCTGGTAGCGCTCGGGATGAAACTCGGGATGGATCTCCGTCACCACCTTGGTCGCCATCCAGGTGGCGAACGACTCGTTGAGCCACAGATCGTCCCACCACTTCATGGTGACGAGGTCGCCGAACCACATGTGCGAGACCTCGTGGGCGTGGGTGCCCCAGTAAGCCAGCCTCAGTCCGGTGGGTGTGTGGTCGTCGATGAGGATGAGCACGTCTTTGTAGGTGATGAGCCCGGCGTTCTCCATGGCGCCGTAGCCGAAGTCGGGCGCCGCGAGGAGATCGAGCTTCTCGAACGGATACGCCATGCCGAAATAGCGCTCGAGCGCCGTCACGATGGCGGCGGTGTTTTCGAGGGCGTAGGTGAAATCCTTGCCCCGCCCTTTGACGGCGATCCCGCGCAACGGCAGCGGTGTCGCGCGCTCGGGTGTGGGCGGAACCGGCTTCCATTCGACGACGTCGAACGGACCGACCGCGAACGCGATCAGGTAGGTCGGCAATGGCGCCGTCGTCGCGAAACGCACGGATTTCCGGCCGCCCGAGAGCTTCGCCTCGCTCGCTGCTGGCGCGTTCGCCACCGCCGCGTCGCCCTCGGGCACGACGAGGGTGAGGTCCCACGGCGTCTTGAAGGCGGGCTCGTCGAAGCACGGGAACGCATGCCGTGCACCGAGCGGCTCCATCTGCGTGACGACGTACTTCTCGCCGCCCCACTCCATTCGGTAAGCGCCGAGAAGCGGCGTGTCGAATTTCGCGCGCCACTTGAAGTGGAGGTCGGCCTCGCCCGCAGGGATGGGCTTGGGCGAGGTGAGCGCGAGCACGCCGCCCGCGCCTGCGTTGCTCGCCGTGAGCCGCGTGCTCGCCGCGCCGGCAGCGGCCGGTGTGAGCGACGCTTCGCGGATCGTGAGATCGCCGCCGTGCATCCAGATGCGGTGTGTTTCCTCGGCAACCTTGACGCGGATCGTCGACTCGCCTTCGAGCCCGTCCTGCCGCGGGTCGATGGTCAGCGTCATCGTGTAGCTGAGCGGCGCCACCGTCGCCGGCAGCTTGCCGCGCGGCGCGTCCTTCATGTCCTTCGCCGCGGCGGTGCCCGCCACCGCGAGAACGACTACCACCACCCACGATCCCCACCGGCGCGCGCGCATCATGCGGTTCTCCTCGGCGAGCGTCGCGGCGCGCGCCGAGCGCGCTGCGACCTCGAAAGCGCGGATGCTACCCCGCACCGCCGAGGCCACGGAAGCCAGCGCCACCGCATGTGCATCCTGCGATGGAGGGCGACGCTCCGTCGTCGCCGCAGCCGTGCGCTCTTCGCATCAACCATCGAGGCCGAGATAACCCAGCACCACGCCCACGGTGTCGATGAACCCGTGCGCGAGGATCGGCACCCAGAGATTCCGCCCCGCCAGCACGTACGCGCCGCCGAGAATGAGCCCCGCTACGCCCGAGTCCACGATCCCCGACGGTCCCTTGTAGAAGTGGCCGAAGCCGAAGAGCACCGCGCTCACCGCCACAGCCGCCCACGCTGCTCCGATCGAGCCGCCGAACGCATCGGCGGCGCGGTTCAGCAGATAGCCGCGATAGCCGATCTCCTCCCCGAACGCAGCAAACGTCCACACCAGCCCGAGAAGCAGTAGCGCCTGGCCCGCATTCCCCGCGAGATCGTCGGCCACCGAGGGTGCCGCCGCTGGCGGCCAGAACCGCTGCGTCAGCGGATCGATCACGAAATCGCCGAGCACGATCCGGAGCGCCGCCGCGCCGGCGGCGATCGCGATCACCTTCCGCCACGAGCTCGGTCGCACGAACCCGAGCGACATCCAGCGGCCACCCCTGAGCCGCATCGACACCAGCGCCGCCGCACACAGGATCGGCACCTCGTTCGGCAGCACACCGAGCACGTTGTGCCCGATCACCACCCCCGCCCCCAGCACCACCTCGA
>CAYUSL010000028.1:1297-26632 GCA_964447125.1 uncultured bacterium | reverse complement strand
GGTCGCGCCATCCGTCAGCCACGAAATCCGTGAGTGTCATCGCGCTCTCCCTCGCATTACTCGGCGGCGGTTCGCTCTGCCAGGGATGACTCGGCCGAGTCGCGCAGGTCTGGGGACCCGTCGGCGGGCACGGCTCGCTCCTGGTCGATCGCCTGGAACCGAAGCCTCGCCTCCGCCGCGGGCGCGCGTCAGGTCGCCGCCGCGGCCAGCCGGAACGCCGCCATCTCTTCGCCGTTTCGCACGAGCAGCGTGTCGCCCACCACCGCCGGATGGTTCCACGTCTTGCCGTGGATCGCCGGGACGCGTGCGAGCTCGGTGAACGCGTCGGGCACGGCTCGCACCAATGCCAGATCGCCGCCCTCCGCCAGCACGATCAGCAAATCCTGATCGGCGAGCAACACCATCTGCCCGTGGCCATAGCGCCCGCCCTTCCACTTGCGCTGGCCGTCTTTGAGGTCCACGCAGGCGAGCATGCTGCCGTCGAAGCCGAACGCACGGCCCTCGTGCACCACGAAGTCGTTGAAATACGGCTTGAGCCCCGTCGTGGTCCAGCGCTCTGCGACGTTCCAGCCGGATGCACCGTGGGTGATCGCGAGACGTCGTAGCCCGCTCGCTTCGTTGAGCCCCGACCCGCTGCCGATCAGCACATCGCCGTCGGCGAGCAGCGCCGGCTGAACGATGCCGTCGCCAGGCCACGCGTGCTGCCAGAGCAGTGCGCCGTCCGAGGCGGCCACCCCGATCGCACCGGCGCCGTTCGAGAGCACGATTTGTTCCACGCCGCCGAGGGTCGCGCGGTGCGGCGAGCTGTAACCCCAGCCCCGCTCCGCGCTCGTCCACCGCGGTGCGCCTGTCGCACGATCGTACGCCGCGAGCACTCCGCCAGCGGCAACCACCACCGCATCACCGATCACGAGCGGCGAGCCAGCGAAGCCCCACTCGGGCACCTTGCGCTGGGTGTCGGTGGCTGCGTTGCGTGACCACACCAGCGAGCCCGTCGCCGCATCGAGCGCATTCAGAATGCCCGTGGCGCCGAACGCGTACACGCGCTCGCCGTCCACCGTGGGCGTGGCGCGCGGACCGGCGCCGGCGTTCGACTCCCAGAAACGCACGGCGTCGGCGTGCTTCCACAGAGGTGCACCTGTCGCCAGGTCGTAGCTCGACACGAACTCGTCGTCGCCGCGCTGTTCTTGGGTGTAGACACGCTGGCCACGCACTGCGAACGACGACCATCCGGGACCGATGGGGCGTCTCCACATCTCGACGGGCGGCGACGCCTTCCAGTCGGTGGCGATCGACGTGCCGCGCGCGACGCCGTCGCGGTCTGCGCCGCGGAAGCCGGGCCAGTCGCCGTCGCGCGCCGACGGCTCCGCATGCGCCGCGACCTCGCGCCCAACCGTTGCGGACGAATTCGTCGTGGTTGCAGCGAGCAGCCGCTCCTCGGGGGCAGGCGTCCAGCGCCAATGAACATCCGAGACGGCGTCGCCGCTCATGCCGCCGGTGCGCACCAGCGTGAGCGACGCACAGGCGATCCCGATCGCCCCAGCCATCGTCGCACGGCGAAGGGGCGGGGCCAGTCGCTGGCCCGCGGCAGCCGACGCCACCAGCGCCAGGCTCAAGGGTGGCGCGGCGAAGATCGGCAGCATCAGGCCCATCATGCCGCTGGCGATCGAGGGGTGAACCAGGCGAGAGGTGGCCGCCATCGCCACCGCCGTTCCCACGATCACTCCGATGCGATCGGTCCAGCGAGCCTTACTGAAGAAGAGCCACCACACCACCACGAGCGTTGCACCGGCCGGCGCGGCGAGCACGGTGGCGCCGGAGAGCTCGGGCATCACACGCGGCACGCCGAAGCGCAACAGCCACTGAACGGCGACGATCAGCGCGCCGGGCCAGATTCGAAGCGGTGTCTGGGTTGGGGATTCGTTCATCGCGGCACCCCTGCTCGTGCATGCGCTCGCGCGCCGTCGCGCGCGCGGCTGACCGCTAGCCGAGAGTACCCGCTCGCAGGCGCCGCAGCGTCATCGGCGCTGCAGCGACTCCACGTGGGATTCGAGCAGCCGGGGGCCCGCGAGCTGGACGAGGTCCTCGACGACGAGCGCCGCCTCGGCTTCGTCGATCGAGCTTGCGAAGCGCACGGTCTTGGCACCGTAGTCGAAGGCGATGAGGCCGCCGGACGAATCGAGCCCCCGGAAGCGCTGCATGGCGGGGTCGCTTCGATCGGGTGCGACGCGAAGTGCCTTCACGTGCTCGAGGTCGTACTCGCGCGTTCTGCCCATCCCGAGTACTTCACGTTTGATGGAGAGCCCTTCGTGCGTGATGCGTACGACCTCCTTGCCGACGGCCATCCACAGGATCCAGTACGCGATGGCCGCTCCGCCGAGCGTCCACCCCACGAGCCAGAAGAGCAGGAAGAGATCGAACCCGCGTGGCACGCCGCCGCCGAAGAGCGTGCGCAACGCGTGGGACTCGCCGATGCTCCAGCCGCCCAGCCACGCGGTCCCGAACACCATCACGAAGACGTTCGCCTTCGATGGGATCACGATCGCGAGGCCACCGGGCGACACCGTCGTCCGCGATCGCCGTTCCGGAGGAAGAATCTTCATCGCGTCACCCGACATGCCTCGAAGAGGAGGGCCTTCATCCACAACAGCGATAGGATCGAGCCAGATTTTCCGGCTGCGGTCAGATCATGCCAGAAGCGCACCCGACACGCAGTCGAGTCAGCGCGTGGCTCTTGCGCCTCGTCACAGGCTGAGGCGACCCGTGTTGACGCCGATGGCGAGTGCGATGACGAGCCCGATCCCGTAGAGCAGCAGCGCCACCGGAACTGCGAGCGCAGTCGCCGTGTCGTGTCCCAGGCGCCGCAGCAGTAGGCGGGTCGATGCGAACGTGAACAGCATCGGTCCAGCGACGAAGCCCAGTATCTCGATGCCTGGATCGTCTTTGGATGGCCTGGAAGATAGCCACGCTGCGCCGTAGCCGATTGCAGTCGCCAGCACCGCCGATCCCCAGTAACGCCGGGCCGACGCCTTCACGCGTGACACCACGCTCAACATGGCCACCAACGCAAAGGCGAAGCCGACGATTTCCATGCATCCACGACCTGCGACTGCGGGACCGATCTACCTCTCGTCGCGAGGAGTACGAACGAGTGCCATGCGGAGCGCCGACCACCGCCACGCCAGTCCCGTGACGAACCGCGATCGTGGCGCGGCCGGGGTGGTGTGCGAGGTATCTGCGATGGCGTTCATCGTCGAAATCAGCCCGCGGGCTCGCGGAGCTGAAGGACGTTTCCTTCCGGGTCGCAGCCGTTTCGGACGCGAAACCCCGGCCCCTCCCACTCGGCGTCGAAGAGCCGCCCGCCGAGCCGCTGCATCTGCGCGGCGGCGTGCGCGAGGCTCGGCACCGTGAAGAAGAGTTTGATCGCCGTGTTCTCGCGCGGTTCCGGAGGAGACTGGGTCACGATGCCTCGGGCGTGAGCCGGTGGAATCGCGTGCACGATGAGCTGGAAGTCGGCGTTCGCGAGCACCACGTGCTCGTCGTCACCGACGAGCCGATGCATGTCGAGAATCGTGGCGTAGAAGCTCGCCAGGCGCTCGAGGTCGAGTGCGTAGACCAGTGCGCCGGCGCGAGCGGGACCCGACACTGAATCCTCTAGCGCTCGAGCGAAGCGAGCGCGTGCCGAACGCGAACGCCGCGCAACCTATGCGCGGCCGACTGTACGCGTCGCGTCGCGCGAGTGTGGCTAACCCGATCGATTCATGAACGCGGCGTCGAGATACCCGGAATCACCCCGTTGACACCTGCAATCGTCGCAAGTGCCGTTCGCTCGTGCCCGCGACAGCGCGTCGGCGCCGACGGAGCGTCGCCCTCCATCGGTTCGCGCGTACAAGACGCGTGGAGGGCCGCGCTCCGTCGCGGCCGCAGCGATGTTCGTGAATGATCCAGGCTAACCGGCCGCTTGGCGGAGCCAGGCCACCAGTTGCGTGTGCGGCACCACACCCGCTTGTTGATGGGCGAGGCGGCCACCGGTGAGCACGACGAAGTTCGGGATGCTGCGGACGCCGTAGCGGCTGGCCACCTCGGGGTGGCGCTCGGTGTCCACCTTGAGGACGATGGCGTGCCCGGCGGCCTCGTGGGCGGCACGCTTCACTTCCGGTGCGGCCATGCGGCAGGGGCCGCACCAGTCGGCCCAGAAGTCGACGAGCACGGGCACGGTGGCATCGCGGACGATCTCGTCGAAGAGCACCGCGTCCACGTCGATCGGCTCGGCGATCGGCGGCAGCGGCGCTTTGCACGCGCCGCAGCGGCCGGTGGCAGCGAGGTTCTTCGCGGCAACGCGGTTTGGTCGCGAGCACGAGGGGCAAGTGCGAATCACCGGGTACCTCCGATGAAACGGGTTTGCTCAAGAACGTGGGCATGGGGAGGGCGCTCGTCAACCACGCGAGCCGCAGAGGCGTTCAGCAGGCTCGGGTCGCGCAGATCCGGGGGCGCACGGCGGGGCGGGAGCCCCGCCCTCCAGTCGGTTTCGGTTCGATCGCGCCGGAGGGCCCGGCTCCTGCCGGGCCGCGACCTTCACCCCGCGACGCGTTCAGTTCAGCTTGTCGCGGTGGGATTTCTTGGCGGCGGCGAGCGCTGTTTGGCGCACCTCCGCGTCGTCGTCGCGCAGCGCCTTGAGCAGCGCCGTGGCCGCACGACGGGAAGCAGGGCCGATCCGGCCGAGCGCGCGCGCGGCGAGGGCGCGCGTGGCGGGGTCGGGCTCGTCGAGGGCGGCAGCCAGGATTTCCACGGACGCGGCGACGTCACCGTCGAGCTGCGTCAGCGCGTTGGCTGCATGAAGGCGCACGCGAAAGTCACCGTCCCCGAGGGCCAGCCGCAGCGCCGCATCCGCTCCGCTCGCGCGCTCACCGATCCCGCCCAAAGAGCGCGCGGCGGTGAGGCGAACCGATACGTTTGCGTCGGCGAGCGCTCGTGCGAGCGCGGTCACGGCGGGGGCGCCGATCTTTCCCAGCGCCCACACCGCGCGTTGGCGCACGTCGAGCTCGGCATCGCCGAGGCACTCGGCGAGCGCCTCGGTGGCGGGCTCGGCGTCGTGGGCGAGGCAGCCGAGCGCTTGCGCGGCGGTGCGGCGCAGATTGGCGCGAGTGGCCGAGAGCAGCGCCGTGAGCGCCGGCACGGCCGCGGCGCCCATCGTTCCCACGGCGCGCAGCGCAGCCTCGCGCACGTCTTCACCGGGATCGTCGAGGAGCGCGAGCAACGCTTCGGGGACGGCCCGCATCGAGCGGCCGATACGTCCCAGCGCGGCACCCGCCGCCTCCCGCGCTGCGGGGCTGCCCGATCGCAGCACCGCCACCAGGCCTGGGATGGCCGGCGCGCCCAGCTTGCCCAGCGCGAGCGCCGCGCTCATCCGCCACTCGGCCTCGCCGTGCTCGAGGTCGTCGAGCAAGACACCGATGCGCTCGTCTCTTGACGGCACACCTGCGTCGCCCGGCATCATTTCCGCTCGCTCTTCGTCGCCCGTCGGCGAACCGGATGGAATGAATGGCCTCGCGCGTTCGTCCAATCCTTCGTCGCCGACTCGGCGCTGGTCCGCTCGCGCGAATGGTCGAGCCCGGTGCGGACGAGTCACGATCGACGTTCAAACAACTCGAAGGTGGGAAGGAACGCAAGCCGTGAACATCGGGGACTCGAAGTGGGCGCGAACCACGTGGATTGCAGTGATCGGGGTGTTGGTCTCGGGGGTGGCGGCTTGGGCTGCGTCGCAAGTGGACGGAAACGCCAAGGCGAAAGCCGATGCCAAGGTGGCGCGCGGCCAGTACCTCGCCACGATCACGGGCTGCGGTGATTGCCACACGCCCGGCACGTTCTATGGCGCGCCGGATCACACGCGGCTGCTTTCGGGCAGCGAGCTCGGGTGGCAGGGACCGTGGGGAATCAGCTTCGCGCGCAATCTGACGCCCGACGTGGAAACCGGCATCGGTAGCTGGACCGAGGCCCAGATCGTCGAGGCGATCCGCCACGGCCGCCGACCCGATGGGCGCACGTTGCTTCCGCCCATGCCGTGGCCGGATTTCGTGGCGATGACCGACGACGACGCCGAAGCCATCGCGGCGTATTTGAAGACCGTGCCGCCCGTTCACCACGTCGTCCCGGCCGTCGTTCCGCCGGGGCAGCCGTTCACCGGCGCGGCGCTGGTGTTCCCTCCGCCGCCGGCGTGGGATGCGCCCAAGGCGCCGCCAGCGGGTGGCGCGCCGAGCGCGCCCGCTGCGCCGGCCGGTAAGTGATGCGCCGGGGTGGCGCTGCGTGAGCTCCGACGCGACGTGACTGTCGCGTCCTGCGTTACCCCGAGCGCCTGCGGTCTCGTCGCGAGCTTACGGCGTGCAGGAAGCCTCGGCGGCGCCGGTGGGCACGAGCGGCGGGCGATCGGCGGCGAACGTCGTGAGGAAGCACTGATACTGGCGTTTCGGCTCGTCGAGCTGGAACGCGATCTCGTGTCCGTCCTCGACCTCGTCTTGGCGGTGCTGCACCACCACGCCGGTCACGGGCTCGCCGGCGCTGCCACGCAGATTGCCCGACGCGGGAAGCTCGATTCGCTGGCCACCGCTAGCCACCAACACGTCGTTCACGCTGGTGTCGAGGGCAGCGCCGCCGAGGTCGAGACCGAACGAGCCAGTGCTGGCGTTGGCGATCGTGGGTGTGATGTAGGTGTCGCGGATGCCCTGGAACATCAGGATGTGGCGCGAGGCGCCGGCGATCGGCGCGTGCACCAGCGCGCGGCCGTAGATCGGTGGGTCGGCGGGCTCGGCACCCCATTGGAGGATCGACAGGAACGGATCGGCGCGGCTCAGCTCGGCGCCGTGCTGGCCGTAGCGCAGGATCGCCGTGGCGATCGGCTTCACCGGCACCGGGCTCTCCTTGAAGAGCAGATTCTCGAGGTAGCTGCCGCCTTCGCCGCTCAGCACCGCGGCGCGCAAGCGCGGCGAGGTCGCGAGCGAGAGCGGTGCGATGGTGCCGCCCATCGAGTGCCCCATGATCCCCATGCGGCTCTCGTCGATCTGCACGGCGCCGTTCGAGGTGGCGCTCGCGTCGAGCCCGGGGCACGCCGATGCGGGCCACTCGAGGGACGCCAAGAGTCGACCCATGAGCACGGCCTCGCCCGCGCTTTCCAGGATGTTGTCGCGTAGCGCCGATGGGTTGAGGAAGTTGTAGATCGTGAGTTGCTCGTCGATGCCCGACACGTTGCGTAGACCGCCGTGTGGGCCGTCGAAGCTGAGCGCTGCGAATCCGGCACGGGCGAAGTAGCGTGCCGGCCCTTCGCCGGGCTCGAAGGCGCCGGCGCCGTGGCTCGGCTCGCGGCCGCGATCCACCAGCGGCCGATCGCCACCGCCACCAGTGCGGATGAAGACCATCGCCGGGAAGCCCGCGGCAGGGACTGCGCGCCGCGGCAACGTGACCACCAGCCGCGACGGCTCGGTGCCCTGCTGCACCGGAGAGCCTTCGGCGTCGAACTCGATGTCGCCGCCGCTGGTGAAGAAAGGCGGCTCGCCGCGCTGGAAGATCGGCATGTCGATGCGCGACGAGAGCACGCAGAAATCGTCGAACACGTCGGTCATTTCCCAGGGCGTCACCGGCTCGGGGAGCGCGATCGTCTCCATGCGTTCGGCGAGGGAGCGCATGCGGCGCATCGGGTGGCCGGTGGTGAAGACGGTGAGCGCCGCGAGCGTGTCGCGTGGCACGCCGACGTCGCTGAGCGTGGCAAGCGCGTCCTGGTACTCGGTGAAGACCGCGTCGCTCAGTCCCGCAGGACGGGCGCCACGCATCAGCGTGCGCAGCTCGGGCGACGCGCCGACCGGCCTACCCGAGGCGTCACGTACCTCGCGGGTGATGCCCGCCGCATAGCGCGTGCCTTCGGCGAGCGGGATGCCTTGGAGCGGTAGCAGCACCAGCAGGTTCGTGGCGCCGAACGGGCCGGCGTCGTCCTGAAAGCCCGCGTAGAGCGGATAGCGGCGGCCGCGCTCGGGTGAGGCGGGGTCGACGTCGATCAGGAATGCGGCCGCGCCGGCGACGAGCGTGTCGCGCGGAGCGGCGGGAAGGCTGGTTGGGTCGAGGGCGGCGGTGAAACGGAAGAAGGCGCCGGCGGTAACACTGAAACCGTCGGATTCCCGAAGCGTCAGCGCCAGCACGTCGTCGACGAGGGCCACTCCATCTGGGTTGGGGAAGCCGTCGAGGCGAGGGCGGCCATCTTCGTCGCGCCGGTGATCGGACGGAAAGGGCGAATCGTAGAAGCTCGCATCCGCAGCGAACGACGTGATGGCGGTGGTGCTGGCGCCATCTCCACCGTTGCCGCTGCCACCGCAAGCCGCGGCCAACGCCGCGCCGAGGACGGCGGCTTTGTAGCTCGCGTGCGCGCGACCGAGTCGCCGCCGGGTGTCGCTCAGGGCCGCATTCCCGGCACCGGATTCGCGTCCAGCGCGTGCCGCACGGTGTGGCGCAGCTCTTCCGGGCTGTAGGGCTTGGCGAGACGCAGATTGGGCACGCTCTCGAGGAACGTGCGCGTGACGTCCCGCAGCGTGTCGCCGGTCATGAACACCACCCGACCCTCGAAGCCAGCGCGGTTGGCGCGGATCCAGTGGTAGAGGTCGATGCCATCCACGGGTCGTGGCATGCGCACGTCGGTGACCACCAGATCGAACGACTCCTTGCGCAGCTTGAGCACCGCTTGGTGCCCGCTGCGCGCGACCGTGACCTGGTAGTTCGCTTCGCGCAGCACCTTCTCGGTGACCGCGAGAACGATGTCCTCGTCGTCCACCACCAGCACGCGCTCGCCGCGGCCGAAGTTGTTCGCGCCTGCTGGCACCGGTTGAAGCGCGGGGCGGGTCACGGCTGCCACTGCTGCCACCGCGGCCACGACTGGCAGACGCACCGCCACCCGGGCGCCTCCACCGGGGCGGTTCTCGGCAACGATCGTGCCGCCGTGGTCGCGGACGATGCCGTAGCACACCGAAAGCCCGAGCCCGGTTCCCTTGCCCACGCCTTTGGTCGTGTAGAAGGGGTCGAAGACGCGATGCGGCTCGGCGAGGCCAGGTCCGTCGTCGAGGAATTCGATCTCGATCTGATCGCCGCCGAGCGTTTGGGTGCGCACCACGAGGGTGCCGCCGCCTCGCTGGGTGACCATCGCGTCGTGGGCGTTCTCGACGATGTTGAGGAATGCCTGCCGGAGGCGCTGGGCGCTTCCGGTGAGCGAGGGCAGATCGTCTTGAAAGTCGCGCCGAACCACGATGTCGCTCACGCGGAACGCGTATTCCTTCAGGCTCAAGCACTCGTCGAGCAATGCGTGGACGTCGATGGGCGTCGCCGACGGTGACTCGGATCGCGCGAACTTGAGCAGATTGGAGATGATCTGGTGAGTGCGTTGCGCGCCGTGGAAGATCCGCTCCACGTCCGCGCGCATCTCGGCCGGCAGCTCGGCGCCGCGATCCAGGAGCAACTCGGCGTAACCCAGGATGCCGGTGAGCGGGTTGTTCACCTCGTGGGCGAAGCCGGAGACCAGTTGGCCGAGCGAGGCGAGCTTCTCCGACTGGATCATCTGCTCACGCAGCCGGCGCTCGCGCAGGAGGTCGCGCACGATCACGTGGCAGATTCGGTCGCCGCGTGCCTTCACCGGGTTCAGGTCCACGTCCACCGTGATGGCGGCTCCGTCACGACGCGCGAACACGAAGGCGTCGACGCGTACGGGAGCATCCGCGGCGAGCCCGGCCGTGAACGCAGCACGCTGCTCGGCCGTGCTCGCCGGCGCGATGATCTCGGCGAGGGAGCGCTCGAGCAGCTCGCGTCGGGTCCAGCCGATCAGTGTCTCGAACGCCAGGTTGACGTCGAGGATACGGCCGTCGTCGACGTGCACCAGCAGTGCCGGATCGGGCGCGTAGTCGAAGACCGCACGATAGCGCTCGACGAGTGACGCTGCCGGATCCCGCTGGGCTTCCGCCATGGCGGCCCGATGTTAGCGGAATCGTTTCCCGGCCGTCGCGTCGTGTTCCTGGCGCGCGTGAGCTGGTGCCGATTGCGCGGCGCGAGACCCCTTCACCACGACGCTCGACGCCCGTGACGCCGTGCGAGTCGAGCAAAACCGCATGCCCGCCCGCAGTGATTCCGCCACGTGCACGCGCAGGCCGCTCGTGCCATGGGCGGCTTTGGGACGGCCCTCACCACAACCGGCCGGGAACGTCCACGGAGTCGAGCGCCGGCACCGCGGGCGCAGCCACGTGGAACACGTCGAGCAACGTGCCGCCCGAGCGCGCCAGCGAGGCGAAGCTCTTCTCCAGGTCCGTCCGTGCCTTGAGCTCGTTCGCGCGCGCTTCGGCGAGCGCCACTTGTAGGTCCAGCACTTCCTGGCTCGACGAGTAGCCGCGCGCGAGCTTCTCCTCTTCGGCGGCGAGGTTCTTCTCGGCGAGCTCGCGGGTGAGCGCGGTCGTCTCCAGTCGCTCCTGGTTGGTGTGCACGCGCCGCACGATCTCCCTCACCTCGATCTGCACCTTGCGGCTCACCGACTTGAGATTCTCCTGGCTGCGCTTCTCGTCGGCCACCGCTTGGATGTAGCGGGATTCGGCGGTGTCGTTGCCCAGCGGAATCTCGATGTTGACGCCCACGCTCCAGGTGAAGAAGTCCATGTTCTCGAGCGCATCGAGATAGCCGCCCACCAGACCGCGGTCCACCGTGCCGGAGCCCACCAAGAGCCCGCCGAACAGCGCATCGAGCAGGTCGTAGATCGCCGGGTATTGGTCGCGAAAATCGATGAGCGCCTGGTTTTGCTTCTCGGTGCCCGCGAGGCCGGTCACCTTCACGCCGCCCACCAGATTCAGGCTGGGCAGCAGCGCGTTGCGCGAGAGCGCCAGCGCTTCCTTTCGGCCGGCGAGGTCCTCGCGCGCCTGCAGGATCTCCGCGCGCTGATCGAGCGCGCGGGAGATGCTGCTCGAATCGTCGACGTCCCGGCTCGGGAACTCGATCGTGCCCGCGGGCACCAGGTCGCGCTCCCAGAAGCTGGGATCGGCGTCGGGCGCGATGGTGTCGCGCAGCCGGTCTTCGGCGTCGCGAACGGCCTTGCGTGCCAGCACCACGTCGTCGTCTCGGGCGGCGGCGGCGACCTGGGCCTTGAGCAGCTCGACCCGTGCGAGGAGCCCGCGATCGACCTGGGCCTCGACCGTCCGCTGCAGTTGGCGCGCCCGCGCCAGGCTCTGTTGCTTCACCTCGAGCAACGCGCGCGCGAGGTTCAGGTCCCACAGGCCTTCGAGGGCCGATTGCACGACGCTCGCGGCGCGGCCGCGGTATTGAAGCAGCGCAGCTTCGCGGGTGTGCACGGCGATCCGCGAAGGCGCCTCGTTGACGTCGAGCCCGAATCCCTTGAGCAGTGGCTGGGTGATCGCGAGCTGCGTGTCGACGCGGTAGTTCGGGTCGAGCACGTTGAACGGAAAGTCGGTCTCGGTGCGTTGGTTGTTGAACGACAGGTCGTAGCTGGTGCCCGTGATGAGCGCCTGCCGCAGTCCCGCCGTGCCGGTCCAGACGCGCTGGTTGTTGCCGGTGAGCGACGAGGTGCTGGGGATGTTGCTGTCGTTGTAGCTCGACTTCCAATAGAAGAAGAGGTCGCGCGCGCCGTCTGCGGCGGGCACTTCGGCCATCGCTCGCAACGCCACGAAGCCTTCGCCGCGCAGCACCGGGTTGTTGGTGAGCGCCAGCTCGACGACGTCGCCGAGCGAGAGCAGGAGTGGGCCGCGTGCCGACGACGCTGCCGAGGCCGAGGCGGAGCCGGCTGCCGCGGCGTCGCTAGGCCGTGCGCCGACCACGAACCCGAGTGTGAGCGCCAGCGTGAGCGCGCGTTGCGCCCGCGACGTGGCACGGGGGGAGGTCGCGAAGCGCGAAGCGGAGAACGAGCGGCGCATGGCGGCTGCGTAGGGTAGAGAAGCGGCTTCCGATAGGGAAGCGAGCCCCCCGTGCCGCTACGTCGCGGCGGCCCACCGGGCGATCCCCCGGCGGACCTCGGACTCCGCCCGTGGACTCCGCGACTCGGCAATTGCCCTCGGGTTGTTGACCTCGCCTCGGAATCGACCCTAGCCTTGAAGGTCTGTGTCATCTCGGTGGCCCCCTGCCGAGCGAGTCGACGCAAGCCCACCTCGCGTGGCTCGTCGCCACGCAGGCGGAGGAAGCGCGCGTCCCGGCGTCCCGTGCGCCACGCCGCCGACGGGCCGGATGACGACCGCGAACCCGCAACACCTTCGAGAGCGAGATTCACGACGATGCGAGTGCTGGCCTTCGCCGATGCCAACTTCCTCGCTCACGTCTCGCGCGTGCTCGAAGTCTGCAAGCTGCTTCGGGATACGCACGGCCACGAGGTCGTGTTCGCCGGTGCCGGTCATTTCCTGAACCTCGCCGAGCAGGCGGGCTTCCAGACCGATTCCGTCTTCACCGTGCCGCGTGCGGCCACGATGAAGCTCGCCAACCGCGCCACGCTGGTGCGCTACAGCTGGTGGCGCGACATGGTGCTGCGCAGCGTCGAGTCCGATCTGGAGGTGATCCACCGGCATCGGCCGGACGTCGTGCTCGGCGACATGCACTGGTCGCTCTCGATCTCGGCGGAGGTCGCGCGGGTTCCCTACATCTCCATCACCAATGCGCACTGGACCAACTACTTCGCGCTCCCCTTCAAGGCCTTTCACGGCCACATCCTGACGCGCTACGTGGGGGATGTCCTCGCCACCGCGCTGATTCCGGCGTTGCGCGCCACCGCCACGCGCTACTGGAGCCTGCCTTACTGGAAGTACCGTCGTGATCACGGCCTGCCGATGCGCCATTGCGACGGTTTGCTGGACGTGATCCAGGGCGATCTCACGCTCCTCGCGGACGTCCCCGAGTACGGGCCCACCAACGCGGCGCGCCCGGCGCACGTGCATTACGTGGGGCCGATCCTGTGGGAGCCGGATCTTCCGGATCCGCCTTGGCTCGACCAGCTCGATCCCGACCGCCCGACGCTCTACATCACCATGGGCTCCACCGGGGACCCGCTCTTCTTCGAGAAGGCCACACGTTTCTTCGGCGGCTCACGCTATCAAGTCATCATGACCACCGGCGGCCTTTCGGTGGACATCCCGGAGGTGCCGGACAACTTCTTCATCGAAGAGTTCGCTCGCGGCGACCGCTTGGTGGCGAAGTCCGACGTGGTCATCAACCACGGCGGCAACGGTTCGATCTACCAGGCTTTCGCGGGTGGCGTGCCGGTGATCGGCGCGCCGTATCACGTCGACCAGGACGTGAACCTGCAGATCGTCGAGCGGCTCGGCGCTGGCATCCGCCTCGGCAACGGTCGCGAGCTCTTCCCGTCGCTGGAACGCGCCATCGAGGACGTTCTCACCAACACCAAGTACCGTCGCGCCGCCGGAGTGCTGCAGAAGAGCATCCACCAGCACGGTGGCGCCACGCGCGCCGCCGCCATCATCGACCAGTACTTGCGGTCGTAGCTCGGCGGGCGCGGTCCGATCGTCATGGCGGCCATGGCGCAAGCGGCGTTCGTGCTGGAAGCCGTGGCGCTCACCGCGCTGCTGGCGGCGTTCTTCTGGATCGTGCGCAATCTGCGCGCGTTGCCCGTGCCGCCCCGCGCCGCGGAGGTCGAGCGCGCGACGCTTCCGAAGCTGAGCGTGGTGCTGCCCGTCCGCGACGAGGAGCGCGACGTCGAGGAGTGTGTGCGCTCGATCCTCGCGCAGGATTACCCAGGGCTCGAGGTTTTGGTGGTGGACGACGGCTCGAGCGACGCGACACCATCCATCCTCGCGACGTTGGCGGCTGGCGATGCGCGGCTCCGCGTGTTGCGCAACGACGTGCTGCCGCCCGGCTGGATGGGCAAGAACCACGCCCTCGACGTGGGCGCACGGGCCGCGAGCGGTGAGTGGATTCTCTTCGTGGACGTCGACGTGCGGCTTCGGGACGAGTCGCTGGTGCGTGCCGTCGCGCTCGCAGTGGAGCGCCGCGCCGATCTCTTCACGATCGTTCCCGAGATGGTGAACGTGAGCTTCTGGGAACGGGTGGTGATGCCCTTCATCGTGAACGTGATCTTGATGGTTTTTCCCGCCAAGGAGCTGAACGACCCGAATCACTCGGCGGCGTCGGGGAACGGCCCGTTCATGCTCTTCCGCCGCACTGCGTACGATGCCATCGGCGGCCACGCCCAGATCAAGGGCGAAGTGATCGAGGATCTGGCGCTCGCGCAAGCGATCAAGGCGAGCAAGCGAAACCTCGTCTACGCGCAAGGCGTGGAGCTGGCGCAGCTCCGCATGTACCGCAGCCTGCGCGAGCTCTGGAACGGCTGGTCGAAGAACTTCCACGTCGCCGTCGGCGGCAACGTGATCGCCGCCGCGCTGGGGGCGTTGGCGCTGATCGCGATCTTCGTGCTGCCGTGGATCCTGCCGATCGTGTCGGTCTTCGGCTGGAGCTGGCCGGTGAGCGCCTCACCCTGGTTCGGCGTGGCGGCACTCGGCGGCGCCTACATCCTCGCCGCGCTCACCATCCGTCGCTTGCTGCTCGACGTCTTCAAGCTCGACGACTCACTCGCCTGGCTCACCCCGGTGGCGGCCTGCATCACCGCCGGCATCCTGCTCAACTCCACGCTCCGCGCTGCGAGCGGAAAGGGCGTGAGCTGGAAAGGCCGCACCTACGGCACCTCCGGGGAGGGCGAGCTCACGGCGGGGTGACGCGTTCGTGCCGCCGCCACGGAATCACCAAGCACGTTCCGCGTGGGAGAGCGATGGTGGATGACGAGTGGGAGGACCCTCCGAGCGCCGATGAGATCGCGCCCGCGCTCGACATGTCGGATCCGCTTCGCTGGCTCGAGCGATGGGACGCAATGCGAGAGCGAGCCCTCGAGACACCGCAGCAACTGGCTCGACGGCTGCGTCAGACGGAGCGACGCGCGCTTCATTTGTACGTGAGCCGGGGTGGAGCCGGCCCCGAACGAGCAGCGCTCACCCACATCGGCGGCGCACCGATGCTTCCCGCGGGAGCCGTGTGGCCGCGTCATGCCAGGCGACCGATGTCGTTCCTGCTGCAGATCGACCTGGGTGCAGCTTCCCGGATCCTCACCGATCCCGACATGCCCTCGCGCGGTGTGCTGGCGTTCTTCGCCGACATTCGCCCGTCCTACGACTTTGCCGGCGCAGGTAGCTGGTGCGTGACCCATTACCCCGACAGCGAAGTGCTCGTACCCGCTCGGCCGCCGGACGACCTCGAGGCCGTTCTCCGCGCGCCCGAGATTTCGGCCGATCTCGTGGAAGTTCCGAGCTACGAGGGGCTGTGGGACGCATCGGTCGACGACGACGATCGGTACGACCTCGACACTTACATCGAGTGGCTGATCGCCCAGCGCAGAAGGCGGCCGTCCGAGATTCATCAATTCCTCGGTCACTACGACCAGGGTGGTGCCGCTTACGACGTTCGAGGTGTGGCCGCGGAGCGGTATCCCGGCACGAAGCCCGAGGATTGGCGCCTCTTGCTCGAGCTCGACAGCATGGAGCGCCGCCTTTGCGCCCGGACTCCGGACGGTCACGCCGTTTGGATGTGGGGCGATGGCGGCAAGCTGCAGTGGTTCATTCAGCGCGCAGACCTGCGCGAGGCGCGATTCGATCGCACCGTGCTGAACTTGCTGTCCGGCTGAGCTCGTGCGGCGCGTCCGAGATGGCGCGCTCGACCCGCTGCCCATGCGTGGTCCCACGCGGGCGCGGCCCAACGTCCCGCCGTGCCGATCGAGACGCACACGACGGCTCGATCGGTCGTGTACGTGAGCGAGAAAGTCACTCCCATTCACCGCGAATCGGCAGCGCGGGCGCGATGTTCGGGATGACGAACACTGGTGCAAGAGGGACGCGCGCCGAGATCTCGGTGCGCGGCTCCCGGTGTTCGAGTCTGCAAATCTCGATTATCCATCGCCAGCCTGGACTCGCAACGTTCGCGAGCCCATGATGGTCGCGGCTGCCTGAACGACACACGCCTCGCATGTAACGGAAACGAGAGAACGAGATGATGTCTTCGATGACCGAGCAGCGCGGTGCGATCGGCCGCCTCTGCCGATGGGCACCGTGCCTGGCGCTGATTGCGTGTGCGGGTACGGCACGGGCCGAGATCTTCGCGCTCACCTCGACCGCCATCCGTGTCTTCGCCGATGGGGCCAACGGCGACGCGCTGCCCTTGCGCTCGATCGAGGGCGTCGCGACGACGCTCTCCGGCGCATCCGGGCTGGCCCTGGATCTCGCGCATCGAGAGATCTTCGTCGCCAACAACAATGCATCCATCACGGTCTTCGACATGGACGCGAGCGGCAACACCGCACCGCTGCGGACGCTCTCGGGCGGGGCGACCGGAATGACGACCTTTCTGGGCGGTGTGGCGCTCGACGTCGACAACGACGAGCTCTGGGTCGCGAGCCCGGACAACGGCAAGGTGCTCGTGTACGACCGTGGTGCTTTCGGCAACACGGCGCCCAAGCGCTCCCTCACCGGTCCCACCACCGGGCTCTCGGGCCCCAACCGCGTGCTGGTCGATCTCGTTCACGACGAGGTTTACGTGAGCGACGCCTTCGGTTCCCCGAGGGAGGTTGCCGTCTTCGACCGCACCGCTTCCGGCGACGCCGCACCGAAGCGCACGCTCGGCGGCACCTTTGCACCGGCCAACCCCCGTCAGATGTTCGTGGATCTCGACCGCGACGAGCTCATCGTCATCGACGTCGCGCCGGCGATCATCACCTATGCGCGCACCGCGAGCGGTAACGATCCACGATTGCGAACGATCACCGGTGCGTCGACGGGCCTGGAATTCCCCATCGGGCTGATCGTGACCGCGAGCGGCGAGATGCTGGTGGGAGACAACGGCACGAACAGCTTTGCGCTCGACTCCGTGCTCGGATTCGATCAAGACGACAGCGGTGACGCGGCACCCATTCGCGAGATCGCCGGGACGAATCCCAACCTGTCGTTCCCTTCGGGCATCTCCTCGGATCGCGCCGCGCACTGCAGTGAAGGCCTGGTGGTCTCGAGCTGCCTCTTTCGCGAGTCTTTCGAGGCGCCCGATCTCTGCCGGTGGAGCGCCGCGCAGGGTGCGCCGGCCTGCTGAGGTTCGCCCAGCGCGCGGCGGCGGCTACTTGGGCTCGATCTCGTGGAGCTCGATCGTGGGAGCGTTGCGGCGGGCGTAGTCGAGGTGGAAGGGCGAGTTGACGAGCACCACGGGATGGCCGTGGCGGTCCTCGAGCATCGTGTAGTTGTCGGAGCGATCCTCCAGCCACGCGAGCGCCTCGGGGCTGCCGCTGACCCAGCGTGCGAGCCTGCCGGGTAGAAGCTCGATCTGCGCATCCACGTCGTACTCGTTCTTGAGTCGCTCCTTCAGCACCTCGAATTGCAGCAAGCCCACGGCGCCCAGGATCGGGCTGCGGCGGTCTTCGCGGCTCTTGAAGAAGAGCTGGATCACGCCTTCCTGGCTGAGCTGATCGAGGCCGGCGTCGAGGGCTTTGCGCTTCATCGAGGTCTTGATGGAGAGCCGCGCGATGTGCTCGGGCGCGAAGCTCGGGATCTCGCCGAAGCGGATGCGGCGGGCCTCGGCGATGGTGTCGCCGACGCGCAGCTTGCCGGGATCGAAGACTCCCACGATGTCGCCCGGCCACGCCTCGTCCACGATCGAGCGCTCGTCGGCGAGGAAGCTGTGGGGCTTCGAGAGCCGGAGCGTCTCGCCCGAGCGGCCCACGGTCACGTCCATGCCGCGCTCGAAGTGTCCGCTCACGATCCGCACGAACGCGATGCGATCGCGGTGCTTGGGGTTCATGTTCGCCTGGATCTTGAACACGAACCCGCTCATGCGCTCGTCGTCCGGCGCGATGGTCTCGCCGTCCTCGGTGGAGCGCGGGCCGGGGGCTGCCGCGTGCTCGGCGACGAAGGAGAGCAAGCGATCGACGCCGAAGTTGGTGACCGCCGAGCCCCAGAAGACCGGGCTCACCTCGCCGCTGAGAAAACCCTCGGTGGTGTAGGCCTCGCCGGCGTGGAGCAAGAGCTCGAGCTCCTCGCTCACCCGGCGATAGTGCGTCTCGCCGACGAATGACTCCGCCTCCGCCCACGGCATGCGCTTGGCCGCGAGCACGCGGCTGCCGTGGTGGGCCGCGTCGTAGAGCGTGACCTCGCGCGAGTGGATGTCGACCACGCCGCGAAAGTCGCGACCCATGCCGATCGGCCAGGTGAGTGGCGCCACCTTCAGGTCGAGCTTGGTGCTCACGTCGTCGAGTAGCTCGAAGGGCTCCATTCCTTCGCGGTCGAGCTTGTTCATGAAGGTGACAACGGGCAGGCGGCGCATGCGGCACACCTCGAAGAGCTTCAAGGTGCGCGGCTCGACGCCTTTCACGTGGTCCATGAGCATCACCGCCGAGTCCACGGCAGCGAGCACGCGGAAGGTGTCCTCGGAGAAATCCGCGTGGCCGGGGGTGTCGAGCAGATTGAGCGCGCGCCCGTCGTACTCGAACTGGAGCACCGACGACGTGACCGAGATGCCGCGCTCCTTCTCCATCTTCATCCAGTCGGAGATCGCGTGGCGCGGGGCATTGCGCGCCCGCACCGAGCCGGCGAGCTCGATGGCGTTGGCGTAGAGCAAGAGCTTTTCGGTGAGCGTCGTCTTGCCCGCGTCCGGGTGCGAGATGATCGCGAAAGTGCGGCGGCGGGCGGCTTCTTGATCGAGCTTCATGAGTGTCGAGATCCTCGGGCCGGGGAACGGCGGAACCCGGGAAGATCGCTCGCAACCGGGGTGCGAGTCGAGAGCATGGCCGCGTCGCGTGCGGCGGTCACGGCTCGCGAGCTCCTCACGAGCGTGGGCGAGATGCGCCGTCGCGGGCGCGGGACGCGCGCCTCGCCACGTCGTGACCGACCATCACCACTGCGACACGCTCGCGGGCCCGCCCGGGCTCACTTGGCGTTGTCGTCGCGGGTGCAGCGGACGCCCCAGTCGTCGCCACGGCTGTCGGGGGAGGAACCCCTGCGGTTCGTGACCCTCAGTCCCTCGGCCGAGCCCTCGCTCCAGTTTCCGCCCCGCATGGAGCGAACCACGATCGTCGAGTTGGGGAGGGGGACGGGACCAGGCGGTCCCTTCGGATTCGTCCTCGATCCGGTCCGATAGTAGTTGCGGTCGTACCAGTCGGCGACCCACTCGCTGACGTTGCCGCTCATGTCGAGAACACCGTAGGGCGAGCGGTCGGCCGGCCGGGATCCGACCGGCCAGGTCGTTCCTCGGCCACAACCGTCGTCGTCCTCGTCCCAGATCGTGAGCTCGCACGTGGGTTCGCGATTGCCCCACGGGTAACGTCTCCCGTCGTCGCCGCGCGCCGACTTCTCCCACTCGGCTTCGGTCGGCAGCCGCTTACCGGCCCAAGCGCAGTAGGCTTTGGCCTCGTTCCACGTCACGCAGTTGATCGGATGCTGGGCGCGATCGGGATGCCCCCAGTTGCAGTCGGCACCGATGTGGATCGCCTCCGCCGGCTCGGGACAGACGCGTTCAGCCACGCATTCGCGGTACTGCCCCACCGTGACCTCGAGACGATCGATCCAGAATGCATCGAGCGTGACCTCGTGATCGGGCTCGTCTTCCTTGGGCTCGGGATTCTTTGGACGTCGCACCGGAATCCCCATCGTGAATGGACCCGCGGGCACCCGGATCATGCCGTCATGCTCGATCGCTCGTTGCTCGGGCGGCTCGAGTGAGGGAAGCGCACGAGGGGTGACGTCGGTTTCCACCATGCGGATCGCGGTGAACCGACCAGGCAACCCGGTCTCGTCCCAGAACGTGTGGAACACGAGGTCCCGAGCTATCGGCGAGTAGCGCACCACGGCTCGTGCGGGCACGGGACAGGCAAGCGAGATTTCCCCGATTCCCGTTCGATTGAGCGCGAACTGCAGCCCGCGCGCGCCCTGCGTCACGAGTTCACACGACGGCGCGATCGGCAGGAACCGGCGAAGTCCGGTCTCGATGGCCTCGACCGGAATGTACGCTCGCGCAAAGTCGCTGGAGTCGCCATCCGCCGGCTGGCTGCGGACCTCCACGCAAAGCTGTTTCGGCAGGAATGTCACCACTTCGACGCCGGCGAGGGCGCTGCTCTCGCCGCAGGTCTGGTTGATTCGCCTGAGCACGTACTGCGTGCCCATCGAGGCGCGCTCGATCGACTCGGACGCCGCGCGCTGAAGATCCGTCTCGGACGTGACGGGCCGCACGGGTTCGAGCGCGCCTCCGGAGTCGATCGGGCATCCGGTGCCACCCGCCAACGCAATCGCGGCAAGCAAACGACGGGACCCCGTCATCGTTACCCAGCGCATCTGGATCGCTCCCGCGCGCCGCGAGTCCTGCGCCGCGCTGCCCAGCCGAGCCTGCACCTGCGTTCAGTGCTCACCGCCGTCGTCCCGGCGCGTCGTATCGGCGTCTCTTGCGCATCGGAAGCCGACCTCGTCCGACCGGGACTCAGGAGAAAACCAGCCCCGGCGCGTCGTCTCGAAGTTCTCGCGCGAGGATTCGGCCCACGATCCACCCCGGACGACGCGTCCATACGATTGCTCCGCGGGCGGACCCTGCGGGTTCACAGCTGGCGCCGCGGCGTAGTAGTGAGGGTCGTACCAGTCCGCCACCCACTCGCGGACGTTTCCGCCCATGTCCTCGGCGCCGTAGGGCGATCGGTCCTCGGGGCGGGAGCCGATGGGCCAGGTGGAGTCTCTACCGCAGCCATTCGTGTGCTCGTCCCAGACCGTGATTCGGCACGACGGGTCTTCGAATCCCCATGGATACTTGCGGCGTTCGTTGCCGCGGGCGGCCTTCTCCCATTCGGCCTCGAACGGAAGCCGCTTTCCGCTCCACGCGCAATAGCGCCAGGCGTCGTTCCAGCTCACGCAGTTCACGGGGTGATCCGCGCGCTCGGCCTTCCCCCAGTTGCAGCCGTCGGAAGCCGGAGATCCCACGGCGAGCATCCTGCAGCCCCCGGCCTCGACGCAGCGGCGATACTCGTACACCGGCACTTCCCAGCGATCGACGAGAAACGCCGCCAGTTCGACGGAACGTGCCGGTTCGTCGGGTTCTCGTCTTGGGCCTTTGGGATCGCGAACGGGGGTGCCCATCGTGAACGGTCCCGCTGGCACCGCGATCATGTCGCCGTAGATGGGACGCGCGCGCGGGTTGGGCTTGACATCGCCACGCATGGTCGGGGTCTGGGACGACTCGGAGCCGTCGAGACGAATCGCGCCGTTTGCGCCGCCGCTCGGAGCGTCGGGCGCCTGATCGTCGAAGAAGAGCTCGTTTCGATCGGCCACGTACTCGAAGGCCACGAGGCGTGGTCCAGGGCAGGCGGCGGTGACGCGCCCCGCGCCAACCTCGCGAAGAGCGAGGGCCACCGCATCCACGATCGCGCGGTGCCCCGGGCAAGACGAGTCGAGACGGCCCCAGCGAGCGAGACCGAGGGCGATCGCTTCCGCCGGGGCGGAGACTGTCGCCGCGCCGCCCAGGAGCGACGCTCCCATCACGGCCATCGACTCGACACAGTACTGGCCGGGTACGTGCGCCAGAGCGTGCGTTTCGATCGGAGGAGCCGAGTTTCCACACTGCGACGTGATCTTGGCGAGCATCCAGTCCGGCGAAGCCTTGGTGCGCCCGACACAGCCGCTGGCCGAGGTCGCGATGCAGACCGTCAGCCACCGGAGCGCGTTGGCCCACCGAGAGCGCGCCGCTCGCGTCATCGCGTCGCCGCCGAGGCGCCCGGGTTCGTCTGCTGAAGGTCCACGCCCTCGATCAAGATCGATCCGCTCTTCCGTCCCGATTCGGCATCCGGCGACTGGTCCGTGAAGTGGAGTTCCCTCCGCGAAGCGTCGTAGCGGAACGCGACCTCGCGAAGCTCGGGGCAGACAGCGTATGCGTGGCCCATCCCGTGTTGCTCGAGCGCGCGGCGCACTCCGTCGACGATCTCGTCGAAGTGGACACAGAGCGCATCGATGCCCGTGAAGCGCGTGAGGCCGACGCGCACGACTTCTGGTGGGATCGTGGGGCGCCAAGCTCCGCCGGACCCTTCCCACCCAAACCGCGACCCCTCGATGCAGTAGGCGCCCCCGTGGCTCGCCACGGCTGGCGTGAGCGCGTCGCCGCCTCCACAAGAGGCTTCCACCCGGTTGCGGATTTGAGCTCGCTCCACCGAATCGAGCGCACTGCAAGCAGACGTCGCGAGCGTGCATGCAGCGATGAATCGAAGGAAACGGCGGTCTGGACGGATGTCGTGCCTCGCCATCAGAATTGCCTCGCGCGGATGCGGTCGGCGGCCGGCGATCGTGAGCCGTACGCGCGGACCGCACTCACGTCAGGGAGAGCTTCGACGATGCGGCACAGGTCGAGCGGATGGACGGCAGCCATCATTGCCACGCTGATGATCGGTGGATGCTACTACAAACCCGACGAAACGATCGTCTGGCGCAACGGGAGCGTCGACGGTTCCAATGCGTCCCCGAGCGTGGCAAAGGATTCGGTGGTGACGAAGCCCGTGTCGACGGAGGCGAAGCCGTTGCCGCCCGGCCGCAAGCCTGCACCGATCTCCGAGAAGCGGACGGCGCTCGTCATCGGCAATGGCGTCTACCGGGACTTTCCGGTGCTACGAAACTCCGTCAACGACGCGCGTGACATCGGCAGAGCGCTCGAGAAGCTCGGCTTCGACGTCCACGTCCGAGAGAACGCGGGCCAGAGAGAAATGGAAGGTGCCATCGCCGAGTTTCGCGACTCGCTCAGGACGCGCAAGGGCGTCGGGCTCTTCTACTTCGCCGGGCACGGTGTCCAGGTCGAGGGCGAGAACTTCTTGATCCCAATCGACGCGCCCGGGGACGTGATCGAGTCCAACGTGCGCTACCACTCAGTGCGGGCCCAGGAGATCGTCAACGAGATGGACGCGGCCGGTGCGTCGCTCAAGGTCGTCATGCTGGATGCCTGCCGTGACAATCCATTGCCCAAGGCGAGTCGATCGGCGACGCGGGGCCTGGCCTCGATGGAGGGAGCGCGTGGAACGATCATTTCCTTCGCCACCGCCACGGGCCGAGTCGCATCGGACGGAACAGGGAGGAACGGCCTCTACACCAAGCACTTCCTCCGAGCCCTGGAGATCCCCGGACTGACTGCGGAAGCGGTGTTCAAAGAAGTACTGCGTGGCGTCGAGGACGAGGCCGTGCGCTCGGGCTCGGTGCAGACGCCGTGGTGGAACTCGTCCTACACAGGCGAGTTCATCTTCAACCCGGGAGACGACAGCGGCGATCGCACGTCCGCTCGCTGACGGACGACGCACTTTCGCCATCGAAATCCGGTCCAGCGGATCGGCATGCAGGCTCGGCGCATGTCACCTCGCCCTGCGCCCGGCGCGGGCGGTGATCATGGGTAGATCGAGGTAGGTGCGGATGCCGGGTGCTGCGCGGCAGGTGGCGGGGATCGCGTTCACGCAGTGGACGGCGGTAGCCATCATGCCGTCGCGGGTGCGTTGCCTGCCGGTGTAGTGGGCCGGGAAGTCGATGTTCACGTCGAACGATGGGTCGCCTTCGATGTGGATGTTCCAGCCGTCGAGGCGATCGCCTTCCCAGGGGCGATCGAAGCGCGTGAACGGCAGGTCGTCCATCACCCACACCTGACGCGTTTCGAGGTGCGGGCCGCCCTCGACGACGCCGGAATACGTGAAACGCTGGGCGGCGACCGTCCCCGTCGCGATGGTTCCGGCAGCGGTCTCGATGGGCTCGCTCGCCAGCGCCACGTCGTGGGTGAATCCGTAGCGATCGATCCGCACACCGAGCCCCGCGGCCACCATGTCGAGCGACTCGTAGAAGCAGCGCTTCAGGATCTCCAGCATGAAGCCGGCGCGCGCCTCCGCCTCGGTTTTCCCGAACAGCATCACCTCGAAGATCATTCCGGGTGTGTCGTAATGGCGGCAGTCGCCGTACTCGGTGACCACCAGCCGATCGATGCGGCTGCACCAGCCGCTGAACGTGAGCGGAAAGCGTTCGCTCACGCCGCCGGGATTGCTCCCCGAGCTGTGCAGCGACACGCCGCCGCGCTGACAGGCCGCTTCCAGCTCCGCCGTGGCCTCCGGGAATTGGATGTAGGGATGGTGGTAGCCGCAAGTGGTGACGATGTTCTTGCCCGCTTCGAGGATGCGGCACATCTCGTCGACCTGCCACGGCAGCGGGCAGTACATGACGCAGTCGGCATCGAGTGCCAGGAGCGCCTCCACGTCGTTCGTGGCCTTCACGCCCAGCGGGGCCATGCCGGCGATCTCACCGGCATCGCGGCCCACCTTCGCGTCGTCGTGCACCCACACGCCCACGAGCTCGAGCTCGGGATGGCGCGCGATGGCCTGGATCGAGAGCTTGCCGACGTTGCCGGTGGCCCACTGGATCACGCGAAAGGTCATTTGCGCTCCATGCTCGCATCGTCTCGCCAGCAAGCCGCCCCGCGCGCGACGCGATCGAGGATTCGCGCCGACTATCGCATGTTCCCAGTGTGCCCCAGCGAATAGCGGCCGGGCTGTGGCCAGACCGTGAGCCCGTGCGGACCATTACCCACGGGGATGCGGTGGGTGAGCGCGCCGCTTCGGGTGTCGAAGACGTAGACCTCGTCGTCGTAGCGCCCCGAGAGCCAGAGCTCGTTGCCGTCGGCGCTCACGTTGCCCATGTCCGGGCTGCCGCCCTCGGGAACGGGCCAGGTGGCGAGCACTTGCAAGCTCGCCGGATCGAGCACGGCGACGCTTCCCGGCCCTTTCTTGCAACCGTAGACGTGGCTGCAGCCGCGATTGGTCACGTAGAGGAGCTTGCCGTCGCGGCTCGGGTAGATGCCGTGTGCGCCTTTGCCGGTGGCGACGAAGCCCACCCGCGTGAACGTCTCCGGATCCACCACCCACACGCCGTCCGCCATCATGTCGGCGACGAACGCGCGCTTTCCGTCGGGGCCGAAGCGGATGTCTTGGGGCATGGACTTCTTTCCGAGCCCCTCGGGGTCGAGCTTCAAGTAGCCCACGATCTTGTGCGCCCCGACGTCGAGCCTCGCGAGCTCTCCCGAAAACTCACAGGTGGCGAGCGCGAAGCGGCCGTCGATGGTGAAGTCCATGTGATCGACGCCCTTGCAGGTCACGGGAACGGACTGGACGAGCGCCATCGTCTGGGCGTCGCGGAAGTCGAGGCGCATCAGCTCCTCGGCGACCACGATCGCGAAGCGCCCGTCGGGCGTGAAGTACATGTTGTACGGATCGTCGACCGTCACCGGTGCGCCCGGCTCTGCGGTGAA
>CAYUSL010000028.1:0-1197 GCA_964447125.1 uncultured bacterium | reverse complement strand
GCGGGCGTGCCGGTCGGGGCGCAGCCGCGCGAACAGCGCCAACCCGATCGCCGAGAGCGAGGCGCCGGTCAGGAACGCCACGCGGGGACCGAACGCGTCCCACAACGTCCCGAACACGACGCTCGCCAGCAGGGCGCTCATGCCGAGCGTCAGGTGATACCAGCCGAATCCGGTGCCCTGGCCGCGCTTGGGAGCGAGCGCCGAGACCAAGGCCTTCTCGGCACCCTCGGTGAGCCCCGCCGGAATGCCGTACGCGAGAAAGAGCGCGCAGACCGCGGTCCGCGAGCTTGCGAACGCGAGGGCCGCGTAGATCCCGACGTGCAGCGCCCAGCCCGCGCCGATGACGCGCGCGCGCCCCAGACGATCGCTCAGCACACCGCCGCGAAACGAGCACGCCGACTTCACGACGTGCAGGCCGATCCAGAGCAGCGGCAGCGTGGTGAGGCTCGCCGATTGGGCGCCCGCCTTGAGCAGCAGGAACGTCTCGCTCGCCTTGCCCAGCGTGAAGATCGCGAGCGGCGCCAGCAGCGTGAGCAGCCCGGCGAGCGAGGTGGCGGCGGAGGCCGCGTCGGAGGCTGCGTCGATCGGCTTCGCTTCCCGGCTCGCGTCGGCGCGCTCGGCAGGGGGATTCTCCCGTACCCCCAGCACCACGGCGAGCACCGCGAACACGCCCGGGATCGCCGAGAGCAGGAATAGATGGCGCAGGTCGCTGCTCACGTAGCGCAGCACCAGGAACGCGATGGTGGGGCCGATCACGGCACCCGCGTGGTCCATCGCGCGGTGGAATCCGAAGGCCGCGCCGCGTTGTTCCGCGGGTACCGCGTGCGCGAGCAGCGAGTCGCGCGGGCTCGACCGGATGCCCTTGCCGACCCGGTCGCTCACGCGTACCGCCAGGACGTGCCACGGCGCCGTAGCGATCGCGACGAACGGCCGCGCGATCGTCGAGATGCCGTAGCCGAGGAGCATCAGCGGCTGATTGCGGCCGAGGCGATCCGCCCACCGCCCGGATACGAGCTTGAGCGCGCTCGCCACCGCGTCGGCCAAGCCTTCGATCCAGCCGAGCGCCATGGCGCCGCCGCCGAGGGTCACCGTGAGAAAGGCCGGCAGCAGCGGCAGCACCATCTCGCTCGCGGCGTCCGTGAGCAGGCTCACCAGCCCCACCGCAACGACGTTGCGATTGAGCCAGGCGGGGCGGGA
>CAYUSL010000027.1:24540-26728 GCA_964447125.1 uncultured bacterium | reverse complement strand
TCCAGAACGTCGAGAAAGGCGAGACGCGCCTCGCCGTTTCGGTACTCACGCTTGCGCGCCAGGATGCCGAGCAGTTCCTCGGCGGCACGGTCGAGATCGCCCTCGCGCGCGGCGACGCAGGCGAGCGCGAAGCGTGCATCCAGATCCTTGGGGTCGGCAGCGACTCGTGCCGCGAGCACGTCCACGCTCTCGGCCGCCGGAGCAGCCGCAAAGCGGGCTTGGGCGCGCAGCAGGCGGACGGCGGCGCCTGCTGGACCGCCGTCCGGTAGGCGTTTCACCAGATCGAGGGTGCGCTCTGGGTGGCCGTCGTCGAGCTCGAGCTTGGCGAGCGCGAGCACGGCACCGTCGTGGGCGGGTTGGGTCGCCAGCACCGACTCGAGCGCAGTGCGCGCCGCTGCTCGGTCGCCGCGTTCCAATGCGGCGACCGCGTCCGCGACTCGTGAGTCGAGCTCGCTGGGTAGGAGCTGCTCGAGGAAGCGCTCCACCGCCGCACGCGGCAGTGCGCCGGTGAACTCGTCGACCAAGTTCCCGTCGCGGAACGCCTTCACGCACGGGATGCCGCGTACACCGAAGCGCTCGGCGAGCGCCGGATTTTCGTCGGAGTTCACCTTCGCCAGCAGCCACGAGCCTTCGCCCTTCTCGGCGAGGTCTTCGAGGATGGGGCTCAGCGCCCGGCACGGCCCACACCATGGCGCCCAGAAGTCGACCAGCACCGGGACTTGGAAGGAGCGGGTGACGACTTCGGCCTCGAAGGTGGCCTCGGAAACGTCGATCACGTTGGCTTTCATCGTCTTCCTCGTGCGGGGACGGCCTTTCGATCGGCCGCGTGCACCCTATGGTACGCTGCCGCGACCGCGGTTTGGACGTTCGCGACCTCGCCGCCAAGCCAGCCCCAGCCGCACCACCGATCCGTCGTGCCGAGCTCGCGCATCTCATCGCCGCCGCCAGCAGCAGAGGAGCTGGGCGGCATCGATCAAACCACGCTGCTCTTCCGCTCCAAGAGCGAGGCGGAGTGGGAGACCCGTCGCAATACGTTCTTGGAGGCGCATCCGTATCTGGTGGGGTATGGGCTCCTGGCCATCCCGGTGGTGATGATTTTCGCCACCAAGCTCACCACCTTCGCCGTCGCGTTCCTGTTCCTGTTCCTGGTCTCCGACGTGCTCACCCACGATCTGCGTCGTTGGGTACCGTTCGTGCCCAAGGCGGTGATGTTCTCGTTGCTCTACGTCGGGGTGACGGCGCTGGCCGCCGTGCTGATCTTCAAGCTCATCCCCGACACCGTGCGTCTGTTGCCGGGGGTGGTGAGCTCGATCCAGGACCAGGCGATCACGCTCTACCGCCAGGCGGACCAGCGCTGGAACCTGGCACAGTACGTGACCTCCGAAGACGTGATCGGGCAGATCACCGAGGGCATCAAGTTCGCGCGCGAGCTCATCCCCTCGGTCACCGGAGTCGTGTCGCGAATCTCGGGTTACGTCGTCTATTTTCTGTTCGCGTTGGTGCTGAACCTGGTGCTCTACCACGACCTGGGCGCGGTCGATGCCGTGTTCGCGCGACGCCCGGAGAGCTTGCTGGGATTCCTATACCGTTTCGGCATGGTGCGGGTGCGGATCTTCTACTACTACTTCAAGCGCGTGATGGGTGGTCAGCTCATCATCGCGGCGGTGAACACCGCGATCTCGGCGTGCTTGGTGATCGGGCTCGGCCTGCCGCAACCGCTGGTGCTGCTGCTCACGGTGTTTCTGTGCGGGATCCTGCCGATCATCGGCAACCTGATCTCGAATACCGTCCTGACCTGCGTGGCATTTGCCGCCATCGGCCTGTGGGGCGCGCTCATCTGCCTGAGCATGTTGGTGGCGGTGCACAAGCTCGAATACTTCCTCAACTCGAAGATCATCGGTGACATCGTCAAGCTGCCGATGGCAGTGACGCTGACGGCGCTGGTGGTGTGCGAGGTGCTGTTGGGGCTCGTCGGTCTGGTGCTGGCGATTCCGATGGTGCTCTTCGCGCGCCACGAGCTGGAGCACGTGCCTGGGTTGCCCGATGCCCACCCAGCGGAGCCGTCACGCGCCGTCTTGCCGGCGCGTGACGCAGCATCGACGTCGCCGTCGCGTCGCGACGGCACGAGCAAAGCGGGCGTGCCGCCTGCCGCCGCGAGTCGCGCCCGTTCGACCTGATGGGTCGGGGG
>CAYUSL010000027.1:4571-24440 GCA_964447125.1 uncultured bacterium | reverse complement strand
GCTACTGGGCGACGGCCGCCGGGGTGCTGCGTAGCTCGGCGACTCGCCGCGCACCCACCACCGCGCCGCCGACGAAATAGGCGATCCCGGACGCCAGCAAGTACTCGGGCAGCGAACGCGTGACCACCAGGATCCACACGACGGCGAGGTTCGCCACCGTGAGCCGTTTCCAGAGCACCGTGCGCGCCGAGCCCACGCGCGGGATGTAGATCGGGCTCACCATGAGGATGCCCAACCCGCCGAGAAGAAACGCGAGCCCCATCGCACGGGTCTCGAGGTCCACCGAGTGGCGAACCGCGACCAGCACCGATGCGGCCACGAAGCCGCCGGCAAACGTGGACGGAACCCCGCGAAAGAGGCCCGGGTACGCCTTGCCGTCGACGACGTTGTAGCGCGCCAGCCGCAGCACGCAGCCGAACACGTAGATCAGCCCGAGCAGATGGAGGAGCCGCGGTCCACTGAGCGGTCCGGTCGGCTCACCGACGCCTGCCAGCAGGAATGCGGGAGCGAGCCCGAAGGCGACGAAGTCCGCGAACGAGTCGAGCTCGCCGCCGATCCGGCTCTGGGCGTTCAGCAGTCGCGCCAGCGGCCCGTCGAGACCGTCGAGAAGCACCGAGTACAAGATGAACCAGCCGGCGAGCTGCGGCTGGCCTTCGACGCCGTAGAGAATGGCGATCAGCCCGCACGTCAGGCTGCTCAACGTGACGGCGTTGGGCGGAAGGTAGCGAAGAGCGGACACGTACGGTTTGCGCCTTTCGACCCGCGAGCAGCCCGGGTCAGGGCGGAATCGGGCGCTGCGAGCCTTCAGCCCTCGGGCTTCGCCTGCGCGTTGCGATTGCCGGTCGAGATGCTGACGATGGCGTTGGCCAAGATGGTCTCGAGCATGCCCGAGGCCTGCGGCTTCATCGCTTGCAGCCGCGGCAGCGCCTCCTTTGCATCCGGCCCGATCGATCCCAGTGCCCAAGCCGAGAAGGTGCGCACCTGATCGTGTGGGTCGTCGAGCGCTTTGATGAGCGCCGGCACGGCGCTCTTGGCGTCGTCCTCGTAGAGCCCGAGCGAGAGCGCCGCGGATCGGCGCACGCCAGCGACCGGGTCCTCCATCGCTGCCGTGAGCGCGGGCACCGCTTTCGCGGCAGGCGCTTCGATTCGTCCCAGCGACCATGCCGCCCATTGGCGAACCATTCTCTCCGAGTCGCCGAGGTCGGCGACGAGTCTCGGTGTGGTGCGTACCGCCGCCGGGCCGATCTTTCCCAGTGTGCGGGCAGCCGCCATGCGCGGACCGGGCTCTGCGTCGGAAAGCATGGAGTCGAGCGCGTCGATCGCCGGCTCCGCCTTGTCGCCGAGCGACCCCAGGCCCCACGCCGAAGCGATTCGGATTTCCTTGTCGTCGTCGCCGAGATGACGCATCAAGGCCGGCACCACGGTGCGTGCTTCCGACGGCAACTGGCCGAGAGCGAAGGCGGCGCTGCGCCGTACCGTCGGGGTTCCCCGCGTGAGTGCCGCGACCAGCGGCTCGACGGCGTCGTGCCCCATCGCGGTGATGTTGTGCTGGGCTTCGTTCTGAACCGTGGGATCGGCCTCCAGCCAGCCGACGACGGATGCGTATCGCGCGTCGCCGTCGGGGGCCGCGCTCACACCGGATACCGCAGCGGTGCACGCGCACATCAAGCTCACGACCGCGAACGTCGAACGCTTCATGGGGCTTCTCGATGCTCCGAAACGGGAGGGCAAGGAGCGTTAGTTTGACACCGCGGACGGCGGCTTGTCACGCGAAGTCTCGAGTGGGTCAGTTTCGTGCTGTGCCCTTTTCAGGCGTGAGGGGCTGGGGGCACGTCGAAGGGCGATCCGCGGCCACGCACCTCGAGTCGCGCTCGCGGGCAGTGAGCCGCGAGTCGCGTGGTCGCGGCGCAGGCGAGCCTCCGGAGGCACGGAGTCGAGCGAGGGCGAGCCGTGCCCGCCGACCAGTCCCCAGACCCTCGCGACTCGACCGGCGCATCCCTGACAGACTGACCCACCACCCTGGGGTGGGCGGAGTGCCGACGCGGAAGGCGTCGCGCGCCGGGGGGCCCGCGCGCGTCGCTCCATTACCGTCGCGGGCACCTTCCAGCTCTGGCACTCAGGTCGAAGGGAGGTCGTTCGGATGACCGCATCGATCGGCAGGCCTTCGTCCGAGCGCGGACTCGCGCCGACGCGGCGGCGTTCGCCCGCGTTCGTGCTGCTGCTCTCGGCATTCACTGGGGCAATGGTGTGGGCGTTCTCCCCGCTCGTGGTCGGACGTGCCGAGCCTTGGGATGCGGACGGTGCTTACTACGTGCTCGCGCTCTTCGCTGGCGGGATGTTGGCTGGGGCGGCAGCGCCGCGGCCGCTGTGGGCACACTACCTCGGCGCGTGGCTCGGCCAGCTCGGCTACCAACTGGTGTTCTTGCCGATCGGCTCGCTCATCGTGCTGGGCGCCGCGCTCTTGCTCGTGTACTCGCTGCTGTTCGCGCTCGGTGCGGCGTTCGCCGTGCGATTGCGGGGATGGGTCGTTCGCCGCCCGGATTCGCGGTGAAGCACGAAGCACCGCATCTTCGCCTTGGATGGCCCGAAGCGCGATGGCTATAGTGCGGCCACGTTCGTGCGCGAGGGGCGTCGGCCCGCCAGCCACGCGATTCGCGGCCGATTTCCCCGCGGGGACGCGCACTTGCCATGGCGCCGCGGCTGGCGCATCCGGTCCCGCCGAACCCACTTCCGGAGGTTGCGATGACGTCACCGATTCAGCGCGCCGCCCGGTCGCCTTGGTGTTGGCTGGCGACACTCGTCGCCGGTGGCGCGCTCCTGACGGGAAGCTGTGGTGGCGGAAGCAGCAACCCGTGCATCTACGATCTCGCGGATCTGAGCGGGACGTGGAGCGGCGAGCACACGCTCACCGATTCGGGTGGAAGCGTCGTGCACGGAACCGAGACCACCACGTTTCTCGAGAAGGCCGGAGGCACCGACGTGAAGGGCTTCTGGACCTACGTGCGTGGTGACACCGCCACCACGCTCTTCGTGGACGGTTCGTGCGCAGGCAAGCAGCAGGACCTGCGTTCTTGCGGCCTATCCCTGGGGCTGCCACCCACCGAGGTCGTGAGCCTGGATTCCACGGACGGCTGTTCGTTCCGGGGCGCGGGCACCACCACCGCGAATGCGTCGGTGCTCAACCTCTCGCTGGCCAAGCAGTCCGATCCGCCAGCGTGCCCCAACGACGCGAACATGGAGCTCGACGGCGTGTGGATCGGCACCCACGAGTTCGTGGGCGGCGCCACCGGACGCGAGTTCGTGCAGATCGACGATGCGTCGTGCGACCAGATCCGCGGCGTGTGGATCTTCGAGCGCAACGGCGAGACGGTGCAGAACGATTTCACCGGCCGTTGCGCCGACGGTCGCGGTAGCTACGTGGTGCAGGTCGGTACCGAGACGCTGGCGCTCACGTTGGTGCCCGAGCAGTGCGTGCTGACCGGTACCGGCACCGATACCGCCACGGGCGAGTCGTACACGCTGCGGATGGCGCGCGGGAACCGTTCCGTTTCCTGATCGCGCCCTTCCGTGCCGCAGGCCGCCGCGCGTGGATGGCCGATCGCTCGTCGTCGTGCTCCTCGCTTCTTGAACACCTCCCTCATGGCCGAGCCCGCCTCCCGCAAACCCGATCTCTCGGCGTTGCGCATCGAGCGCAAGCCGGTGAGCGCAACCCCGAGCGAACCTCCGCGCAGCGGCCGCCGCGCGACCTTGGTGATCCTCGGGGTGGTAGCGGCGCTCGTGCTCGCGGCCTACGCCACGCTGCGCTTCTCGAAACGCTTGGCGCCGGCGCTCCACGTGAAGACCGTGCAGGTGATGGTGCGGGCGCCGTCGAGCACGGAAGCGGTGCTCACCGCTTCCGGCTACGTGGTCGCGCAACGCAAGGCTGCCGTCGCCTCGAAGGCGACCGGGCGCCTCGTGTATCTGGGAGTCGAGGAAGGTGATCACGTCACCGAGGGCCAGGTGATCGCGCGGGTCGAGAGCAGCGACGTGGAAGCGGAGCTCGCGCATGCCAATGCCGTGGTCGCCGCGGGCCGCGCTTCGCAGGCCGAGGCCGAGGCCAAGCGGGTGGAGGCAGGCCTGGCGTTCGAGCGGGCCAAGAGCCTCCATGCGCAGCAGCTCTTGTCGAGCGCGGATCTCGACCAGGCCGTGGCGGCGCGTCAGGTCGCGGAAGCCAACGTGAATGCAGCACGGGCACAAGTGGGCGCTGCGGAGGCGGCCGTGCGCGCCGCCGAGGTCGCCGTGGAGAGCACCCGCATCCGCGCTCCATTCGACGGCACGGTGCTCACCAAGAGCGCCGATCTGGGCGAGATGGTGGCGCCGATGGCGTCGGCGCCTGGCTCGCGCGGTGCGGTGGTGAGCATCGCCGACATGGCGTCGATCGAAGTCGAGGCAGACGTGTCGGAGGCGTACATCCAGCGGGTGCGGCCGGACACGCCGGTCGAGATCGCGCTGGACGCCTACCCGGAGACCAAGTATCCGGGGCGAGTGAAGAAGATCGTGCCGACGGCTGATCGCGCCAAGGCCACGGTGATGACCAAGGTGGTCTTCGACGCCCCCGACGCACGCGTGCTCCCCGAGATGTCTGCGAAGGTGACGTTCTTGGCGCGCAGTGCCGAGCCTGCTGCCGCGCCCGAGCTCGTGGTGCCGCGGGGTGCGATCGTGAGCCGCGACGGAAGCGCCTTCGTGTGGAAGCTCGAGGGTAAGCAGGTGCGGCAACGCAGCGTCACGCTCGGGCCGCTGCGCGGCACGCAGCAAGTGATCGCCAGCGGGCTCGCCAACGGCGACGTGGTGGTGGTCGATGCGCCGCAAGACCTCGCGGACGGAGCTACCGTCGAGCTGGCGGTGTCGTGACGGAGCGTTGTACGACGCGCGCTGGGGATCATACGGGAACCAACCATGAGTGAATCGAAGCCGCTGGTCGCGGTCCGCAACCTGACCAAGAGCTACAAGCACGACGGCGCTTCGGTGCCGGTGCTCAACAACCTGTCGCTCGAGATACCCGAGGGCGAGTTCTTCGCGCTGCTCGGGCCGTCCGGCTCGGGGAAGTCGACGCTGCTCAACATGATCGGTGGCATCGATCGACCCGACGGCGGGAGCGTCGAGGTCGCCGGCACCGACATCGTGAGCCTCTCGGAAGGTGCGCTCGCGAGCTGGCGCGCCAACCACGTCGGTTTCATCTTCCAGTTCTACAACCTGATTCCGGTGCTCACGGCATACGAGAACGTCGAGTTGCCGTTGCTTCTGAGCCCGCTTCCGCGCAGCGAGCGGCGCAAGCACGTGGAGACGGCGCTCGAAGTCGTGGGGCTCGCGGATCGCATCCGGCACCGGCCCAATCAGCTCTCGGGTGGCCAGCAGCAGCGGGTGGCGATCGCGCGCGCGATCGTCACCGATCCCACGCTCTTGGTCGCCGACGAGCCCACCGGCGACCTCGATCGCACCTCCGCCGAGCAAATCCTCGACGTGCTCGGCCAGCTCAACCAGGAATTCAAGAAGACGATCGTGATGGTGACGCACGACCCTCGCGCCGCCGAGCGTGCCCACACCCGTGCCGAGCTCGACAAGGGTGAGTTGAGCGGCATTCACCGGTAGCGCTGAAGCATGGGCATCGAGGAAAACCGCGCCATGCAAACGGACGAGATGGCATGCGCCAGAGGCGCGCCGGTGAGCGGCGCCAACCGACTCGGGAGTGGGGCCCCACGACAACCGCGTTTCTCGTGGGGCGGGGGGCTGGTCGAGTCCCCCGAGGAAGCATCGGCAGGCTCGAAGAACTCGCGACCGCGAGTTTTCCAGCAGCCTGCTGGCCGCGAAGCAAGCGCGATGCGCTCGGTTCAGGGTTAGCCGCATGCGACTCTTCGAGCTGATCTTTCTGAACGCGCTGCGCCACAAGCTGCGCAGCTTCCTCACGGTGGTGGGGGTCGCGTTCGCGGTGCTTGCGTTCGGCGTGATCCGGACGCTCATCACCGCCTGGTACGCAGGCGCCGATGCTGCCAAGCCTGACCGGCTGGTGGTGCGAAACAAAGTGTCGCTGGTGTTCTCGCTGCCGATCGCCTACCTGAACAAGATCCAGCAGGTGCCCGGTGTGGTGAAGGCGGCGCCGGGCAACTGGTTCGGTGGGATCTACATCGAGGAGAAGAACTTCTTTCCGCAGTTTGCCGTGGACATGGAGCCGTGGTTCGCGATGTACAAAGAGTACGTCGTGCCGCCCGAGCAGTGGAAAGAAGCGCTCGCGGAGCGCAACGCCTGCATCGTGGGACGCAAGCTCGCCCAGCGCTTCGGGTGGCAGCTCGGCCAGACGGTGACGCTGAAGGGCACGATCTTTCCCGGTGACTACCCGCTGGTGATCCGCGGGATCTACTCCGGCAGGGAGCCGAGCACCGACGAGACTCAGTTCTTCTTCCACTGGGCTTATCTGAACGAGCGTGTCGAGCAGCTCTATCCGGGCAGCGCGAATCGTACCGGCTTCTTCGTGGTGCAGATCACGCAGCCCGAGCAGGGCGCCGCGGTGATCCAGACCATCGATTCGGCATTCGAGAACTCGCTCGCCGAGACCCTCACCGAGACCGAGAAGGCGTTCCAGCTCGGCTTCGTGGCGATGTCGAGCACCATCATCGCGGGCATTCGCATCGCCTCGATCCTCATCATCGGCGTGGTGTTGCTCGTGCTCGCCAACACCATGGCGATGGCGGCGCGCGAGCGGGTGAAGGAATACGCCGTCTTCAAGACCCTCGGCTTCCGGGGCTGGCACCTGGCGGGAGTGATCGGCGGCGAGTCGATGTTCCTCGCGATGCTGGGGGGATCGCTGGGGCTGGTGGCCTTGGTGCCGCTGGTCGCTGCGCTGGAAACACAGATGGTCGACTACTTCCCGAAGCTGCCCATCGATCCGCTCACGTTCGTTCACGGAATCGTGATCTCGTTTGTGGTGGGAGTCGCGGCGGCGATCGTGCCGGCGCGCAACGCCGCCACGGTTTCGATCGTCGAAGGTCTGCGCCGCATCGCCTGAGCGGCGTGCGAGGCCCGATCCATGGCGTTGCCGTTCAGCTACTCGGTTCGAAGTGCCCTGGCGCGTCGCACCACGACGTTGCTCACCACCATCGGCCTGGCGCTGGTGGTGTTCGTCTTCGCCGGCGCGCGCATGCTCAGCGACGGGCTGGCCAAGACCATGGTGGACACGGGATCGCCGCTCAACGCGGTCGCCATCCGCCGTGGGTCTCAGACCGAAGTGCAGAGTGTCGTCATGCGCGACTCGGCGTCGATCATCACGTCGCAGCCGGAGATCGCCAAGGACACCGATGGGCAGCCTCTCGCCACCGGCGAGTCGGTGGTGCTGGTGGTGCTCAAGAAGCGCGGTGTCACCGGCGTGGCCGACGGGGTGAACGTCACCATTCGCGGCGTTTCGCCCAAGTCGATGACCATTCGCGGCGACCAGGTGAAGCTCGTGGAAGGGCGCATGTTCCAGCCGGGGCTCGACGAGGTCGTCGCGGCGCGCAGCGTCGCCGCCAAATTCCAGCGTGCTGGGCTCGGCGAAACGCTGCGCATGGGCGGCCGCGAGTGGAAGGTCGTCGGCCTCTTCGACGCCGGGGGCTCGGGTTTCGATTCGGAGATCTGGGGCGATTCCGAACAGCTCTTGCAGGCGTATCGACGCGAGGCGTATTCGTCGATGATCCTGCGGCTGAATCGCCCGGAGGACCTGGCACCTCTCAAAGCGCGGCTCGAAGCCGATCCACGCTTGACCATCGAGGTCCTCGCCGAGCGCCAGTACTACGCGAATCAGACCAAACAAACCTCGCTCTTCCTCGATGCGATCGGCTCGGTGATCTCGGTGATCTTCAGCCTCGGTGCGATCGTGGGAGCGATGGTCACGATGTACGCTGCCGTGGCCAACCGCACGGTGGAGATCGGCACGCTTCGGGCGATCGGCTTTCGGCGCCGCCACGTGTTGCTCGCATTCCTCGTCGAATCGATCCTCCTCGGGCTGGTCGGTGGTGTGAGCGGGCTGGGGCTGGCGTCGCTGCTCTCCGTGCTCACGCTCTCCACCACCAACTTCAACACGTTCTCGGAAGTGGTCTTCACCTTCCATCTCTCGCCCGCCACCGTCGCGGCGTCGCTGGGCTTCGCGTTGGTGATGGGAATCGTGGGCGGATTCTTCCCCGCGGTGCGTGCATCTCGCCTCGGCATCGTCGACGCGCTACGCACCGCATGATCGACGACTGCGCTCGATGAGCATCGCCGCACCTTCAGCGCTGGGGCCGTTTCCGGACCTCCGCGCGCGGGTGACGGGGCGGGTAGCCGGGTTCCTCGCTGCGGGGCGCGCCTGTGTGATCGTGGGTGGCCCCGGCACGGGTAAGTCGCGCCTCTTGCGGGAGATCGCCCGACGCGTACCCGGGGTGCTGGCGATCGACGACGCCACTCCCGCCGAGCTCGGCCGAGCGCTCGCCGAACCCCGCCGCCCACTGGTCGTGAGTCTCGGGGTGCTGAGCTATGAAGAGGCGCGCGGTCTCGCGAAGGGTGAGGCCTTCGTGCCGCTCGTGAACGTGCCGCGGCCGTGGGTGCGAGAGCGGGCGCCCGACGACTGGGAAGCCCGCTGGGAAAGATCGTTCGGTCATCCTGCGCTCTTCGCCGCCCACGGCACGCCGGAGATGGACGATCTCCGAGATCGACTGCGTGCTGCGTGGCGCGGGTTGCTCGACGAGCGTTACGAGGAAGAAGTGATGCTGACCGAGCTGCGCAAGCTCGGCGAGCTCGCGCCCAGCGAACGTCACGAGCGGTTGGTCGCAACCCATGGGGAAGCGCTGAAGCATCACCTCGACTGGCTGGCGTGCGCCGGAATGGTGACTCGCACGCTCGACGACGAGGCCGCGGGCGTGACACCCGTGCCGGTCTGACCAACTGCGACGTTCGAGCGTCCGGAACGGGCTGGGATCAAGCCGGGTCGACGCCTGAGCCCGGAAACCTCAGACGGGTTCGTCGCGAGACCGACAAGTCGCCGTCAGATCGCGGGGAGCGCAGGGCGGCGGCCCGCAGTCGTACTGCGCCGTACGGCGAGGGCCGCCGTCCCGAGTACCCCGCGAGATCACGGCGAATCGTCGGTCGCAGCAGAAGACGGATGAGGTTTTCGGGCTGAGTCAGGCGGGCCACGCGATCGCGTCGCGGACGATCTGGATCAGCGCGTCCACCCACACGTCGCGCGAGTTGAGCGCCGGGACCAAGAGCAGCTCCTCGCCGCCGTGGGCGCGAAAGTCGTCGCGCGCTCGAATGCCCAGCTCTTCGAGCGTCTCGAGGCAATCCGCCACGAACGCGGGACTGAGCACGGCGAGGCGCTTCACGCCCGTGTTCGCCAGCTCGCGCACCCGTTCGTCGGTGTAAGGACGGATCCACGGAGTGCGGCCGAGGCGCGATTGGAAAGCCACCTCGTAGCGCTCGGCTTCGAGGCCCAGGCGTGCGGCCAGGCCCCGCGCCGTGGCGAGACATTGGGCGCGATAGCAGTGGCGATTCGCGGGACCGATCTCGTCGCAGCAGCTCGGGCTCGCGAGGCAGTGGTCGCGCGAGGCGCTTTCGTCGCTCTTGCGCACCTGGCGCTCGGGCAAGCCGTGGAAGCTCATCAGCACGCGATCGGGGCGGAAGGTGTGGAGCGCCGGTCGTGCGGTGCGAGCTAGTGCTTCGAGGTACGCGGGATGATCGAAAAAAGGTGGCACGAACTGGAGCGCCGGCACGTTCCAACGCCGTCCCGCCTCGAGAGCGACCTTCTCCGCCGCCGAGCCCCACGCTGCCGACGAGTAGTGTGGGAAGAGCGGCATCACGGCGATCCGATCCACCCGTGCAGCGCGCATCTTGTCCAACGCTTCGGCGACGCTCGGTCGCTGGTAGCGCATCGCGAGCTCGACGGGGATCTCGGGGCCGAGCGCGGTCTGAACCTTGGCCGCGAGGTCGAGACCGTGGAAGAGCACCGGCGAGCCGCGATCGGTCCACACCTTGCGGTACGCCTCGGCCGACTTGCGGGGCCGAAACGGCAAGATGACGCCGTAGAGCAGCAGTGCGCGGCCGAGCGCCGGCATGTCCAGCACGCGTGGGTCCGACAAGAACTCGCGCAGATACGTGCGCACTTCGCGGGTGCGAGGCGCGGCGGGTGTACCGAGGTTGACGAGCAGCAGCCCCGTGCGGGCCATGAGGGATCTCCCGAGGCGCAGGGGATACCACAGCGGCATCGGCACGGCTGCCCGGCTTAGGCGAACAGTCGAACGACTCGGGCGACGACCGCATCGCGCTTTGGACTTCGGTGCGCGCCTGGTAGCCTCATTCGTGATGACTCGCGTTCGCATCCTCGTCCCGAGCGTGGTGCTCGGTTGCGTGCTGGTCGCTGGGCGAGCGTCGGCGCAGATCGCGGCGTTCACCCAGCCGCTTCTGAATCCGATCCCGCCGGCTCTCGAAGAGCAGCGCCGCACCTACAGCACGTGGATCTTTCCCGAGGCGAAGGGTTACGAGGACGACGGTCGTCCCGCGGCCGATTCCGCAGGGTTCGGCGGTGACTGGGGATCCAACCCGTACAGTCAGGCGAACCTGCAGAAGGCGCTGGAACGCCAGCGTGATTCGGAGCGAGCGCGCACGGCTCCCCTGACACGGCTGACCGACGGCAAGCATCGGCGGCGTGCGAACGCGAAAGACCCGCTGGCGCTGACCAAGGAAGGTGAGATCAGCGGCTCGTTCGACGTCAGTGTCGACATTTCCAGCTCCAAGCTCGAAGGTTCGCCGCTGACGAAGAGCAAGCTCAACCGCGGGCTGGAGCTCGGTGACATCACCGGCGGCGGGGCCCCGCGGCTATCGATCTGGGCGCTGGACGACGATCGCAAGCGGATGCGTCGCACGCGCACCGTCGAGCGCCAGAACGCTCTCGAAAGCGACGAGGAAGTGCTGATCCGCGAGCAGCAGGCCGAAGCCACGGGCGGCACCGACTTCTTCTCCGGATTCTGAGGTTCGCGGGCGCCTGCCCCTGATCAATCGCGTGCAGGCGGTGCGATCGCGCCCGCCGCGTTCATTCGGGTGCGAATCCAGCGCATGCGTCCTGCGTGGCGGCGCGACGACTTGGCGCCGCAATAGAGCTCGGGGTTGGGCAGGCACGCCACCAGGTAGACCGACTGGGTGACGTCGAGATCTTCCGGACGAGCGCCGAAGGCCGCGCGCGCTGCTTCGCCCACGCCGATCGAGCCCGGTCCGAAGCTGCACCAGTCGAAGTAGAGCTCGAGGATTCGCCGCTTCGAGAGCAGCGCCTCGAGAAGCGGTGTGAGCGCGATCTCGCCGGCTTTGCGCGGCAGGCGCAGCCGCGGCCCCGTCCACAAGAAGACGTTTCGCGCCACCTGCATGGTGATCGTGGACGCGCCGCGAGCGATCTCGTCGGATTCGGCGACTTTCCGGATCTCCTCCCAATCGAAGCCGTGGTGCTGATAGAAACGAGCATCCTCCGCCACCAGCAGCGCGCGCACGAGGTGACGCGGCAGCGCTTCGAGGCGGATGTGTGGCGCTGGCGGCGGGAGCGACCGGAACGACGCCAGCGCGATCGCGCGGCGGTAGAGCGAGCGTGGAGTGAACGGCGGATCGACGATTCGGAGTGCAGCCACGGCGGCGATCAGCGCCACCGACGCAGCAATCATGCCTCCCGTCGCGCGCGTGGCAGCGCGCCGCAGCCCTCGGTTCAACGCGTGCTTCCTCCGGCGCGAACCCTATCCGCCCACGCGCGACGCGTGGAAGTGCGGGGCTCGCGAATGATCCGCCGCGTGATTCTCGGCCGCGTCACCGTGGCGAGCGCCGTGGCGGCGTTAGTCGAGCTGGTGTTCGCGTGGCAGTGCGCACGTGTGTCGGTTCTCGCCTCGCGACCCCCTTCGGGCTTCGTGGTTTTCGAAGGTTGGATGCTGATCGGCATCGAGGTGGGTACCCTCGTGGTGCAGCGCCTCGTGTGGCTCGTAGGGGAGTCGGCGCGCAAGCCCACAGCCGGATCGCTGATCGCCTTCGGCTGGAGCGGGATCGGGCTGGCCCTCGCCGCGCCGGCGTTCGTGGCTGCGCTGGCGATCGGGGCGATTGCCGCGCCGCAGTCGGCGCTGCTTTGGGTGGGCATGATCGTGCGCCGTGCGTGGTGGACCTGGCTCGGTCGCGCGCGCACGGATCGCCAACACGAGCGGTTGCGGGCCTACTGGGCGCTCTCGTTTCGCGTGCAGCTCGTTGCGATCGCGACGGTCGCGGCATTGGCTCTGGTTCTGTCGCCCCGCTACGGCGGCCTCGCGGAAGCGCTCGCAAACGGCTCGCTCGTGGCGGCTGCTGCCGGCCTCTACTTCTGCGTGCAAGCGGTGTTCGTGCTCGTTCGTGATCCGCGCGTGTGGGCGCAGCGCGGTTTCGCCGCGCCCGCGACGCGTGACCGGCGGCCGCGCTCGGCGGTGGCGAGGTTCGATCCGGCCGAGCTCGCGCATCGCATCTTCCGCGCGTACCCGAGCTTGCTTCCAGGCATCGCGCTGATTGTGCTCTTCGCAGAGTTACTGTCGCAGTCGACCCCCGTGGGTGCGAGCCCGGTTGCGTGGCCGCTTTGGCTCTTCGGGTCGGCGTGGTTGCTCATGGGTGGCGTCGCAAAGGCGCTCGGAGTGACCACGCGTAGTGCCCTCGGTTACGGCTTCGAACGCGCGGGGCTCTCGACCTTGGTGGGCGTGGGGCTTTGGCTGCTTTCGCTCCTCGCGCTGGCAGCGTCTGCGGCGCTCGCATCCGCGTTCGGCGGTTACGAACGAGGGCTCGCCGAGCTGCCGTGGCAGGTGGAAGCGTGGTTCGGTGCCGGAGCGCTGGTGTCGCTCGCCGGGGCCGCGCGTCTGTGGCCGAGCTACGTGAACCCGTTCGTGGTCGAGGGCAAGAGCTACAAAGGGCGCTGGTTCGCGCCGAGCTTTCGCGCCGCTTGGCAGCTCACGGCATCGCGCGAGGCGCTCTGGCGGGCGTCGTTGCCGCTGGCTGCGATCGCGCTGGTGCTGATCGCGCCGCCGTTGGCGGCGCTCGCAAACGGCCTCGCCCTCGGCGGGCGCGTGCTCGCCAAGCTCTGGCTCTACGCCGTGGCGTTGCCGGTGCTGGCGCTCGCCAGCACCGAACGCGTGCTTGCGCTGCGGGCGGCGCTCAGCGAGCCGGCGCCAGATCCTTGAGGAACTGCTCCGTATACTCGGGCGGCGTGCTGGTCGGCAGACCGAGGATCGCCGTGCCGAGGCCGTAGCTTCGCCACTCGGCGAGCTTCTCGCGGCAGTGACTCGCCGGCCCGCAGATCGCGATGGCGTCGATGAGCTCGTCGCTCACGGCGTCGCCAGCGCTGCCGCGATCGGGGCCGTTGTACGTGGCGAGAACGTGATCCGCGTTCTCCTTGAAGCCGAAGCGGCAGAACATGTTGTGGTAATAGTCGCCCATGCCGCCGATGTAGAAGCTCACCAGTGGCTTCACGATCGAGCGTGCGAAGCCCACGTCGTCGAACGGCACCACCGACACGAACGGCGACACCTCGATCTGGCTCGCGTCGCGGCCCGCTTTCTTGGCGCCCTGCTCGAGCAGCGCGATGGCGTCCTGGAAGTGCTTGTAGGGCCAGAAGGTCGGCATCCAGCCGTCGGCGATCTCACCGGTCTGGATGATCGCCTTGTCGTTGAGCGAGGCGATGTGGATCGGGATGTGAGGGCGGAATGGCGTCATCTCGAGCTTGAAGTTCCGCGCCTCGAAGAGCGTGCTCATGTCCGGGCTGAGCCGCTTGCCCGCGACCAGCGCGTTGATGATGCCGACGGTCTCGCGCATGCGCGTGAGCGGCTTCTCGAACTTCTGGCCGTGCAGGTTCTCGATCACCTTCTTGCCGCTCGTGCCCAGGCCCAAGATCACGCGGCCCTCGGAGATCTCGTCGAGGGTGGCCGCGGTCATCGCGAGCAGCGCCGCCGAACGGCTGAAGATGTTCGTGATGCCGGTGGCGAGCTTGATGCGCTTGGTGTGGACCGCGATCTCGGTCAGGAGCTGGAACTGCTCGTAGCCCCACGCCTCAGGCAGCCAGATCGAGTGGTACCCCAGATCCTCGGCCATCTGTGCGAAGCGCAATACCGCTTTGCGGTCGTAGCCTTTCCAGAAGGGAACGATGCCAGTCTCGTTGGGCATGGGGACGCTCCTCGTGCGCTCGATTTCGGGTTCGCAGTTCGGCCTGCGGCGAACGGCGAACTCTAGCCCGCGCTGCTGGTGTGCCCAAGGTGGGTGGGCCGCGTGAGTGCTTGCATTTCACGACGCGCGGGCAAAGAGTGGTGGCGCGTTCGTTCCGTGGCTCGAAGGAGCGCGATGGAGGTGCATCATGAGGACGTCGACTGCCTTGCGACCGCTCGCCGTCGCTGGCCTGGTGGCGATCGCCATCGCCTGCGCGTCTCGGGTTCGCGCGCAGAGCTCCGCCGGCGCCGACGATTTGGTTGGGGCTTGGCGCGGGAAGGTGCAGTTCACCAGCGGGGCGTTCGCGAGTGTGAAGGACCTCCAGTTCCTGTACGTGTTCAACGCCGGTGGCACGATGACCGAATCGTCGAACTACGACGGATCGCCGCCGGTGCCACCGGCTTACGGTGTGTGGCGCAAGGTCGGCGAGCGAACTTACGAAGCGAAATACGAGTACTTCACATCCCGACCGCCGAAGGGCATCGACGATCTCACGTCTGGCGGTGGCTGGGTACCCGGTGGGCGCGGCATCTTGCTCGAAAAGGTGACGCTGGCGGCGGATGGACGCAGCTACACGGCGACCATCCGTTACGACGCGTTCGACACCGCCGGTGAGGCCACCGAGATCGGCAGCACGGCGCAGGTCCGCGCCGAGCGCGTCCAGTTCTGATCCGCGTCGAGGTAGCGCGGTCGTGGCTCTCGACGACATCAAGAATTTCTTGCGGCTCGACGAGCGCATTGCGACGGCGGGTCAGCCGACGGCCGAGCAGCTCGCGGAGATCGCCGCCGCCGGCTACGAGGCGGTGATCAACCTCGGGCTGCTCGATCCGCGCTACTGCCTGCCGGACGAGGCGGGGCTCGTCCGCTCGCTCGGTCTCGACTACGACCACATTCCCGTCGAGTTCGATGCCCCTCGAGTCGAGAGTTTCCAGCGCTTCGCTGCAGCGATGGAGCGCGTCGCCGGCAAGCGGGTCTTCGTGCACTGCGCCGCGAACTTCCGCGTCACCAGCTTCGTCGGGATGTGGGGGGAAGCCACCCAGGGTTGGTCGGCGGAGCGTGCCGACGCGCTGGCGCGCACGTTCTGGGAGCCGAACGAAACCTGGCGTGCTTTCGTGGCCGCTTGTCGTGCCGAGTTTCGGGATCGTTTCCGAGTGCCGTAGCGCGCCGGATCGCTCACGATTCTCATTTCGCCGGCAACCGCGATCGATGGATCACGGTTGCCGGCGGGTGCGGTGGATGCCCGTTGCCGACGGCAAGGCGCGGGCCGCGTACGTGAGCCGTCATCGCCGGATGGCGATCACCTCGAGGTATTCCGCGTCCACCTCGGTGAGGTGCTCTGCGGTTCGGTGGTGCTGGACCCAGTGCTGGATCAGATCCGCGGCGAGCCATGCGCGCCGGTCTTCGTCGAGTGACTCGAAGGCCCGAACGGTCGGCCCGTACGCACCGCGGAAGAGCTCGGCGATGCCGGCCGGGGTGTGCGGATAGCGGAAGGTGAGGGTGCGCCGCGTCGTGTGGACGTCCCACGCGCTCGGGTCGAAGCGCTTCTGGATCTCGCGCTCGTCGCCCCACGCGAGCGGGCTCGGCGTGCCCGGTGGCGGCGACACGTAGGCCAAGTGCGTTGCGAGCATGCGTCCGACGAATCCCTCGCGGGTCCAGTTGGCGAGGGCCACGCGACCGCCGGGGCGAGTCACGCGCGCGAGCTCGGCGAGCACGTTCTCGGGGCGCGCCGCGAACATGATGCCGAACATGGACATCACCACGTCGAAGCTCGCGTCTGCGTACGGCAGATCCTCGACCGTGCCCTGATCGAGCCGCACCGCCAGCGCCTCGCGGTCGGCCCAAGCCGCGGCCGAATCGAGCAGGCTCTGCACGAGATCGAGCCCCGTCACGAACGCACCCGTGCGCGCAGCGGGGATCGTCAGGTTGCCTGAGCCGCAGGCTGCGTCGAGGACGCATTGCCCGGGGACCAGCTCGAGCCGCTCGACGAAGGCTTCCGCTTCGTGGCGGAAGCCCGCCGAGATTCGATCGTAGTCGCCGGCGCTCCACACCCGGTGGGTCCGATCGGTGATCGGGTCGCTGGCGAGGTGGATGCGGTCGAGGATCGCGTGGCGTGCCACGACGTCGCCGATGGCTTGGCCGCAGTCGAGTTTTCGGGTCGCGAGAGGAACGAGCTCGGTGGTCATGGGATTCCCTTTCGTGCGCTCGCTGTGAGCGCGTTGAGGTTGCGGCGAACGGTGCGCAAGGTACCGATGCCCGCTCCCGTGGTGAATGACCGAGCGTCCGCGTTTCTTGATTGCGCGTCCGGCGCCGCGCGCGACCCCACACCGACCGCGCGGTTGCGCTCGACGCGAATCCGCCTCAGCATGTGCGCCGATGGACCCGCTCTCCGACGTGCTGCGCGCGGTGCGACTCGATGGTGCCTACTTCTATCGAGTCGAGGCGGCGGGCCCGTGGTCGGTCGCGGCGGTGGCGGCGCGTGAGCTGGTGCCACGTGTTCTGCCGCGCGCCGAGCACCTGATCGCGTACCACATCCTGCTTTCGGGCACGTGCTTCGGCGGGCTCGAAGGCGAGCGTCAGGTGGAGATGAAGCCGGGCGACGCGATCGTGTTTCCCCACGGCGATGCGCACGTGATGTCGAGCGCCGACGGCTGTCGGTTGGGAGCGGATCGGTACGATACGTCGCCGGCGCGTTTCCCGAGCACGCTCGAGATCGGCCCGGGGCCGACGCGAGAGACCACGCTCGTGTGCGGGTTTCTCGGCTGCGACGCGCGGCCCTACAACCCGCTGCTCGCGTCGCTGCCACGCCGTCTGGTCGCGTCTGGGTTGGCGGGAGGGTGGCTATCGCAGTTTCCTGCGCAGGTCGTCGCGGAGTCGCGGAAGGAACGCGCGGGCGGCGAAACCCTGCTGACGCGCATGGCGGAGCTCATGTTCATCGAGGTCGTGCGCCACCACCTCGAGAACCTGCCGCCTCGACAGTCGGGCTGGCTGGCGGCGCTCAAGGACGACGTCGCGGGGCCAGCGCTGGCAGCGCTGCACGAACGACCTGCGCACCCTTGGACGTTGCCGGAGCTGGCCCAGGCGATCGCGACCTCTCGCACGGTGCTCGCGGAGCGATTCTCGGCATTGGTGGGCGTCCCGCCGATGCTCTACCTCACACGCTGGCGCCTGCAGCTCGCGGCGCTCGAGCTCGCTCGCGGCATGGCGAAGGTCGCGGCCATCGCCGAGCAAGTGGGGTACGAGTCGGAAGCGGCCTTCAGCCGCGCGTTCAAGCGCGAGACCGGCTTCTCGCCAGCCGCCTGGCGCCGTGCGCGGCAGGACGGCACGGGCCCCTGACGTCGTCCTGCTCGCGGCAGGCGCGCATCAGCGCGCGGTCAGCTCGTGGTCGATGGCGTCGCGCAGCGCGGCGAGCGCAGGGCCGCGCGCCCGTTGCTTGGTTCCTGCGTGGGCGCTGCGATCGACGAGCGTGAGCTTGGTCGCTTCGTCGCGCGCAGCGTCGAGGACGGCACCCGGCTCCACGAGGCGATCGAGGAATCCCGCCGTCAGTGCCTGCTCCGGCGCGTAGAGCGTGCCGGTGAGAGTCGCGAGGTGGAACCAGGGCGTGGCGAGCCTGGCGCGGGCGATCTCGATCCCGTACTGCGGCATCGTGAGGCCGATCGCGACCTCGTTGAGGCCGATCTTGAACGCGCCAGCGGCGCCCACGCGCACGTCGGCGGCGAGGAGCACGAACCCACCCTGGGCGATCGCGTGACCGCCGCACGCGGCCACCACCGGACGCGGGAAGCCGAAGATGCGCCACACCAGCTCGGCGCCTGCGCGCAGCGTGCGCATGACTTCCTCGGGCGAGCGCCCGAACATCGCGCGATCGTAGCCGCCGGAGAACGTGCGTTCGCGGCCGGTGAGGAGCACGACTGCGTCGTCCGCCTGGGCGCGATCGAATGCCGCGTGCAGCGCGCCCAGCATGGCTTCGCTCATCACGTTGGCTTTGCCGTCGTCCATCGTGATCGACGCGATTCCGTCCGCGAGCTCGTAACTTACGGGTGCAGGGTGATTCACGCGCGACTCTCCTTTCGTCGACGCGCACGCGAAAGCCGCGTCACGTCGACGGTGCTGGCGAGCGCCGCCAAAGCGGCGCCTTGGAACGTCGTGACACCGTTCAATCTGCGTGGACTTCGGCCCAGGCCACGCCGCGTAATGCACCGAGGGCGTACCCAGTGGCCTGGTCCGCGGGGTAGCGCTCCTTCAGCACCGACTGGACGTCGGGTGGAATCATGAGCGTGGGGCCGTGGCAGGTCAGGCACATGCCTTGGATGGGGATGGGACGCAGCACGCGTGCGATTCGCTTACCGCCGAGGGTGACGACTGCAGATGCGCCCTTCACACCCTCCGCGGGGCGCTCGCCTTGAACGTCGAGCCAGCGCTGCACCCAATCCGGCGCCCTATTCGCCGGGTTGCGAAGGCGAAGGCTCGAGCGGCCCACCTTCGCGTCGAGCCCCGCGGCAGCGATCTCGGGGACCGCGGCGGTCATTCGCTGCGCATCGCTGGCGCACACCGCGATGGCGGCGGCGGGTCCACCGCTGTTCATCGCGTCCGTCAGCCGCGCCTTGAGATCGCCGAGGAGCTGGTCGAGCAAGCGGTTGGCGATCGCGACGGCATCTTGCGCGGTGACGGCGGGAGCGGGAATCGCCGGGGGGGTGGGTGAGGCCGTCGGCGCGTGAGCGTTCGACGTCGCGGAGCAGCGTGCGAGCACGAGCACGGCGAGCGCGCAGGTCGCGGTGATTCCCGCGCGATGGTCGAGTCGCCAGCGCATGGTCAATTCCGCGTGAAGACCAGCTTCGATCCGGAGCCGGACGCAGTGCGATCGAACGGGATCACCAGCTCGTAGACACCGCTCTCCACCCGCGCCTGGATGGGATGCGGCGACTTCTCGAGAATGCGCAGCACACGCTTGTTGGTCGCGAGCACGCTGGCGCTCAGGCCTTCCAGGCCGCGCTCTTTCGCGAGCTGAATCAAGTACAGGAACATGAAGCTCGCGATGCCTTTGCCCTGGCAGGCGTCGTCGACGAGCAGCGCGAAGTCCGCGTACTTGCTCCCCGGCAACTGCACGTAGCGCGCCTCGCCGACGAGATGATCGGTGCCGGGCTCACCGATCACCGCCACGATCGACATCGTGGTGCGGTAGTCCACCGTCGTGTACGCCTGCATCTTCTTGTGCGGCATCGTCTTCAAGCGACTGAAGTAGCGGTAATACACCCCTTCGTCGGAGAAGCGGTAGAAGAGCCGCCGCATCTCTTCCTCGTCGGAGGGCTTGATGGCGCGAAAGCGCACTTCCATGCCGTCCTTGAAGGTGCGCGTGGTGGCAACCTCCGCGGGATAGAGGCGACCCGAGTCGGCGAAGAAGATCTGATCCTTGTAGAGGATCCCGGCTGCTTTGGCTGATTCCACCAGGCTGGCGCGATCGTCCGGGTGCGCGACGTCGATCAGCGCCTGGGCGCGTTCCCGCAACGTCCGCCCGGCGAGATAGGCCGCGCCGTACTCGGTGACGACGAAATCGAACGACTCGCGGTTGGGAATCACGTTCGGCAGGCCGTCGGTCGTGAGCACGATGTTGCTCTGTCCCGCGCGATTGCGGCTCGGCAGCGCCGCGAGCGTCTT
>CAYUSL010000027.1:0-4471 GCA_964447125.1 uncultured bacterium | reverse complement strand
CGATTGGTGACCGCACCGCTCTTGATCAGATCCATCACCGCATCGGTGAGCATCAACGAGTGCAGCCCGAGGTCACGCTTCGCGGTCAGGTGGCGCCCGAGCGCGTCGAACATCGGTCCGATCGACCAGCCGAGGCAGCTTCCATCCTCGATCAGCGTCGCGACGTTGCGCGCCACCTTGTCGAAGGTTTCGTCGGGCTCCCAGCGAAAGAAGTAGAAGGGCCGGATCTCGGCCTCGACGAAGTAGTCGATCTCGCTCACGTGGATGAACGAATCGCCGAGTGTCCGAGGCGCCGCGGGATTGACCTCGGCAACGACCAACGACGCGCGCTCGATTGCCGCCCGCGCCGCGTCCACCACTACGCCGAAGCTCGCGTAGCCGCTCTGGTCGGGCGGGGAGATCTGCACGAATGCGACGTCCACGCCCACCGCGCCGCTTTGGATCAGCGCGGGAATCGTCGAGAACGCTGCCGGGATGAAGTCGATACGGCCCTGGGTGAGCGCCTCGTTCGCCAGCGAGCTGGCGAAGAACGTCTTGAGACGGAAGCGGCTTTCCTCGAGCGATTGAAGCGTGAGCACTTCGCCCAAGCTCACGATGTGGATCAGCTCCAGATCGCGGAGGTTGCCGAGGTCGGACTTCATCAGGTGGCGAACCAGCGTCCTGGGCTCACCCGGGTCCGTGCTCAGGAAGATGCTCATCCCCGGCTCGATGTGCCGGAAGACGTCTTCGGGCGAGGAAAGTGCCTTGCCGAGAGCGGCGAGGCGGTCGGCGACGGCGTTCATCCGTGCGCCGGATTGCAGGTCGTCGCAGCGGGCGCGACGAGGAACGGGTGGCTGGACGTCATGAGGTCGAGATCGCCCCCGTGATGGGGCGCATGCACAGGCTTACCGAACGCCGTGGCGTCCGCTACGCCCGGGTCGCTCACCAGCACGAAAGACGGCGCTTCGATGCCGACCATCCTTCGCGAGCGAACAGTCGAGATTTGGGTGCTCACGACGGCCGAGCGTAGCAGCCGGGGCGCCGCGCGGCGGTGGGCACCGCAGCGCGTGGTAAGCTCGGCGCCGTTCGCCTGCGGCTGCGGGTGCTCGCTCCGCCGACGCGCCTGAAGATGGCGCCTCGGTTTCCCTCGCGCGAGCGAGCCGCGGCTTCGTCCGCGCCTATCGAGCGTGACCGTTCGGTTTCCCGGGATCGGGGTCGCATGCGCGCCGTCTTCTTCGTGCTGCTCGCACTCGCGGCGGTGACGGGCTTCTACGTCGAGCTGAATCCGAGCTGGACCGGGCTCTTTCGCGCCCACCTGATTCTTCATCCACTTCTCGGTCTGGCCGCGGCCGCTCTGTCGATCGGCTACGTGCGCAGCCACGTCCGCGACAAGGGCTGGAGCACCGCGAAGATCGGAGCGCTGCTGGGTGCCCTGCTCACGATCGCGTGGATCGGGTGCGTCGTGAGCGGTGTAGCGCCGCTTTCGTTGAGCCGCGTCAATCGACGCTTCGTCGAGGTGCACGGGTGGATCGGCTGGGCGATGTTGCCGATCTTCGGCTTGCACGTGCTGCGTACCACGTGGCTCGCGTTCGCAGACCGCGCGCGCTGGGCGCGCTTCCGCGCGCGCGTCACGATCGCCAGGCCCGCTTGGCTCGGCACGTCGGCGGTGCTGGTCTGGACGGTCGTCGTCGCACTCGATCGCCCCGGCCAGGAGAGCGTGTGGGTCCATTTCGACGCGTTCCTGCACGGCTCGGCCGCGACGACCACGCAGGGAGATCATCCGCGCACCGCGGCGAGTGCGCTGGGGATCAGCTCGAGTTGCGGCGTGGGTGGCGCGTGCCATGCGGAGCTCACGCGCGAGTTCGAGCGGAGCGCCCATCGGCGCTCGCCGGAGACCGCGCATTTCCAGAAGATCGTGGCGCTCCTGGCTCAGGAGCGCGGTGAGCCGGCCTCGCAATTCTGTAGGTCGTGTCACGCGCCGAGCCGTGCGCTGGGCGAAGCCCTCGCCGCGGCGAGTCCGGGCAAGCCAACGGTCGCAGAGCACGGGCTCGGTTGCCTGGTCTGCCACAGCATGGGGGCTGCGTCGCTCGCCGAGCATCCCGGGAAGCGCTACGCGGGCGACGTCCCCGAGGGCTTTCGGATCGACGTCCAGCTCGACCATCTCGGGCTCTTCCCCGCGGACGGCGATCCCGACGCGAAGCACTTCGAGCGCTCGACGAGCGCGCGCCTGATCCGGCTCGATCCTGCGGCCCACGCCCGGGTCATGCGGCCTGCGCTCATCGACCAAGACGCCGTGTGCCTCGCCTGTCACCAAGAGCACATCCCCCGTCGCGAATCGACCGGCTTCGCTGCCGTGCGGTGCATCGACTGTCACATGACGATGCAGCGCCCGTTCTCCGAGAGCGGCCAGCGCAAGCCCCATTACCTCGTGGGAGCGAACGTGGTGCTGCCGCGGCTGGTCGGCGACCCCGACATGGAACGCAAGGTGATGGACTGGGTCACCGGGCACTTCGAGACTCGCGCGCTGGATGCCTTCTGGGAGCTGCGCCGTCCCGAGCAACGGAACCAGAGCAAGGCCGTGTGGCTCTTCATGGCCCTCGAACCGCTGACCGCGGCCCGCGCGGGCACGGATCTGGGGATTCGGGTCGCCACTTCGAACGTCGGCATCGGCCACCCGTTCCCGAGTGGCGTGATCGATCTCTACGACGTGTGGCTGGAGGTGCGGGTCGCGGATGCGCGCGGTACGCTCGTGTACGCATCCGGCCAGCCGGGCGGGGTCGCGCCCGCAGCCGACGGCGTGATCCGGCTCGGTGGCTGGGTGAGCGATGGCGACGGGAGGCCGATCGATCGCCACCGGGTCTGGGAACAAGCGGAGCGGCACATCGAGGCGATCGATCCGAACCGCACCGTGAGTCACGAGCTGACGGTGCCCATCCCGAGCGAGGCCGTCGGCCCGCTCACGATCGAGGCCCGCTGGAACTACGATCGGCTCAACGCGCCGTTCGTGCGCTGGGCGTACGGCGATCGGGCGATCGAGCTGCCGCGGATCGTGATCGCCTCGGTGGAACAGAAGATCGCGCTCGCGGAATGACGTACGACGGCCTGACGAGCGCTCGTGCGCACGCGCCTATCCCGACTTGCGATTCGGTAGCCACAGGCCGAGATCCACGCGATAGCCGCCTTGCGCGCTGCCGAAATAGAGCTGGTCGCGCTCCTCGTCCAGCATCAGCGATTGCGCCTTGCCGCCGATGTCGAGTCGCTCGATCGGCTCGGCCGTGGAGTAGTCGATCGCCCACAGCTCACCCGGCATGAACGCCAGCGAGTAGATGAGATCCCGCCGCGCGTCGAAGACCAGGTTCCGCGAGTTGAGCGGGCCGCGGAACGTTCGCGCCAGCGCCAGCGGTTGGATCGAGAACTCGTAGAAGCGGTCGGAGAAGAAGCTCGCTGCGACGATCCGCCCCTTCGACGGAATGACGACGAAATCGAGCCCGCCCTCGGGAAGCACCGCCTTCTGACGCACGGTCATGGTTGCGGGATCGACCTGCACGAGCAGGAAACGATCGTTCGCGTCGGTCATGCCGAGCTGCGCGTAGAGCATGCCGCTCGACTCGTCGAAGGTGACGTTGAGCAGCCCGGCGTGGAACTTCGTGTAGCCCGCCTCGTCGAATGCGAGCTGTCGCTCGATCCGAAGCGTTGCCCGGTCGTACTCGGCGAGAATCGGGTGCTCGTGGAAAGTGACGTAGATGCGGTCCCCGGCGACGGCGAAGTCCCAGGGCGCGATGCGTTTGCCCTCGAGGATGTTCACGGTGCGGGTGATGGCGAACGGTTCCGTCGAGAACGTGAGGAAGTCGCCGCTGTCCCAGTCCATCGTGAGGATCTCGCTGCCGGATGGATCGAGCCACAGGTAGCGCGCGAGGCCGTGGACCTCGATGATGCGCGTTTCGCCCGTCGCGAGATCGATGCGGGCGAGCCCGGATGCGGGGCCGTAGCAAGTGAAGAGATAGCGCCGATCCGGAGTGACGACGTAGTCACGCATGTGCGAGAGCGGGAACGCCGGCTCGACGCCCTCGTGTGGGTAGAAGCGCGAGAAGCCGGCGGGCACCGGGCTCAGCGTGGCGGCACGAGGCGGTAGCACGCCGACGTAATGCCAGAAGATCAGGCTGCCGCAGGCGCCGACGGCCGTGAGGCGCGCTGCCCAGCGCTTGAGTCCCACCAGCGCCAGCGCGGCGCCGAGCCCGCACGGCACCACGAAGGCGATGCGGTACGCGGCCGCCTTGTTGGAGCCGAGCCCGTGGTCGACGTGGTACGCGTTGAACGCGGCCCACGAGGCGACCGCGACGATGAAGACGACCCGACCGGGCTTCGCGCGTGCCGCCAGCGCGTAGCCGAGTGCCACCAATACCGCCAGTCCGAGCAGCGCCTGCGGCCACGAGATCCGCGCCATCAAGAAGAGGTTGGGCGGCACCTTGTGCCATTCGAGCGGCAGCCACGC
>CAYUSL010000026.1:0-26877 GCA_964447125.1 uncultured bacterium | reverse complement strand
CGCTCGCGCGGAAGGACCTGATCGGCGTGCGCGACGGTCTGCGCGAGATGGAAGCAAAGGCGATCACACGACGAGGGAGAGCCCCGTGACGTGGATGGTCGAGCTCTTGCTCTTCTCGCGGTGATTGGGGTCGGTCACCGTGGTGGTGCGGGTCAGCTCGTCGCCATCGCGCGTGGTTTTGCTGGCGACGTCCACGACTCCGCCGTTCTCACCGGAGATCTCCGTCGAGACCGAACGCTCGCCGTCGGTGACCGCGAGGTTGCTGGTGAACTCGAACTTGGCACCATCCTGACCGCTGAGCGTGCCGTGCGCCGTGTAGGTGCCGGAGTCGGTTTTCTCGATCGCGCCCTCGCGCGTGAACGTCTGACCGTCGGGGCCTTCGATGGTCGCGTGGAAGCTCAGCGAACCGTCGGCGGCGCGTTCCACCTGTGTCGTGCGTGTGACGAGGGTGTTGCCGTCGGCGTCGGTGGCGCGGCTGGTGCGGGTGAAGGCGTCGCGGGTGCCGCTCACGACGTCGGTGAAGTTGCCGCTGGTGCCGCGGCTCGAGTCGAACGCTCCGGTGCGGGTGACCTCGCCAGAGCCGGTGCGGATGCCTTGGATGCTCATGAGTGCCTCGTGTCGTGTCGATGACGTGGATGGGGATCGGTTCGCTCCGAAGCAACTGCGATGCCCGTGCTCGCCCACGGCGCGGATCGCGAAAAAGGCGCGCGCGGGCGCGGTGCGCGCAGAGCGCCGGCGCCCGGCTGAGCGGAGCTCACTGCCACGCTGGGCAAGTTCTGCCGGCATCGCGATGCAAGTTGCGACCCCCGGGCGGCGTTGATAGGAGAGACGTGACTCGCCCCCGCCGTCTCGTTCGTTCCTCGTGACCACGTCCAATCGAACGCTCTTTCACGCCGAGGTGCTGCGCCAGAAGACGCTGGCGCTCCACCCGGACTATCGCGAAACGCACATCCGGCTCGACGACGACGACCGCGCCGTGCTTCGGCGGGTGAACGGTCAAGCCACGGTGGCGACGCTCGGGCACCTGACCGGGCTCAGCGACGAGGCGATGACGCGCATCGTGCTGCGTCTCGTGGCGCGGAAGAAACTCGTGTTCGCCGACGAGCTACCGTTCATCGACGAGACGGCGCTCGCTGCTGCGGTCCTCGAGCGTGTCGCCGGCGCTGAGCCGGCCAAGCTGCTGAGGCTCGACGAGACCGACCAGGCATTGCTCGCCCTCGTCGACGGGCAGACCCGCGCGCGCGACGTCGCGCGGACGGTCGGTGGGGACCGCGCGCTCGTCTTCCTCAACCTGATCCGCCTCGTGAATGCTGGATTGCTACGCATCGATCGGTCCGCGCGTCCACCTGCGCTTCCCGTCGAACGACAGGCGGCCGAGCGGACCGTGAGCTCACCCGCGCGGGAGCCCGCCGTCGGCACGGAAGAAAGGCCCGCTGCGCCGGTCGCCGCAGAGGCGCCATCCGGACAGCCGGCGCCGGCGCGTCGGTCCATCCCACGACGCTGGCTCGCGGTCGCATCCCTGGTGGTGAGTGCGGGCGTGCTGACGTACGTGGCGGTGGCGGTGCTCGGGTCGGTGAAGAGCCGACTGGTCGGCGAGGCGCTCACCGTAGAAGGTCTCGCCGACGTGATCGAGCTCGCCGAGATCAAGCTCCAAACGGGCAAGCATTGGAGCGCGGTGGCGCGCGATTCGTTTGGCAGACGCACGCGTCCCGAGCGCGTGCGCGCAGCGCAGGAGCTGGTGCGTCGCGTCCAGGCTGCGGGCTTTCGCGATGTGGAGGTGAGCGACGAATCGGGAGTCGTGCTCTTCGAATGTGCCGGCGCGGTGCTCGTCGTCCACGATCTGGCACGTGCTGCACCCGAGAGCGGCGGGTCACCGGCCCGCGAGTGATCCGCGCGGTGCGTTCAGCCTTCGCTCGGCGAGCTTCGTTTCCGATCGTACGCCGGCAGCGTGGTGAGGCGCGGATCGTCGACCGCTCCGCCGAGCGTGAAGTGATAGAGCGTGTGGAAGCGGGCGCCGCGAAGCCCGAGGACGTCGTGCACGGTATCGTCGAAGAAGCAGCCGATGCCGGTGCCGCGGATTCCAGCGGCCTCCGCTTCCAGGTAGAGCACCTGGCCGATCATGCCCGCTTCCCAGTGAAGTCGCCGGTACGCCCAGGGGCCCACGCTGCGGACGGTGTCCTCCAACTCGGCGAGCATGCCGAAGCTCGCGACGCCGTCTCCCGCGATGTCCTGGCCGCAGCTCACCGACTTGGCGACGGCGCGGCAGTCCTCCTCGCGGAGCAGCGCGAGCGGAAGATCTGCCGGCGTGCCCGGCGGAATGCTCCAGTGAAAATCCGCGCGCATCGCCGTGCGAAGCGGCTCGATCGCCGTGGGCGAGCGCGGCAGTGCGTAGAGACCGGGGGCGAGCCCGTCCACGCGATGGACGAACGCCACCAGATGGATGCGCGGTGGCCCCTCGACGAGACCCCACGGTGGCGGCACGAATCCCCGCGAATCCGCGCGCGGCAGAGCTCGTGCGAGGATCCCGAAGAACGCCGCCGCGCTGATGCGCGTGTGGCCGTCGAGATCCACGGCGCTGCGGCGCTGCGTGATGATCCTGCGCGCGGTCGCCGTCTCCGCCGTCGCGCCCGCGACGGGCGGCGGTGCTTCCGACGGGTGCGCAGGTAGCGCGCGCGAGCGCGTGGGCTGGCGTGGCTTGGCGGCAGCCGCTGCGGCGATCTCGATCACGTTCCACTCGACGTGGTCCGGGCTCAACGGCTCGGCGCGCCCCGCCCAGGTGGCGGCGGTTGCGACGGCGTCGATGGCCTCTGGCGTGAGTGCGAGCGGCACGGTGGAGGAACTAGGGTCGGTGATCACCGCCGCCAGACCATCGGCTTCTTCGTGCTCGCCGTCGCGGAAGTCGTCGTCGCGATCGGTGCCGAGCAGTCGCGCCACGTCCGCGTCGCCGAGGTCCTCGAGAAGCACCAGACGCCAGCCGAGTGCCGCTGCGGCGATCCGCAGCGCGGCCCAGGCGTGGCCGGTGTCGTGGTGGCAGTAGCGATAGGCGCGCTCACCGTACTTCCACGCCTCGCGCCAGTGGATCGAGGTCAGCCCCACGAAGAACGTGCCGGGCGGGAACGCTTCGGCGAGCCCGCGCCACGGCGCGCGTGCGAATCGCGCGCGTCGTTCGAAGGCGTGCTGCGCCGGCGCGTAGTGCGCCACCCACGCCGCGTCGGTCTCGGCAGGGAACACCGCGTAGCCCTCGGTGGGGTGGAGGTTGCCGCTCGAAGGATTGGCACGCAGCGCCCAGCGCGAGCCTTGGAACTCCTTCCACGCGGTGATGCCGAGGGAGAGCTCGAAGAGCGCGGCGACGTTGGCGAGCGTCATCGGCCGTGGCTCGGGGCCCGGCGAATCGAAGATCGTGCGGTAGGGCGGCGTCCAATCGTCGTCCAGGAGCGGCAGCGCGACGAGATCGGCACCGTGGAACCGACGGAACGGATCGGGTTGTGTGTCCCAATCGAGGTAGCCCAGGCTTCGGGCTTGCCGGTACGGGTGGTGCTTCGTGGTCTGGTGATACGCGAGCACGATCTCGGTCGGCGTCGGCTCGACGCGCGGCGAGCTCGCCGCACCAGGCGCTGGCTGCGCGCGGGTCTCGCTCGTCCGCGCGTGACGCTCCTTTCGCTTCCAGCCGAACACGCATCCCCTCCGAGCAGCGCAACCTACCGATCGGCGCTCACGCGTCGCAAGCGTGCGCGCACCAGGTGTCGCGTCGCTGGCGGAGTCGCGCCGGGATTCGTTTCGCGCATCGAAAACCGAGCCGTATACTCGGGGTGACGGACCCTTCGTCGACGGAGGACACCGCATGTCCAGCTCGTTCGCGCCCGGCCTGTTGATCGCGATGCCGCAGCTCCTCGATCCGAACTTCTACCGTTCGGTGGTGCTGGTGGTGGAGCATGGCGCCGAAGGCTCGTTCGGTCTGGTCATCAATCACGTTTCACCGCTGACCATGGGCGAGTTCACCCAGGCTCAGTCGCTGATCTATCGCGGCGATCCCGGCAAGCCCGTGATGATCGGTGGACCAGTGAGCCGCGAGGTCGGCTGGATCCTGCACACCAGCCAGCTCGAGTACGACGATACGCACCGCGTGGCCGGCGGCATCAGCATGAGCCGCTCGATGAACGCGCTGAAGGACGTCTGTGAGAAGGGCGCAGACGAGTTCCGGCTCTTCATGGGCTACGCCGGTTGGGGTCCCGGGCAGCTCGAATCGGAGATCACCCAGGGTGCGTGGGTGACGTCGGGCGTGGATCCGCGGCTGATCTTCGCCTCGGATGCGACCTCGGTCTGGGAGCGCTCGCTGCGCAACATGGGGATCAACCCGATCGCCCTGGTGCCCGGCGGTTCCGCCATCAACTGATGCGCGCGGCGCGCAGCGCGCGAGCCGCGGTACTGCTGGCGGCGCTGGTCGTCAACGTGCCGGTGCTCGGCGCTGGCCCAATTTACGATGACCACGCGCTGGTGGTGGGCAACGCGTTGGCGCACGCGCCAATCCAGTGGCGGACCATCTTCACCACCGGCTACTGGGCCGGCACCGGCATCCGGTTCGGCAACGAGTACCGGCCGCTGACGGTGTTGTCGTTCGCGTTGCTCGACCCGCTGGGCGTGGTCGGACAGCGCGTGGTCAACGCGCTTCTGCACGCTCTGGCGTCGCTGCTGGTCGCGGAGCTGGGCGCGTGGATCCTGGGCTCGTGGCGGACCGCTTGGATCGGCGGCCTCGTCTTCGCGTTGCATCCGATCCACGCCGACGTCCTCGGCACGCTGGTGGGGCGCGGCGAGCTCTTGGCCGCGGCGCTCGGGCTCGGCGCCTGGTGGGCACACCTCGCGTCGCGGCCGAGGCTGGCAGCGGCGGCGATGTGCGCTGCATTTCTGACGAAGGAGAGCGCCGTCGTCGTGCCGGCGCTGGTGGTGCTCGGCGATCTGTGTCGCGGCGACGGCCAGCTCGCCGTCCGTCGCTGGCTCGATCTGCTCGTGGGGCTCGGATCGGCGATCGCGATTCGTGTTGCGGTGATGGGAGGTGTGCTGGCCGTCGAGTCGATCGCCGTCGCCGACAACCCGCTCGCCGCCTTACCCGCTGCGGCGCGCGTGCTGTCGGCGCTGGCTTCGTTCGCGTCGGCCGCGCGCCTCGTCGTGTTGCCCGTCGGTTTGATCGCCGATCGCAGCACGCTGGTTCCGCTGGTCGAGCGCATCACGGACCTGCGCTGGGTGCCGGGCATGGCGCTGATCGTCGCTGCCGCCCTGGCGATCGTGCTCGCAGCACTCGGGCGGCGTGGCGCGCGTCCCTGGGCGCTGGCGCTGGGCGGATTCGTTTTCGCGTATCTACCCGTGTCCAATCTGCTGTTCCCAGTCGGCACGGCACTCGCCGAGCGCCTGCTCTATCTGCCGTCGGTGGCGATTGCGCTCGGGCTCGCCGTGTGGATGGCGCGGATTCCGTGGCCAGCGCGCGGCATCGCCGCCGGTGGGTTGGCGGTGGTGCTGGCCATCGGCTGCATCGACGCGGTCTGGCCGTATCGAAGTGGGTTGGCGCTCTGGCAACGAGTGGTCGCGCGCGCGCCCGCCAACGTGAAGGCGCGCATCAATCTGGTGGGTGAGCTGATCGGCGCGCGCCGCTTCGACGAAGCGGTGAGCGTTGCCCGCATAGGGATCGCCGCGGCACCGGGCAACGCTGCGCTCCGTTCGAACCTCGCGGAGGCGCTCGCGGAACGCGGCGACCTCGCCGGCGCCATCGTGGAAGCGCGCGCCGCGGCAGAGCTCGCACCGCACGATCTCCACACGGCGCTCGCCTACGCCGGGCACCTCTACGATGCCGGACGCGACGACGCTGCCGCTCAGGCGTACCAGGCGATCGGCGAAGCCTTCCCTGCAGCAGGCGAGGCCTGGTGGTATCTGTCGCGGCTCGCCGAGAGGGCGGGCGATCGCGCCGCGGCGCTCGCCGCCATGCGCGGTGCGGCCGAACGCTACGGTGCGGAAAGCGAATGGGGGCGCCGCGCGACGGCCGAGATCGCTCGCCTCGAAGCTGCACGCTGAGCCGCACGGCTCGCGCGCGCCCGGCGGTCAGCGCTCGGCGTTTGCGATCGCCGCGACGGCAGCAGGATTGGCGAGCATCACGAATCGGCTCGAGCCACCGATCTCGACGACGCCCGGAATCGGTTCGCGGGCGAGGTGCTTGCGCAGCGTGGCGACGAAGAGCGGCTCGGGATTCGCGAGCTCGGCGTCGAGCACCGCGCGGTCTTTGGTGGTCGCGATCGGGTGCCGCGCGTAGTAGACCATCGTCGGACGGAAGAATCGGTACTGGAGGATCCGACCGGGCTGGCGCGCGAGTGCCGCTCCGATGCGCCGGGACACGTCGCGGGTGTCGCCGTGCATCTGCTCGCCGAACGCCGGCATCGCGAAGAGCGCCACGAAGAGCGCGAACGTGCCGAATCCCGCGCCAGCGGCGGTGAAGAAACGGCGTGCATCGCCGCGTGCCCGCGCTCGCGCGGCGAGCAACGCAGACGCCGCGAGCACCGTCGCCGGTGCCATCGGCATCCAGCCCAGATCGGGAAACTGAGCGCGTGTGTCTTCGTCGAGAAGCCTGGCCGCCGCCTGCCCGACCGAGCCCGAAACCAGGACGCACGCGAGCGCTGCGAGCGCGAGCACCGCCACCACCGCGCGCTCGCTTCGCCCCAGCGCGCGCCGTCGCGACCAGCGCGCATCGATCTCCAGCGCCGCCGCGATCGCAACCGCCGGCAGCGCTGGGAACACGTAATTGGCGAGCTTGCCCTTCGAGAGCGAGAAGAAGACCAATACGGTCGCGGCCCACGCCAGCGCCATCGTGGCGAGGCGCGCCGCGATCGTGTCGTCGGTCGCACGGCGCCGGATCCAGGCTTCTCGCGCGCTCGCCGGCAGGTGCAGGATCGCCGGCAGGAACAGGAACGGCACGTTGGTGGCGAAGTACCACCACGGCTTGTCGTGACCAGGCAGGCCGCTCACGAACCGCTCGAGGTGGTGCTTGAAGAAGAAGATCTTGGGGAAGTCCAAGCCTTCCAGCGCGGTCTCTGCGACGAACCACGGTCCCGCGACGACGGCGCCGACCAGGACGACGCGCGTGATCGCGCCGCGATCTGGCGTGCGTCGCAACGGACCCGCCGCGAGCCGGTATGCGGCGAGCGTGAGCACCAGCAGCACCGGCGCCACCACGCCCTTGGTGAGCACTGCGAGCCCCAGGAAAGCGCCCAGCGTCGTTGCGCCTGCGCGTCGCTCGACGATTCCCTCGATCCATCCGAACGTCGTGAGCCAGCACGCCGTGAGGAAGAGCGCGAAGGTTGCATCCGGAATGGCGAGGCGGCCCAGCGCCAAGGATTCGCCGCTCGCGCCCACGAGCAGCGCCGCGATGAACGCCGCGCGCGTGCCCGCGAGCCCGTCGACGGCGGCGAAGATGCCGAGGCTCGTCAGCAGCAATGCCAGCGCGGACGGGATCCGTGCGGCGGCCTCGCTCTCGCCCAAAACGGCGCGGCTCGCGAGCTGGGACCAGTAGTAGAAGATCGGCTTGTCGAAGCGCGGCTGATGGTTGAACCAAGGCGTGAGCCAGTTGCCGCGCTCCGCCATCTCGTGTGCCGACTCGATGTAGAAGGCCTCGTCACGGTCGAAGAGCGGGGCTGCGCCCAGCCGAAGCCCGTAGAGCGGCAGCAGGATCGCAATGAGCGCGAGCACGCAGCGTCCGCGAGCGGGTTGCGCGGAAGCGGTCGCGACCGAGGTCGCCGAATCGTCACGGGGCGGACGCATGGCGTTTCACGAAACGAAGCCGACGCAACACATAGTACGTTCGCACGCGGAGTTCGAGGGCTCGGGCGACCCAGCACGCGGGCATACGGGCATGCGGACGGCTCGCTGCGCCGAGGGCGGTGCGGTCGTCCGCACCGCGGAGTGTCTTGCGGCGATACGCTGGCGTCGGTATATCGCTCCCCTCCCCAAGCGTTCGCTCGGTGTCGCACGTTCCATGTCGCCGATTCAGCGTCATTCTCGCTTGGCAGCTCGCCGTCGAAGATTCGTGGTGCCGCGGCCGTGCGCGCTCGCGCTCGGGTGCCTGCTGAGCTGCGCGGCGCCGGCGATCACCCGAGCGGCGATGCCCCCGAACGGCCTTCCCGCTGCGCGGCTCTTCGATGCCGTGACCACCACCGGCGCGCGACTGACTCCGTTGCTCGGTCAGCCGATCGCCAAGCTCGGGCTCTTCGCCGTCGGTGCCCACGGGCTCGCACCGATCCCGTTCCAGATCGACGAACGTGAAGGACGGGAGGCGGGTGACGCGACGTGGATCTACACCCTCGGTCCATATGCGCATCCCGACGCCGACGAGGGAGCCCTCGATTCCAACGACGAGCTGGTGTTCATGGCGCGCGACACCGGAGCGCGCGCGAGCGCGAGCCCCGCACGCGCCCGGACCACACTGGAGCTCGAGGTGCGAGACCCAGTCACCGGCGACGTCGCATACGTCTACCTGGCGTCGTTCGACGAAACCCCGCCCCGCAATCCGCAGAGCTACGTGCGCCTCGATGCCCAGACCGACACCGTGAGCGCCACCAACTACTTCGCGAGCGTCTCCACGGCGGTGCCGGTGTCCTGGTCCAACTTCACGCTGCGCGATGCACGCGGCCGGCCCACCGCCAACTTGCTGGACCGTTTCAAGGTGCGCGTGCGCGCGCTCTTCGTCCTGGGCCTCGTGGAATGGAAGGTGAACGAGGAGGAGCTTCAGTCCGTGCCGGTCGGCTACCGCGACGGGCCGGTGCGAGTGATCCGGCGGGTGCGCAACCGATTGGAGACGGGACTCGGCCTGGAGCGCTCGGACTATCTGCTCGACACGGTCTACTACGACAACGCCGTTTTCCTGCCGGCGTTCGTGGTGGTGCCGTTCGAGCCTGGCTTCTTCATGAAGGACATCGCGATTCGCACCTCCGTGGATTTCCGCCGCGCTCTCGAAGGCTGGACGTTCACCAGCTCGCGGAACCAGACGCCCGTGACGATCGACGGCGTCATGTCGCCCGCGGAGCGCACGCTCGACCGCGGTGATACCGATTGGATCGTCCTGTCGAAGGACGACACCGCGTTGATCTCGCGGGTGCTGGTGCTCGACGCGCGGCTCAAGAACGTCCGCCGCGGCCTCTATTACGTGGACGACGCGAATGCTGCCGATGCGCCGGAAGGCGAGCCCGGACAGACGCCCAACGTGGGCTTCGAGTTCTCGCATTTCGAGGGCGCCACGGCGGGCTCGTACAAGACGCTAGGCGAGATCTACATGGTCAACGGCTACGAGCGCGGTATGGAGCAGCCGTTCCTCGACCGACGCAGCAAGCCGTTGCTGGTCACGGCTACGCTGCTGCCGTAGCGACTCGAGCGCCGTGCGGGTGGTCGTCGCAACCGACAAGTGGCGGGGATCGTTCTCGTCTGCCGCCGCCGGGGGCGCCATCGCCGCGGGGCTGGCTGGGAGCGTTCGTCGAGCCACTCTGGAGGTCGTCGACGTCGCCGACGGCGGTGAAGGCACGCTCGAGGCCGTGCTCGCGCGCAAGCCGGGGGAGCGTCGCCAAGCACGCGTCGCGGACCCGCTCGGTCGGCTCGTCGACGTACCCTGGGCGATCCTCGGTGACGGCACGGCGCTCCTCGAATCCGCCGCGGTCATCGGACACGCGCGGCTCGGGCCCGGCGAGCGCGATCCGCTCCGCGCCACCACGCGAGGCGTCGGCGAGCTGGTTCGCGCGGCGCTCGACGCCGGCTGCCCGCGGCTGGCGCTGGCGCTCGGTGGGAGCGCGACCGTGGATGGCGGAGCCGGCTTTGCGGAGGCGCTCGGCGCGAGGATCGTCGACGCGCGTGGCCGTGACCTCGCACCTGGCGGAGGCGCGCTCGCCGACGTTGCAGCCATCGATGGGGCCGGCCTCGATTCGCGCCTTGCCGCGGTGCCGATGGAGGCGTGGTGTGACGTGCGCAATCCGCTCGTGGGTGGCGACGGTGCAGCGCGCGTGTTCGGCCCGCAGAAGGGCGCGGGGCCGAAAGACATCGAGCGGTTGGAGGTGGGCCTGATTCGCTTCGCCGACGTGATCGCGCGTGACCTGGGCGTGCGCGTCCACGAGCTCGCGTGCGGCGGCGCCGCCGGTGGGCTGGGTGCGGCGGCGTTCGCGTTCGGCGGCGCCGCGCTCGTCCTCGGTGCGGAGCGCGTGCTCGATGCCATCCAGTTCGACCACATCCTCGATGGGGCAGACCTGGTCGTGACCGGCGAAGGGCGCTTCGATGGCGAAGCGATGCCGGGGAAGATCGCGCCGACGGTGGCCGAGCGTGCCTCGCGGCGCGGGATCCCCGCGATCGTGGTGTGCGGCGAGGACGCGAGCGGCGGCCGAGTCGGGGATGGGGTCGTGCGCGTCCTCTCGGGTGCGGTCTTGGGGCGAGCCGTGGGGGACCGCCTCAGCGCGGCGGACCTGAGCGCTCTCGGCGACCTCGCCGCCCGATCGATCTCGCGCGGCAAATGAGCACGATCGCCGCGAGCGCGGCGCCCGCGACGTCGCCCGCGCTGCCACCGGCGACGGTGCAGCCCCCGTCGCCGCCGCGCGCTCCGCTCTCGCTCGACGAGCCTTCGATGGCGTATCGATACGTACCGACCGGCCCACCGAGAAGCACGTTGAAGGACAGGTTCGAGATCACGGCGACGCGATCATCGGCTGCGTTCCAGTCGGGCAGCGGGATCTCTGCGCGGGATGTGGATTCGTCGAGTAGCTCGCGGGTGATGGAGTAGCGATTCGTCGCCGGGTCGCGCATCAAGATCGAGACGCCCCACTTCATTCCCGCAAGCCCGTCGAATCGGAAGAGGCCGTTGCGGTGGACTGGATCGGCGGCGAAGCGGATGTAGTTCGACGCCAGCGGACGCGGAGAGTGGGCACCTGATTCACCGGACGCGGGCACACGATCGTGGTCGAAGGTCACGTTCACGCCGCCGAAGATCGACGCGAAGCGCTCGGCGAGCGCATAGCCGTCGCCGTCGGCATACGGACCGACCTTGTAGTTCCACTCCGCGTAGGTCTGGAAGTCGCTGGCGAGGTCGCCGCCGGTCTCGCGCAGCACGCGATCGGTGGCGGAGAAACTGCCGCCGTAGCTGTCCAAATCGGTCGACTCGTAGATGCGACGCAGGATCGTGCGATCACCGCCGCGGCTGTCGACCAGGTACTTCGACCACGCGGGCACGTAGTTGAGCAGCGGCAAGAGCGAGTGCACGCTGAATGCCGGGATTGCGAAGCGCTCACTCATGAGCAACGTCACGAAGAGCCGATCTTTGGGATCGTCGCTTTCGAGGATTCCGTAGAGGTCCACCTGGTGGTAGGTGGCGGAGTTCTCGCTCAGGAAGCCCTCCAGCACGGGGCCGTACGCCATCTGGCAGGCGTGAATCAGCTCGTGGCCGAACACGCTTCGCACGATTCGCTCGCTGTAGTAGGGCTGGAGCGGATGCCAGTCGGCGCGGCCACCGGCGCGGATGTCGGCGTTGACGAGGATGTGGCTCGCGCCGCGAATCCGGCCGTCAGGGAAGGTGACGCCGCGATTGAAGTGATTGGGCTCGGGAATGCCGGGTTTCCCGAAGCTCATCAAGTAGACGTCGTAGCGATCGTCGCCACCCTGACCGCCGTCGGTCGCGGGCGCCTTCCAGCCCAGGCGACCGATCCATTCCGACCACGCCAGCTCGAGCGATTCGCGGCCCCACGTGACGAAGGTGTCATCCACCGCGTCCGCGCCTTCGCGCGTGAAGTGCATGAGCACGTGCCCGTCACCCGTCGCCAGGGTCTCCTCGGGGCCGGTGAGCGGCCCGTACGGAAACTCGCGGGCGTGGGCGGCCGTGCTCGAGAGGGCGAGCGCGAACGCGCAGCAGAGAGCTGCAGCGGCGCCAGGGGAGGACGATGTGGCGCGCGCCGCGGAACGCGTTGCCGAGGTCCACAGCGCGTAAGCCCAAAGCCCCAGCACCGCCGAGCTCACGTTCAAGCGGACGTCGCGCCAGTCGAAGAAGCGGATGAAGAAGAAGTTCTTGACCTGGTCGGGTGTCGAATCGAGCCAGCGGACGAGTGCTGCGAGTGCCGGTTCGTAGAAGTGATGAATCAAGCCTTGTAGGCACTCGTCCAGGAATCCGAGGCAGGCGGTGATGACGGCGGCCGTGACTTGCCGACGCGCCCCACCGAGACCGACGGGCAGCGCGCGCAGAACGAGCACCGCGAGCAATCCGTACTCGAAGAGGTGCATCTGCTCGATGGCCTCGTGGCCGTAGATCACGAGGCTGACGCTGTAGAGCGCTGCAAGCGCTGTGATCTGGATCCAGAATCGGGGTTCGCGGATGCGGACGCGGCGCAGGAAATGTGCAACGGCCGTGATGGTGAGTGCGACGAAGAGCGACGTGGCGAGGTAGCGAATCGGCCATTCGCCGACGTGGTTCTTGATCCAGCGGCGGATGCCGGAGACGGCGGGAAGCGTGAGCCAAATGAAGGCGGTGAGCAGCGTCGGTGGCAGCCAACGCCGCGAAGCTCGCGGCTGAGTCGGGGCTGAGATCGCCATCGGCGGACGAGCGAGGCGCTCGGGATCAGTGCCGTCTTCTCTGCGCGACAGAAGATCGCATCGAATCCCGGGAGCGTCAGTGCAGAGCGAAAACGAGTTGACGCCCCGTGCAGAGAGCGATTACATGAAAGCGAGTTTGATAATCGTTATCAATCTGGAGAGCCGATGCCTTCCCACGATCTCACTCGAACTCGCCCACTTCCACGCCGAATGGTTCGCGTCCGCTGGCCCGTGCGGATCGCGGCGCTGGCGCTGCTCACGCTTTTCGCTCTTTCTTCACGGGCAGATGCGGGCGGCGACGCAGCGGGATCCGCGCCGCTCGGCTTCGAGAGTGCTCTCGGCACGACCACTCTCGGCTCGTACGGTGAAGTGCTCTACAACAACGAGCTCCAAGGCGGGAAGGACGAGGTCAACCTCGAACGCGTGGTGCTCTTCCTCGGTCACGACTTCAACGACTGGATCTCACTCCACGCCGAGCTCGAGCTCGAGGACGCTCACGAGTTCGAGGCCGAACAGGCCTATCTCGAGCTGCGCCCATTCCAGCGCACCGCGTTTCGCGGCGGCTTGCTGCTGGTTCCCGCGAGCTACGTGAATCTGACCCACGAGCCGACGACCTTCTATTCGGTGGAACGCCCGGACCTCGATCTCTACGTGGTGCCGAGCACCTGGCGTGAGATCGGAGTGAGCGTCTCAGGGCAACCTCTCGACTGGTTGAGCTACGAGCTTCAGCTCAACAACAGCCTCGCGCTCACCGGCGGCTCGGGCGACTTCCGCTTCGGCGACGTGGGCACCCAGGGAGTTCGTGGACTTCGCCAGCAAGGCGAGGAAGCCCGATTTCAGGACATCGGGATCGCCGGCCGCGTCACGGTGACGCCGACTCTGGGCCTGAGTCTCGGCGCGAGCTTCTTCACCGGTCAGGCCGACCAGTCGGCGAAGCTCGGCGAAGAGTCCGAAGACGAGGAGGAAGAGGGCGAAGAGGAGGAGCGTGTCGCCGTCCGTGACGAGGAAGGCGAGGAGGCAGAGGAGATCGTGGCGCTCCCCGACACTCGCGTGACCGTGCTCGAGGCCGACGCCCGTTTCACGCGTGCCGGCTTCGACCTGCGCGCCGAGTATGGCGTGGTCTTGATCGATCACACGGCCGAGCTGAGCGAGCTACTGGGCAGCGCGATCGGGTCGCGTCAGCAAGGCTTCTACGTGGAAGCCGCGTACGACCTGTTGCGCCTCGTAAACGATACCGAGCAGCGCCTCATGCTCTACTACCGCTACTCGTGGCTCGATCTGCAATCGGAGATCCCGAGCGGATTCGCGCGCGACCTGGCTTCGGAGTGGACGATCCACGGCGTCGGGCTCGCGTGGTTCCCGATCCCGCAAGTGGTGGCGAAGCTCGACTACGAGAATCGCGACGACGACGAGGGTGAGCGCCCCGATCGGTTGAACGTCGGTCTGGGATACGCTTTCTGACGTGTACGCCCGCCGCGGGCTGGGAGACCGATGTGATCGTCTGTTCGTGCCACAACCTGACGGAGCAGCACATCCGCACCGAGATCGCACGCGGCGCGAGATCGTTGCGCGATCTGGCTGCGCGCTGTGGCGCGGGCCGGGACTGCGGCTCGTGCGCGCTCGATCTGTTGGAGTTGTTGGCTGACGTGGAACCGGTGCATGCGTCCAGCAGCTCGGGCTCGGCCGGACGCGATCGCACGAGCCTGTCTCGAACGACGGGCGCACCACCGCCAATCGAACCCAAGAGGAGCCGGCCATGAGCAAAAAGAGCGCACCGGAACCCGCCGCGTCCGTCATCGACGTCCTCAACGACGTCCTCACCGGCGAGCTCACTGCGACGAATCAGTATTTTCTCCACGCCAAGATGTGTGCCCACTGGGGATTCGCCGCGCTCGCCGCGAAGGTGCGCGCGGAGTCCATCGACGAGATGCGCCACGCGGATGCGCTCATCGATCGGATCTTGAGCTTGAAGGGACTGCCGAACGTGCAGCGGATCGGTCGAGTGCGCATCGGCGAGACCGTGGTCGAGCAGCTCCGTTCGGATCTGGCCCTCGAGCACGAAGCCACACCGCGACTGCGCGCCGGTATCGACACCTGCCGCGCTGCTCACGATCACACCAGCGCTGCGCTCCTCGAATCGATCCTCGAGGCCGAGGAAGGTCACGCCGAGTGGCTCGAGACCCAGCTCGAGTTGATCGAGAGCTTGGGTGAGAAGGCGTACCTGGCTCAGCAGATTCGTGGCTGAGCGGCGAGTGGTGCGCCGATCGCTCACGCTGTCGTGCCGGCCGCTATCGCGCCGACACGCGTGGTTGCTCGGTTGCGTCGTGACGTTGGGCATCGTCGGTCCCTCGGCACGCGCAGCCGACGACGTCACCGTCTATCTCAGCGCCGACGAGGCGATGAAACTGGCGTTTCCTGCAGCGAGTCGCTTCGATGTGACGAGCGTCGCCGTGCCGGACGCGGTTCGGGCGTCGTTGAGCGAGCGTTTGGGTGAGCCCTTCTCCGCCGCCACCATCGAAGTGCACCGCGCGTTCGCCAGCGACGGCGGAAGCGAGCGCCTCGTGGGGCGCGCGGTGCTCAACGACGACGTCGGCAAGTACCGCCCGATCACGTATCTGGTTGCCGTCGATGCGAAGGGGGAGGTCGTGCGCGTGGAGTTGCTCGTCTATCGCGAGTCGCACGGCGGCGAGGTACGCGCTCGCGGCTTTCTGGATCAATACGAAGGCAAAACCACTGCCGATTCGGTGCGTGTGGGCAAGGACATCACGTCGATCTCCGGTGCCACGCTCTCGGCGCGTGCGATCTCCAAAGGTGTCAAACGGACGCTGTTGCTGCTGCAGGCGCTGGACGCCGTGACTCCGCCGGCGCCGGCAGCGGGAGCACCTCCATGACGCCGGCGTCCAGCTCCGCGCTCGCGCCGCGCTGGCCGGACATCCGGTTGCGCGCGCTGCCGCGCCCGTTGCGGCTCTTCCTGACGGGATTCCTGCTCACGCTCTCGTTGGGCTACGCACTCGGGCTGACGCACGTGTGGGAGAAAACCGGCATGAAAGTGAGCGGCATCCAGAATCGCTACGGTGCAGCCGAGAGCGAGACCCACTATCCCAAGAGCCTAGGCGAGCTGCTCGAGACCACCCACAATCACACCATCACGTTCTCGTTCATCTTCCTGGCGCTAGGCACGATCTTCGCGTTCACGCCCACGCCGCCGCGATTCAAAGCAGCGCTGCTGGTTGAACCGTGGATCGCGATTCCGCTCTCCATGGGCTCCATGTTCGGCACGCGGTACCTCTCGCCGCATTTTGGCTATCTCATGTTCGCGGCGAGCGTGGTGACCGCCGCGACGTTCGCGGCGATGGTGCTTGCGAGCTTGGCGGCGCTCTGGCTCGAATGGGGTTACGAGGAACGATGATGGACGTGCACACCGGCGTCTCGACCGGGAACGCTCGTCGGCATCGGTCGCACGACCGTGGGCGAATCGTCCTGCTTTCGAGACGCCGATGAGCTCCGAGAGTCCGCCGTTTCGGGGCCAAGTCGCGCTCGTCACCGGTGCTTCGAGCGGCATCGGCGCCGAGCTGGCTCGCCAGCTCGCCCGTCAGGGCGCGCGCGTCGCCATCCTCGCGCGCCGTCGCGAGCTGCTCGATGCGTTGGCGGCCGAGCTGCGCAGCGGCGGCTCCGAGGTGCTCGTGCTGACGTGCGACGTCGCCGATCCTGCCGCCGTGCGGGATGCGCTCGTGCGGCTCGAGCGCGAGCTCGGCCCGCTCGACCTCGCCATCCTCAACGCCGGCATCGGTGAGTCACGGAAGCTCGAAGAGTTCACCGTCGAGTGGGTGCGGCGCATCTTCGAGACCAATCTCTTCGGTGTGCTCCATTTCGTGGAGCCGCTGCTCGCCGGCATGCTCGCGCGCGGGCGCGGCACCGTGGCCGTGACTTCGTCTCTGGCACGCGATCGAGCGATGACGCAGACGGGTGCCTACTCGGCGAGCAAGGCGGCGCTCTCCGCAGTGATCGAGTCGCTGCGCATCGATGCTTGGCCGACGGGCGTGCGCCTCATCACGATCGAGCCGGGCTTCGTGAAGAGCCCGATGACCGACCGCAATCGATTCCCCATGCCATTCATGGTGCCGACCGATCGCGCTGCCGCCATCATTCTTCGCGGCATCGCGCACGGTAGGCCGGTGATCCGCTTCCCGTGGCCGATGGCCGCCATCACCTACGTGCTGCGCCTTCTGCCGTCGCGCCTCTTCTTGTGGGCCGGCTCACTCCTCAGCCCCAAGCGCGATCTGAAAGCGCCGGGGTGATCGCGCGGCGCTTCGATCTGCGGGGCGTCAGTCGCCGTCGAGCTTGGCGAGGACGCGCAGGAACTCGGTGACTGACCACGCCTGGGCACAGGTGCCGCGCGGGGTGTGTGGATAGTCGCCGTCTTCGATCTCGGAGATCTGGCCGACACAGCCGCGCTGGAGCTCGTTCTCGATGGTGCGCATCGTGGCGTGTGCCAGGTGCACGGCGCGGGGTTCGTCCGGGAACGCCGTGAGCAACGCCTCGCACCACAGCGGCAAGAGATGCGTCCACGCCGTACCGTTGTGATACGCGAGCTTGCGCGAGGCGTCTTCGTCGCCGACGTACTGGCCGCGGTAGGGGTGCAGGACGTCGAGCCCGGGCGGTGGAACGGTGTCGGGGAGCCACGGCCACGAGCGCAGTCGCACGTTGGCGACCGAGCGCAATCCGCCCGGTACCACCAGCTCGCGGTGGGTCGCGATCACGGCGCGCTGCGCGTGCTCGGGCTGCGCCAAGCCGAGTGCCACCAGCCACAACTGATTGGGCCGTAGCGATTCGTCGCGCACGCCGTTTGCCGCAGGAGTGCCGGCATGTGCGGTGAGGCAGTCGGCGAACCAGCCCAGATCGTCGATCCAGAACCGCTCGCGGATCGACGTGCGCGCCCGGGCCGCGAGCTCACCGAGCGCGGGCCGGTCCAGGATGCGAGCCGCGAGCTCGAGGGCGCGGACCCACAGTGCCTGGATCTCGATCGGGTAGCCCTCGCGGGGCGTGGCCGCGGGATGATTGGTATCCATCCACGAGAAATGGGCGGGTGACCACACCAGCCCGCTCGCGGCATCGCAGCGGATCCCGTTGGACGTGCCGTGCAAGTAGTGGTCGCAGATCGACGCCAGCACGTTCTTCAGCTCGACGCCCGCCAGAGACGCGCGCGCGGCGAGCGCCGGCCAGCCGATCGTCTGTGCGAGCTCCTCGATCACCCGCGTGAGCCAGAGTGGGCCGTCGGAGGTGTCGCGATTGGCGTCGCCGTCGCCGACCAGAGAGTTGGGTAGCGTGCCCTCGCGCTCGCGTGCGGCGAACGTCAGCGCCACCTCGCAGGCCTCGTCCACACGGCCGATTGCCAGGTAACCGCGTGCGGCGATCAGCGCGTCACGGCTCCAATCGAGGAACCACGGGTAGCCGGCCATCACGGTGTGCCGGCCGCTGCGTTTCGCCAGGAACTGGCCCGCCGCGGCGCGCAGCACGTCGCCCAGCTCTTCCGGGCACGCGTCGCGGTGGGTGGCGGCTGGCACTGGCGCGGGAGTGGTTCGGTAGCGTCCGATCGACACCTCGGCGACGGAGAGCGCCAGGCTGGTCGCGCCGCGTCCCGGCGTGAGCGCGACTCGGAAGTAGCCAGGGCTCAGGGTGTCGCCGGCGGCTTCCTGGCCACGCGTTGCCTCGAAGGGATGTTGGACGTTGTAGATCCACTCGTCCTCGACGTGAAACACGCCCGCGCTCGCCACCGCGCAGAGCTCGAGCCCGTGGCCCAGATCGCGCCGGAAGCCGCATCCCTCGGTGGCCGCGAGCGCTCGATAACCCGCCGCGAATGCCGCTTGGTCGATGCCGTGGGCCTTGGTTTCGCCATGGTGGCCGCGGAACTCGAGGTCCGGGCGCACGATGAGCGCGAGCGTGTCGCTTCGTTCCGACTCCCAGCGCAGCTCGACGGTGACCACGTTCTGGTCGGCGTCGAGCGTCACGCGCTCCTCGACGTGCACCGTGCCGTCGGGCAGCTCGAATCGGTAGCTCCAGGTGGGCGTCGGCCAACGCTGGAACTCGGTCAGGTATTCACGATCGAGCGGATACGAGACCATCGGCGTCGCCACCCACGCGCGCAGCCGCTTCGCGACCACCACGCGCTCGTCGGGGCCGCTCGGATGCAGGTTGGCGGCGAGCAGCGCGTCGTACTTCGACCAGATGGTGCGCGGCGCGAGTGGTAGGAGGGTGTACGAGCCTCGCGCGTTGGTGAGCAGGAAGCGGTGGGAGGGATCGATGGCTTCGCGCTCGAATCGCAGCCGCACGGCACTCGGCTCGGCGCGCAAGCTGAGCGCGTGACCCTGGGTGGCGATCCACTTGGGCTCATCGCCGTCGGTTGCGCCGGCGGCGGCGGGACGGTCGAGGCGGCTGTGCTCGATCCGGAATTCACCTTCCGGCACCAGCGCGAATGCGACGTAGCGTCGATCGCCGAAGTCGCGGAAGGTCTCGAGCTCGGCCGAGCTGTCGGCGAAGCGCAGCCGCACGCGAAACGGCACGTCCTCCTCGATGTAGAGGAACTGGTTCGCGCCGAGAACGTGGAAGCGATCGGCGCGCGCCGCCGTCCAATGGCTGACACCCAGGAATCGGTCACCGTCGGACGCTTCGAGAACGCGCCGCGCCAGCTCGGAGCAGTCGCTGGGCACGCCGAGCGAGACTGCGGCGAGCAGCCCGCGCAGCCCGTCCCGGCGAACGGCATCGGTGAGCAGCTCGAAGCCGCTCAGCTCGACACGCTCACCCCACAGCTCACCGAGGATCCAGCGCAGGCGGCGCTCTTCCTCGTCGTGCTGCCGCGCGCGCGCGACGGCTTCGCCGGATTCGAGAGGCTGGGTGCGTTCCAGGTCGAGACAAACGACCTCGAACGGGTTCAGTGAAAAAGTCGTCGATGGGTCGAGCATACGGCGGGTCAGAATGCAGGTTCGATGCCCGCCGGGAATCGCGACATTTGCAGGAAAACGGATGCTATTTCGGTGGGTTCGACCGTCGAGATTGATGAGGATCAAGACTTTTTCGCGGTCGCGTTGTCGGAAGAACGCCAGAATTCCCGACTCCATCCCCTCGATCGGGAGGATCCGTGACGTCCCCCAGAAGACGGGATGTTGACGGGTGAGGTCGCTCAGTTGGCGGAGCCACCCAACGAGATTGGGAGTGGCCCCCCAGTTGAGGCCCGAGGAGCCGTGCACGTTCACGCGCTCGGTGGCGAGCCACTCGACACCATTGGTGAAGCCGAACGCCCCCGCCTGGGAAGTGAGCGCGGCCAGTGCCACTCGCATGCGGGCGTACGATTCGCCACCTGCTGCGAGGCGCGGATTGTCGTGGGTCTCGGCGTAGTTCGCGAGAATGCCCAGCTCGGCACCGGTGTGGTCGAGATGGCGCAGGTAGCCGTGCAGCATCTCGTCGCCGTGCTGCTGGAAGATCTCCGAGTACGCCCATTGCATGCCGCCCATCTTGAGGATGGATTCGGTGGCATCCCACGGACCTCCCAGCCCTTCGAGGAGGAAGAGGGTGCTGGGGAATACTTCGTGGACTCGCGCCGTCACGTACTCCCAGAGCTCGGCGGGCAGCATGTAGCCGGCGTCGCACCGGAAGGCGTCGACGCCGCGCGCGCACCACGTGAGCAAGCTCTCCGCGAGATGGCGCCACAGCGACGGGTTGCGATCGTCGAGCTCGACCAGGTCCGCCCAGGTCACACCCCAAGCGCCCGGTGAGTGGAAGCGCCCGTCCGCGTGGCGCACGAACCACTCGGGATGCGCGTTGAGCAGCTCGGTCGCCCAGCCGAGATGATTCGCGGCGATGTCGAGCATGACTTCGCCGCCGAGGGCGTGGACGCGGGCACAGAGCTCCTGGAACTGCTCGGCGGGAGTGCGATCGACGCGGAACTCGAGGTACGCGTGGCCGACGCTGGTGAGGTCGGTGGCGGCATAGGGGCTGCCGTAACGGCCCATGCGCGCGTAGACGGTGGGCGTCTCCTGCACGGGTAGGAGGTGCAGGATTCGCACGCCCAGCTCGTGGAAGAGGAACGGCAGCTCGCGAGCGAGGTCCGTGAGCGTGCCGCTCGGTGGGATGACCGTGAATCCCTGGCGCTCGAGCGCCAGCACTTGGTCGTTTTCGAGGAGCTCGCGTGCTTCGCGAAGCTTCTTGGTGGGACCGAACTGGCGCGGGAACGCCGTGTAGATCGTGTTCGCTCCGCGCCACTTGAGGCCGTGCACCGAGGCGTAACTGTTGAGGCCTCCCACCCAGTGCTCGACGCCGTCGATCACGAGGTAGCACTTGAGCTCGTAGTAGCCCGGGCGATGCGCGATCAGCTCGGATGCGAAGGTATCGGGCGCGCTTCGCGTCAGCTCGATGTCGCGCCAGCCGCGCACGATGCGGGGCACACCGCGCTCCACGCGCTCGATCACGTGGCGGCGCTTCTCGGGTGCCGAGTTCAGATCGGTGCGCACGAAGGCACGTGCGCCCGGAGGCAGCTCGATGGGCGCATCGCCGGCACCGAGGGCGCGGACGCCCACGTGGAGAATCTCGCCGGCGTAGAGCAGGCGGCCCCGCCCCGGCTGGGGCATTTGCACGAGCTCGAAATCGGACACGGCGCTCACACGGCGTGCAAGCCACGACCAGGCCGCCAGCCGCCGAGCGCATCTTGCACGATGCGCGCCGCAGCGAGCGTGAGGTCGTCTCGAAGGCGTGGTCCCACGATCTGCACGCCTGTGGGCAGATCGTGCTCGTCACGTCCAGCGGGAATGCACGTGACGGGTAGCTCGAGCACGTTGAACACGCCGGTGGAGATCCATTCGAGCGGTCGCAAGAGCGGCGCGCGATGACGTGGTGCCACGCGCGGGAACGCCGGACACACCAAGACGCCGTCCTCACCGAGGCGCGTTTCGATCTCGTCGCGCAACGCGTGGCGTAGCTCGCCGGCGTCGCGGATCTTCTCGGACACCCGGCCGCCGCTCAGCACCTCACCCAAGGCTGTGGCGAGCGCGGGCCAGGTGTGGTGGGAGCGGCCGAAGGGCAAGCGAACGAGCTCGCGCCACAGCGGGATGGGTGCGCCGTCGCCGAGGACGTGACCGAAGGATTCGGCGGACCCCGAGCGCACCGCGCCGAACCAGATGTCCACACCGCGGTCGAGGAGGGTGGGCCGCCACGGCTCGGCGGTGAGCCCGCGATCGGTGAAGGCGCTCACGGCTCGTCGCACGGCGGCCGCCATGCTCGCGGTCGACGGGAATTGGCCGTGCTCGTACCAGAACACGCGCCGCGCGCCGCGCTCCGGTGTGGGGAGCCGCCGAAACGGTGGGGCGTCGGCTGCGTCGTCCTCGCCGTCCGGGCCGCTCAGGATCTCCATCGCCAGCTCGAGGTCCTCGACGCTGCGCGCCAGCGGCCCGCACACCGCGTAGCGCCGCACTTGGCCGTGCGCTGCCGGGAAATGCCCCGTGCCGGGCACGCGCCCGGCGCTCGGCTTGTGTCCGGCGACGCCGCAGAAATGCGCCGGCATGCGGATAGAGCCGCCGATGTCGCTGCCGAGACCGATGGGGGAGGCGCCGGCACCGATGATGGCGCCCTCGCCGCCGCTCGATCCACCCGGAGTGCGGCGCGTGTCGTGCGGGTTCGAGGTGCGACCGTGGATGGGATTCACCGATTCCATCCACATCGCGGCCTCGGGGACGTTGGTGGTGCCGATGGGGATCGCGCCGGCGGCGAGCATGCGCGCCACGACGGTCGCGTGCCGATCGGCGATGCGATGCCGCCGTGCGTGGATGCCCGCCGTCCACGGCAGCCCCTGACACGCGAACGTCTCCTTCACGCTGCACGGCACACCGAAGAGCGGCGGCAGCTCGTCCGCGGCCACGCGCACCAGCGTCTCGTTGGCGCGGCGTGCCGCATCGCGGGCGCGGTCGAAGAGCGGGTTCACGATCGCGTTGAGACGACCGTTCACCTCCAGTGCGCGATCGAGGTGTGCGTCCATCACCTCGAGTGGCGAGAGCTCACGCGCGCGGATCAGGCGCGAAAGCTCGCTGGCCGAAAGTAGACAGAGCTCGTTCATGGTTGCGGGGAACGCGAATCCGCCGTGAGGGCGCTCGGTATACTCGCCGCCCGATCCACTGCGGAGAAGACGGAGAACCACGTGGCAGCATACGAAATCTGGCACAACCCACGCTGCGGCAAGTCTCGCACCACCCTGGAGCGCCTCACCCGCGCTGGCGTGACGCCCACCGTGATCGAGTACCTCAAGAATCCGCCCACCAAGGCGCGCATCCAGGCCGTGCTCGGGCTACTCGGCTTCGACGATCCGCGCGCGCTGATGCGCACAGGCGAGCCGGTCTACAAAGAGCTCGGCCTCGCCAAGGTCACGGCCAAGGCCGCTCTGATCGAGGCCATGGCCGCCAACCCGATCCTCATCGAGCGCCCGGTCGTCATCAAGGACGAAAAGAAAGCCGTTCTCGGACGACCTCCCGAGAACGTCGACGCGCTGCTGTGAACGCCGCGGCGGCGAGCGGTGGGACGCCCCGAAACCACACGCCGCCTCGCCGCGTCACCCCAGCGGCTGGCTCTGGTCGAGGGAGTCGCAGCCGGCGATCTCGCCCTTGTCGAGCCCACGTTCGAACCAGTGAACCCGCTGAGCCGACGTACCGTGGGTGAACGATTCGGGGGTCACGTAACCGCGAGCGCGCATCTGCAGGCGGTCGTCGCCGATGGCGCTGGCAGCACGCAGGCCCTCCTCGACGTCACCCGCTTCGAGGATGCCGCGGGCGCGTTGCGCATGATGCGCCCACACGCCGGCGAAGCAATCCGCCTGAAGCTCGAGACGCACCGATAGCCGATTGGCGTCCTCGGCGCTGGCGTCGCGCTGTAGGGCGGCGATGCGCTGAGAGAGGCCGAGCAGGTTCTGCACGTGGTGCCCCACTTCGTGGGCGATGACGTAGGCCTGTGCGAAGTCGCCGGGCGCGCGGAAGCGGCTGCGCAGGTCGTCGTAGAACGCGAGATCGATGTACACCTTCTGGTCGGCAGGGCAGTAGAAGGGCCCAACCGCGGCGCGCTCGAAACCGCACGCCGAATCCACGGCCCGGGAGAAGAGCACCAGCACCGGCTCTTCGTACTCGCGCCCGAGTTGCTGGAAGAGATCGTGCCAGGTGTCCTCGGTGTCACCGAGCACCACCGACACGAAGTCGCGCATCTCGTCTTCGTTGGCTGGGGCTTGCGCGTCGGGCGAATCGGCATCGGCGTCCGGGGAGCCGTTCGCCCCTGGGGCGGCAGGTGAGGAAGGCGCGCTCGTGATCGTGCCCTGCAGCAGGTCCTCGGGATTGATCACGCCCAGATAGGCGAGCACTACCAGCAGCACCAGCGCGCCGAGCGAGCCGCGCACACCGAATGCGCGGAGCGGTGGTGCACCGAAGCCGCCCGCGGGTGCGAGCTCGTCACGTCTGTCTTCGACGTGGGTGCTGCGTCGTCCGCCGCGCCACTTCATGGTATCGGCCGTTGTGAGGTGTGATCTCAGCGTTCGAAGGGGATCGTCGTACCGACCTTCTCGCGCACTGCGCGATCGTAAACGGCACGCGCGGTGGCCACGTCTTGAAGTGCGAGCCCCGTCGAATCGAAGACCGTGATGTCGCGCTCGGAGGTGCGGCCCGGAATCTTGCCCGCCAGCACCTGTCCGAGGGTGCCGGCGATCTGCTCGCTCCGGAAGGCACCGCTCGTGAGCGGTACGTTGATCTCACCGCTGTGGCTGGCCTGCTCGAGGTCGTCCACGAACACGCGTGCCGCGCCGAGGATCGCCGATTCGAGCTCTTGCTTGCCCGGCGCATCGGCGCCGATGGCGCTGATGTGAGCTCCCTCCGACACCCACGCGCGCTCGACGACCGGCGCGTGCGAAGGGGTGGTGGTGATGATCACGTGCGCGCCGCGCACGGCGTGCTCGACGCTGGCAGCGGTCTCGAAGGTCACGCCGCGCCCCGCGAACTCGTTCACCAGCGCCGGGATCGAGGCGGCATGAGGGTCGTAGACGCGCACCGTTCGGATCGGGCGTACGCGTAGCAGCGCGTCGACTTGAGTGTGGCTCTGGGCGCCAGCGCCGACGAGGGCCGCGATGCTCGCGTCCGTGCGCGCCAGGTGCTTTGCCGCGATGCCTCCTGCTGCACCCGTGCGCATCAGGGTGATCAAGGTCGCGTCCATGATCGCGAGCGGCTCGGCGGTCTCGGGATCGCTGAGGATGAACACCGCGATCACCGCAGGCAGCCCCTTCGACGGATTCGCCGTGTACGACGACACCCACTTCATTCCCGCCGATTTGAGCCCGGGGATGTACGCGGGCATGGCGCGGAAGTCGCCCTGGTACTCGGGCAGGTCGAGGTAGATCTTGGAGGGCATGCGCGCCTCGCCGCGGCCGTGGGCGAGGAAAGCCGCGTCGACGGCGGCGAGCGCCATCTCCATGTCGAGGAGCTGCCGCACCTCGGAGCGCGTGAGCAGCAACGTGTCGCGGATCGCCATGGGCGTGTCTCCTCGGAGTGTGGGCGCTGCGCGATTCGATCACACCATCCCGCGCGAACGGAACCAATCGATGGCCTTCTCGACGGCGGTGCGTAGCGGCGTCACCTCGAGGCCGAGATCGCGCCGCGCCTTCGAGTTGTCGAAGTAGACGTACTGGTTCGCGTATTCGAAGGCTTTGAGCGTACCGAGTGGCTTGCGCCCGGTGACCTTGGAAACGCGCTCCGACGTGGACACCATCGCGCGGATCGCCGCCGTGGGAATCTTCACGTCGGGAATCCAGATCCCCGCCACCTCGGCCACCAGCTTCGCGAACTCGCGGTACGTGACGTTGTGGCCGGCGAGGATGTAGCGCTCACCGATGTGCCCCTTGGCGCTCGCCAACAGGTGCCCGCGCGCCACGTCCTCGACGTCCACTGCATTGAAACCGCCTTCCATGTATCCCGGCACGACGCGCTTCACGGTGTTGAGGATGATCTCGCCCGTGGGCGTGGGGGCGATGTCGCCGGAGCCGAACGGAAACGCTGGATTCACGATCACCGCCGGCAAGCCGCGGCGGATGAAATCCAGGACTTCCAGCTCGGAGATGTACTTGCTCAGGATGTAATCGTTGGCACGATCCCAGAGATTGAAGAGCGTGGCTTCGTCGGCGGGCTCGCGTCCGGGACGCTTGCCGACGGCGGCGATCGAGCTGGTGTGAACGACCTTTTCGAGGCTCTTCGAAGCGAGCGCCGCGCCCAGCAAGGTGCGCGTGCCCTCCACGTTCACCTCGTACATGAGCGCCGGGCGCTTGAGCCAGAGCTGATAGATCGCGGCGAGGTGAAAGAGCTCGCGGCAGCCCTTGAGCGCCTTCTTCACCACGTCGGCGTCGCGCAGATCTCCCTCGACGCGCTCGACGTCCAACACGTCGATGTTGGCGGTCTTGGCGCCGGGCTCCACCAGCGCGCGCACGTCGTGGCCCTCGTCGAGCAAGAGCCGCACCACGTGCGAGCCGATGAATCCCGTACCACCGGTCACCAAGACCTTCATCGTCACGTACCTCCGTTCGGCGCTTCGTCGCGGAACAGACCGCGCGCGGCAATGTAGCTCGCCACTCCCGCGGTCACGAGACCGTCGAGTGGCTGGTGTGCGCGAAGCCTCGCGCGGATGTCGACGCTGCGCACGTCGTCGAGGAACGGCGTCAGCCTGAGCTCGCGATTGGCCGCATCGAAGCCGCGCCGTGGGATCCAGAGCGGAGGCGCGAGACGCTCGACCTCGTGGAAGTCCTTCCAGTGGGTGCGTTCCTCGTAGAGATCAGCACCCAGCACCACGCGAAACGTGCGCTCGGGAAAGAGCCCATGCAGGAATTGCAGGGTGTCGATGGTGCGACCGGTGCGCCCCGGCACGTCCTGCTCGTACGTGACCACGCGCGTGCGGTGCGCGGGATCGTCGAGATCGGCGAGTAGGCGCTCGCACATCGCCACGCGATCGGCGAAGGGAGCGAGCGCCTTGCCGAACGGGTGTGCGAAAGCGGGCATGAGCCAGAGCTCTCCCGGATGGACGCGCAGCACGTGCTGGCACACGCCGAGGTGGCCGAGATGGGGCGGATTGAAGCTGCCGCCGAAGAGCGCGACCGGCGGCGCAAGAGCTCGCGAGGGCGAGCTCTTCGCGCCGGTGAATCTTTCCTCGGGGGTCTGTTCCAGACCCCCGCCCCGCGAAACGCGCGACTTTCGCGGGGCCCCACCCCCAAGGCGACGAGCGCTGCTCGTCGACGCG
>CAYUSL010000025.1:0-27560 GCA_964447125.1 uncultured bacterium | reverse complement strand
CAGAGACATGCGGAACCTCCGAAGGGATCGGGTGAGAAGCGTGAAATCCCCAAGCATTAGCACGCGATGACGCAGAGCGCCAATCAGCCGTGGCGGTGCGCGCAGGCCCTGCCGCGCGTCGAGCCGGGGTCGCCGCGTACCGATCCACCCTGGCGGTGTGCGCGGGCCGCCGCCGATCGCCTCAGCCGCTCGGGTTCGGCGCGTCGCGGTGTTCGGGCTGCAACACGGCGGCGATCGCCGTGCGAAGGTCCACCAGATCGAACGGTTTGTCGAAGATCGCGACCGCGCCGTGCTGGTGCGCGAAGCGGTGGGTCTCCTCGTCACCGAAGGCGGTGATGACGATGACAGGCACGCTCTCGCCCGACTCGCGAAGCGCCGCCAACACCGTGAGCCCGGTGAGGCCGGGCATGCGGACGTCGGTGACGATCAGGTCCGGCGGCTGGCGCACCGAGCCGAAGGTGCCGAAGAGGACGGACGAGCCGATGTGCGCGAGCAGCTCGACCCCGTCGGGTGCTTCGTCCACCGCATAGCCGTCCTCGCGCAACGCCTCGACGAGCAGACGGCGCATCTCGCGATCGTCTTCCGCCACGAGGATGCGTGGTCGCCTGAGATCGCCAACGGCGGTGGCCGAGGTGTCGATCGAGTTCGGTCCGTGTGGCGATCCGAGCATGTGCGCTCCCGGCGAGGGCCACCGTTCGCGCGGCCCTTCGACTCCGGCCAAAGCAGATCGCGTACCAAGCACGCGCGACGGCGAGCACCCCTCGCGAATTGCGAGGGAACTCGCGGCACTCGCCCGACGATCGATTCGCATCGTGCGGCAGCGTGGCGTCGCTGGGGCCCGAATCGCGGCCCCGCTGGCTCCCATGGGGGCGAAACGCCACAACGCGGGTCAGGCGTCGACCGCAGCGTCAGCGGGCTCCGCGCTCGCCGGCGCTCCGTAACGCTCGAGCTTGCGGTAGAGCGTCTTGCGGTCGAGCCCCAGAATGCGCGCGGCGAGGCGCTTGTTGCCGCCCGCGGACTCCAGCACCCGCAAGATGTACTGCCGTTCGATCTGCTCGAGCGGCACCAGCTCCGACGGGTCGTCGCCGCCCACCAACACCGGCGCAGCGGCGAACTCCCGGATGCGCCGCGGCAAATCCTCGACGGCGAGCTCCGGCCCGCGCGCCAGCGCCACGCAGCGCTCGATGCAATTCCTGAGCTCGCGCACGTTGCCCGGCCACGGATAGGCCAGAAGCCGCGCCGCCACCGCTGGCGATGGCGAGCGCACGTTCTTCGCGGCCCGCGTCGCGAATTGCTGGAGGTAGTGCTGCGCCAAGAGCAGCACGTCGTTGCCCCTCGCCCTGAGCGGCGGCACGTCCACCTGGATGACGTTGATGCGGAAGAACAGGTCTTCGCGAAAACGGCCTTCTTCCACCGCGGTCTCGAGGTCGGCGTTGGTTGCACACACCAATGCCACGTCGAAGGGCACTTCCCCCGTTCCGCCCAGCGGCCGCACCACGCGCTCTTCGAGGGCGCGCAAGAGCTTGGGCTGGAGGGGCAATGGCAGATCACCGATCTCGTCGAGGAACAGCGTGCCGCCGTGGGCACGCACGAAGAGCCCCGTACGCTCCGATCGTGCATCGGTGAAGGCCCCGCGCGCGTGACCGAAGAGCTCGCTCTCGAGCAGCGTCTCGGGCACCGCGGCGCAGTTGACCGCGACGAACGGGCCGTCCGACCGGCGCCCACGGCGGTGGAGCGCCTTCGCCACGAGCTCCTTGCCGACGCCGCTCTCGCCCGCGATCAGCACCGAGGCATCCGAGCCGGCGATGCGCGCGAGCAACTCGAAGAGCTCGCGCATGGGTGCGCTCTCGCCCAGGATCTCCTCGAATTGCGCCGACTCCGCGAGCGCTTCGCGCAGCAAGCGCACCTCGCGTGCGAGCTGGCGACGCTGCACGGCGCGGCGCACGGCGATCAGCAACACCTCGAGCTCGATGGGCTTGGTGATGAAGTCGTAGGCCCCGGCGCGGATCGCCGCCACCGCGTTGTCCACGCTGCCGAACGCGGTCACCAGGATCACGGGCAGATCGGGGCGCGCGCTCAGCACGTGCTTGGTGAGCTCGATACCGTCGAGGCCCGGCATGTTGAGATCTGCGATCACCGCTTCCACGTCGTGCTCGGTGGCGTAGCGCAACCCTTCCGCGCCCGAAGTCCGATACTCGACGGCGAAGCCTTCCGCGCCGAGCTGATCCGCCAGCAGCCGGCACATGGCGAGGTCGTCTTCCACCACCAGGATTCGGTCGCTCATCGGGGCTCGGCCTCCGGCAAGTAGATGGATACGACGGTGCCACGGCCGACCTCGCTCACGACGTCGATCCAGCCGCCGTGCTCGTTCACGATTCCGTACGACACCGAGAGCCCGAGGCCGGTTCCCTCGCCGACCTCCTTGGTGGTGAAGAAGGGCTCGAACACGTGGGGTAGCGCCTCGGCGGTGATCCCCTGACCACGGTCCTCGACGTCGATGCGGATCCAGCGCGAGCCCACCTTGCCGCTGGCCGTGGGCGGGGTGGCGTCGGCGCGCCGGAGCCGGACCGTGAGCGGACCGCCGCGCGGCGTCGCCTGGATGCCGTTCACGATCACGTTGGTGAGCACTTGCTCGATCTGCGACGCGTCGACGTTCGTGATCAGCTCGTTGCCGTCCGCAGGGGGTTCGACGCTGATCTCGACTCCTGCGCGCCGCGCCATGGGCGCCAGCATCGTCGCCACGCGCTGCGCCAGCGGCGCTGCAGGAGTCGGTGCCCGATGCGCCTCGCGGCGGCGCGCGAAGTCGAGGAGCTGGCGGATGATCCGCGCCATGCGCTTCACCTGCTCGTCGATGATCCGCGCGTGCTCGCCGACCTCCAGGGTGCCTGAGTCCCCGGCACGGGTCTCGATCATGCGTGCGCGGCCCGAGACCACGTTGAGCGGCGTGCCGAGCTCGTGCGCCACTCCCGCGGCGAGCTTCCCCACGGTGCTCAAACGGTCGGCGTGGCGGAGCTGCTCGAGCGCCGCGATCCGCCGCTCGGATTCGGCGGCGAGCGCGTCGCGCGCTGCCCCGAGCCGCTCGCACATGAGGTTGAGCTCGCGCGCGACCTCCGCCAGCTCGTCCGTCGTGTGGAGGTCGAGCGGACCGGTGAGGTCGCCGAAGCCCACGCGTCGCGCCTTCTCGACCAGGAGCGCGATCGGGCGGCCCACCAGGAAGCCGCCCAGCGCCGCGGCCAGCGAGGCGGTGACCAGCGCCACCACCACCGTGGTGCCGACGGCGTTCTTGACGCTCGCGCGCACGAACGCGCGCTCGTCGGCGAGCGATTCCGCGAGCTCGATCACGCCGCCCACCCGCCCCGCGTACGTGACGGGCACGAACGTGTGGAGGAACTCGCCTTCGCCGGGGTGAGGGATGCGGAGCGACGTGCTCTCACCGCGCGCCGCACGCTCACGCGCTGCAGGCGGAAGCTCGGGAAATGGCGCGTCGGTCGCGCCGTCGGCCCGTGGCAGCCAGCGCACCGAGACCTGCGCGTGCGCGGCGGTGGTCTCGTGAATCAAGCGCTCGAGCTCGGGCTGCCCGCCGCTTTGCCACGCGCGCTCGATCGCGTTGGTGAGGATCTGCGCGATCTGGCGATGATCGCGCCGCATGTCCACGTCGAACGTGAGCTTGCGGCCGCGCACGCCGACCCAGGCGGCGGTGGCGAGGACCAGCACCAGCGCCGCGAACAGCACGGCGGTGAATCGAAAGAGCAGCTTCACGGTGGCCGTCCGGGCGGCGCGCGGTCAGAGACCGGTGGTCTTGGCCTCCGCCCACAACGCTTCCATCTCGGCGAGCGTCGACTCGCTGAGCGCGCGCCCTTGCTCGCGTAGCCGTGCTTCGACGTAGCCGAAACGGCCACGAAACTTGCGGTTGGCCGAGCGCAGCGCTTCCTCGGGGTGAGCGCCCACCATGCGCCCCAGGTTGGCGATCACGAACAGAACGTCGCCGAGCTCGTCCTGGATGCGCGCCGCGTCGCCGCCCTCGACCACCTCGAGCAGCTCCTGCAGCTCCTCGTCGAGCTTCGTCACCACTGCGCGCACGTGCGGCCAGGCGAAGCCGAGCGAGGCGGCCTTCTCACCCATGCGGCTCGCTGCGGTGAGGGCAGGCAGCGATACCGGCAGCCCGTCGAGGAGAGAGCGCCCCGATTCACGGCGCTCCTTTTCTTTCAGCTCTTCCCAGCGATCGGCGACCTCGCCGGCGGTCTCGATGGGACGCGCCTCACCGAACACGTGGGGATGACGGCGCACCATCTTGGCGGTGATCGCACGCGCGACGTCCCCCAGATCGCCGAGCCCGCGCTCGTCGAGAAGCCGTGCCTGGAACACGATCTGGAAGAGCAGGTCGCCCAGCTCGTCGCGCAGCTCGATCGGGTCGCCGGAATCGATCGCTTCGGCAGCCTCGTGCGCTTCCTCGATCAGGTACGGCTTGAGGGTGTTGGCGTCCTGGGCCCGATCCCAAGGGCAGCCATCCTCGGCGCGGAGTCGCGCCATGAGCTCGACCAAGGCCACGATCGCGTCGGCGATCGCGCGCTCCTTGGGGCTACCGCTCGTCAGCGCGTCTTCCACTTGATGTTACAGCCGAGGCTCGGCTTCTGATCGGCCGGAACCGGGTGCCCCGCGAGCAGCGTGTCGAGCGCGCCGCGGAGGTCGGAGCCACTCGGTGCCACGGAATTGCCGGGGCGGCTGCCGTCGAGCTGGCCGCGGTACACGAGCTTCTGGTCACGATCGAAGAGGAAGAAGTCCGGCGTGCAGGCGGCCTGGTAGGCGCGTGCCACTTCCTGGCTCTCGTCCACCAGGTATGGGAAGGTGTAGCCGGCAGCGGCCGCTTCCGCGCGCATCTTGTCGGGACCGTCGTCCGGATACGCGACGAAGTCGTTCGAGTTGATGCCCACCACCGCCACGCCCTTGGCCTGATAGTCGCGGGCGAGCGACGCCAAAACCGTTCGCACGTGCTTCACGTACGGACAGTGGTTGCAGATGAACATGACCAACAGCGCGGGTGCGCCGGTGAAGTCGGTGCTCGAGACGACTCGGCCCGAGACGGCGTCCGGCAGCGAAAACGCGGGCGCCGGCGTGCCGAGCGCCAGCATCGTGGAAGGTGTGGCGGCCATGAGCGATTCCCCGTCGACGCGCGCACGACGGGAGCGAGCTCGCTCGCGTGGCGCGATGACGCGCGGCAGTATGAACGCCGGGGTAGGGGCTGTCCAGGCGCGGCCCCGCGGCGTTGCGCGTGGTGGCTCGTGGCGGCGAGTAGGTGTCGCGTGCGCGTTCGCCGCGTGTTCATCCCTCGCGATCTCGGCGACTTCGACCCAGGCCGCGGAGGGGTCGTTGCAGGTGCACGTCGAGGTGCGAGATGCCGACGGCAAGCCCGCAAGCGCACCTCGCGCCGTGGCCTGGCTCGAGGATCTGCCCGCGACCAGCCTCAGCACCGCCGCGGCACCGGCGATCGCGTCGCGCCAGAAGACCTTCGTGCCGAGGGTCGTGGCGGTGCCGGCGGGTGGGGCGGTGCGCTTCCCCAACGACGACCCGATCTTCCACAACGTGTTCTCGAGCTCGGAGCTGGGTGGGTTCGATCTCGGCCTGTACCGCAACGGCGATTTCAAGAGTCAGGTTTTCACCAAGCCGGGTGTGGTGCCGATCTACTGCAACATCCATCCGCGCATGCTCGCATACGTGGTGGTGGTCCCCAGCCGCGTGTTCGGCGTAGCGTCGGACGACGGCGTGGTCGAGCTGAGCCCCGTTCCCCCGGGGTCGCATACGCTCGTCGTGTGGCACGAGCGCGGCGGTCGATGGTCGGGCCGCGTCGAGGTCGGTGCCGAGGTGCCGACCCGGATCGACGTCGAGCTCGATGCTTCGGGCTGGCGCGAGGTCGGCCACCTCAACAAACACGGCAAGCCGTATCCGCCGCCCGATGACGACGACACGCGGTACTGAGGTCCCCCCGCGCGCAGCGCTGGAGCCGGCTTCGCACGCCGGTGACGCGGAAACGGCGCGCCTGCCGCCGCTGCGCGCGCCGTCGGGCGATGTGACGCGCCGACTCACCGGCTCGCTACCGCCTGCGGGCGAGCTGGCGGCTCGCGGCCCCGGAATTCGCACCCAGATCTTCGTGTCGTCGGCCGCGCTGGTGCTGTTCACGCTGGCGACGTGGATCGCGGTCGCGACCTGGCGCGCCAACGCGATCGCCGAGCGTTCCCTGCGCGCGGCACTCGCCAAGGTGCCGGCGCTCGTCGGCGTCTATCGCACCAGCGCCCAGGAAAAGCTCGTCCAATGGTTGCGCGCGGTGTCCGAAGAGCCCGGTACGCGGGCGCTGTTCGTGGCCACCGACGCCGAGACGCGCACCGAATGGGCGCGCGATCTTGCGGCGCTTCACCAAGCGCGCACGGTCTTCCTGTTCGATCGATCCGGCGCGTTGCTGGCGCGCAGCGATCGTCCTCCGGGCGTCGGCGAGGGCTCGTCGTTCGCCGGCGTGCGGTGGGTCGCCGAACCGCTCGCCGCGCGTCATCCGGTCGCTGCGGCGATCCGCGAGAAGGACGTGCTCGCGATCGTCGCGGCGGTGCCGGTGCTCTCGGGGCAGGGTGATTCCGCGGTGCTGAGCGGCGTGCTCGCCGCGGCGTCGGGATTGGACGCGACACGTGCGAGCGAGGTGCAGGCCCTCACCGGTGGCGAGGTCGCGTTCCTCGCCGACGTGGCGAAGCGCGGCGAGGCGCCGCGTCCGATGCTTTCGGCCCATACCGAGGGCTTCCGGCCGGCGGAGTTCACGAGCGTGCTGGACGCGCTGCCCAAGCGTGGTGCCGAGCTGCTGGTACGAGGTGAGGCGCCGCGTCCCGTCGATCTGGAAGTGGCGGGAGAGTCGCGGCTCGTGACCGCGGTGCCGATCGAGAGTGCTTCCGGCGAGATGCTGGGGGCGTGCGTGGTGTCGCGCTCGCGCGCCGAGGAAACGGCAGCGTTTCGCGAGATCCGCAACAGCCTGCTGGCGCTCGGAGGCGTGGCGCTGGTGCTGGCGTTGCCGCTCTCGTTCGTGGTCGGTCGCGGCCTCGCCAAGCCGATCGAGCAGCTCGCAGCGGGCGCGAGCGCCATCCGCGACGGCCGTCTCGACGTCGAGCTGCCCGCCGATCGCACCGGTGAAGTGGGTGCGCTGGCCATCGCCTTTCGCGGCATGGTCGCCGAGCTGCGCGAGAAGGCGGCACTCGAAGCGCTGCTGGCGGAGCTGCGTCAGCGCGCCGATCCCCAGGCCGCCGCGGGCGAAAGAGCCGGGGCGGGCCTCCTCGACGCGCGCATGCCGGTGGTGGGTCGGCGCTTCGCGGAGCGTTACGAGATCGTCGCCTGCCTCGGCTCGGGCGGCATGGGCTCGGTGTTCCGAGCCCGCGACCGCGAGCTCGACGACGACGTGGCGCTCAAGGTGCTGCTGCCAGAGGCCTTTCCCGGTGGCCAGCTCGCGTCCGAGACCTTGCGCCAGGAGATCCGGCTCGCGCGGAAGATCACCCACCCCAACGTGGTTCGAACCCACGACCTCGGCGAGTGGGGCGGCATGCGCTTCTTGACGATGGAGTACGTGCCCGGGACCACGCTGCGCGAGATGCTCGATGGCCTCGGCCCGCTGGCGCTGGGACCGGGTGTGCAGATCGCCAAGCAGCTCTGTCGTGGCCTCATGGCCGTTCACGACGCGGGGATCGTCCACCGTGACGTGAAGCCGCAAAACGTGATGGTGCTGCCGAATGGCCTCGTGAAGCTCATGGACTTCGGCATCTCGCGGGTCGTCGAGGCCGACGATCGCACCGCTGACGGCGTCATCGTCGGCACTCCGGCCTACATGAGCCCCGAGCAGGCGCGTGGTGAGGCGGTGGACGCACGCGCCGACGTGTACGCGGTGGGAGTGGTGCTCTTCGAGATGTTCGCGGCGCGCAAACCCCTGCAGGGGGCGACGACGATGGAGACACTCCGATTCGCCACCTCGCGCCCAGCGCCGCGCGTGCGCACGTTCCGTCCCGAGCTGCCGGTGGCGCTCGACGAGCTGATTGCAGCGTGTCTCGCCAAGCACGCCAGCGAGCGACCAGCGAGTGTCGCCGAGCTGCATCAGGAGTTGCGGGGCGTAGCGGAGTGACGGCGTCGGGGGCATTTCGAAGCCCCCGCCCGTCGCGCCCGAGCCGCGCTGAGTCTCACCCCTGACGCGCTTCGCTGCGCGCGTCGGCTCGCCAACCGGCTCGCGGCGAGTGGCCGGCGACCTCGGAGTCCGGGGGTGTCGCTCACCCTCAGAGCGCGAGACGGATCGTGGCCAGCAGCTCGTCGGGGTGTAGCAGCTTGCCGCTGAAGAGCACGACGTCGTGGCGGCTGTATTCGATCGTGGTGTCGAGGCCCCGCACGATCCCGACGCGCACGCCCACGTCGTACTTCCGCCAATCCCAGGCCATCGACGGCGCCACGAAGCCGGGCGGCGGACGGAAGCGATTGTCCAGGTTGGAGAATCGAAATGCCGGCTGCACCCAGTTCAGCACCGACGAATCGCCGGACGCGAACCAGCCGTCGAGGGGAACGCGATAGGCGAGCTCGAGCTCGAAGCCCTGGCGCACCAGGTCTGCAACGTCCTGGTACACGAACTGCCCGAACATCTTGAGGCCGTCGAAGCGCACGAGCACGTTCACGCCGGTCTCGAGCTTGCGCGCGCCGTGATACGGGAGCGAGAGGTCGGAGGCGTCGCTCAGGAGATCGAGATCACCTCCGTAGAAGCTGCCGTCGATGGGCGCGCGGGAGGCGAGCCGGCGCTGGAAGTACCAGCCGAGGACATCGAGGCCGCGGCGGCGCTCCGCATCGACCCAGCGTGTTCCGATCCCGCCGCCGTATTGGAGCTCGCCGTCGAAGTTCACGTCCTGGGGCAGCGTGTCGTAGAGGATCGGGAAGCCCGATTGGAAATCCGGCTGCACCTGGCCTGGGACGCGCTTCGCGGTGCCGTTGTCGCCGGCGAGGGCGTTGGGGTCGCGAAAGAAGAGGGGATTGCCGTCCGCGAGCGCACCGCGCCAGTAGACGTGCTCACCGAACGTGCCGCCCACCTCGATCTGGTCTTCCTCGAAGCGGCCCACGGCCGTGCTCCACAACCCCCAGCTCTCGAGGCTGCGCCACGGCGCGCGCGAAAATCGCGGCGCGCGGCCGATCCGCGCGTAGGCCGTGTTGCCGTCGACGGGCTCGAGGGGAGCCGAGAGCCGACCGAGGCGAAGCCACGCTTCGCGGACCAGCACGTCGTCGTTCGCCGACGGGTTCTGGTCGTAGCGATCGACGACGTCCACACGCACGCGGGCGCCGATGTCGGGGGTCAGCTCTGCCGAGGCGCCGAGGCCGACGTCGACGAGCTCCAGCGACGCACCGTCCGCTGGTGTCTCGAGGGAGATCGTGGTTTCACCGGGTGGCAGGAAGTCCGGCGGAAACGGGCGATTGATCGGGAACCGCACGTGCGCCGAATCGCGAAACGCGGTTTCGAGCGTCACATCGAGGCGGAACTCGCCCCACGCGGTGGGGCCGGTCGTGAGCCCGCTCGTGCTCACCACCGATCCCTCGACTTGAGCGCGCGCGCCGGACACCTGCGCGAGCACCATCGCAATCGCGACCGGGACCGCGCGACGCGTTCGCAGGCGGGTGTGGCGCCGTGCGCGGATGGGTGCGAAAGCAGCGAGTCGGTGCATGTGGGACGTTCGCCTGCCGCCGAGCCGCGGCGATCATACGGCTCGCACCGGGCTTTGTGCGAGCGAGTCAGCGTGGATCGACGAGCACGCCGGGGTTCAGGATTCCGTGTGGGTCGAGCGAGCGCTTGGCGGCCACCAGTGCCGCGGCGAACGCGTCCGGTCGTTCGCGGTCGTACCAGGGGCGATGATCGCGCCCCACGGCGTGGTGGTGGGTGATGGTGCCGCCGGCAGCGAGGATCGCGTCGGCAGCCGCCTTCTTGATCTCGTGCCAATCCTCGAGCTGGCGATCGAGACGGCTGGGCGCCAGCACGGTGTAGTAGGGCGCCGGACCATCCGGGTACACGTGCGTGAATCGGCAGGTGACCTCGGCGGCACCGCACACGCGGCGCGCGGCGTCGAGCGTGGCGCCGCGCACGCGGGCATCGAACTCGGGGAAACGGTCCCACGTGACGGCTGTTTCGAAGGTCTCCGCGATCAGGCCCAGCCGCGCCATGGCGTCGCGCACGTACGGCATGCGCAGAAACGCGCGCCGCCACGCTCCCACGGCTTCGTCGCCGATTCCGTTGCGCTCGACGCGGGTTCGCGCGCTACTCGCGTCGAAGCGGCCGCCGTGGTCGGCGCAGAGCTCGAGGGTGCGCGCCATCCAGGCGTCGAGGGGATGATCGGCGGACTCGAAGCCCACCACGAGCATGGTGTCGCCGCTCAGGCTGGTGCCGGAGTTGAATGCCTCGATGGGATCGAGGAGGCGGCAGTTGGTGGGCGAGAGCCCCGACTGCGAGATCGCTCGCACGGCCTCGGCACCGCGGAGGAAGTCGTGGAAGGAAACGGCGGTGGAAGCGCGAAAGCGTGGTCGGTCCTGGAGGCGCATCCACGCCTCGGTGACGATGCCGAGCGTTCCCTCGGAGCCGATGAAGAGCCGATCGGCGCTCGGCCCCGCACCCGATGCGGGCAGGCGCCGCGTGGCGACCACGCCCGTGGGCGTGACCACGCGCAGGCATTCGACCATCTCGTCGATGTGGGTGAGCACGGTGGCGTAGTGCCCACCGGAGCGCGTGGCGATCCAGCCGCCGAGCGTGCTCAGCTCGAACGATTGCGGGAAGTGACGCAGCGTCAGGCTGTGCGGCCGAAGCTCTGCCTCGAGGGCGGGTCCGAGCACGCCGGCTTGAATGCGCGCGGCGCGTGAGGTGCGGTCGATCTCGAGCACGCGGTCGAGGCGGCTGAGATCGATCGAAACCACCGCCGGATGGCTGTCGCGCGCTGGCGCCTCGACTCCCCCCACGACGCTGGAACCGCCGCCGTAGGGGATCGCCACGAGCCGCTGCTCGTGGCACCAGTCGAGGATCGCCACGAGCTCCGCTTCGTCGGCGGGATGAGCGACCGCGTCGGGTGGGTTCGAGAACGCGCGGCGGAGACCACGGACCACGTCGCGAAAGGACTTGCCGTAGGTGTGCCCGAGCCGTTCGTGGGGGGAGGTGTCGAAGCGCGCCGCCAGCGACGGCGGCGGCGCGACGCGGCTGGGTGGAAGCTCGATCTCCTCCAGCCGTGGCGCCGGAACCTGTGTCAGATCGTGGGCCCCGAAACGCGCTTCCACGAGGGCCGTCAGCGGGGCCAGCTCTTCGGGGCTCGGGTCGGCGTCCTCGTAGCCCCAGCCCCAGAACTTTCGTCGGCGCAGTTCGGTCACGATTTCCTCCGCGGCAGCCGCTCCGGCGCCGCCGTGCCGCGTCGGTATGGCCCGACCTCGTCCGGCGACGTCTGCAAAAGCGATCAGCCGCCGGCAACGCCGCCCGGCTGCAACGCTCGATTCCTCATTTCGGAGGCATGCGGAGCGCGCCGTCGAGGCGGATGGTCTCACCATTGAGCATGGGATTCGCGACCACGTGCGCGGCGAGCGCCGCGTACTCCGCCGGATTGCCGAGCCGGCGCGGGAACGGGATCCCTGCCGCCAGCGCCGCCCGCGCCTCGTCCGGCAACATCGCCAGCATGGGTGTGTCGAAGGTGCCTGGGGCGATCGTGACGCAGCGGATTCCCAGCGAAGCGAGGTCACGGGCGATCGGCAGCGTCATGCCCACCACACCGCCCTTCGACGCCGAGTAGGCCACCTGGCCGATCTGGCCGTCGAAGGCTGCAATCGACGCGGTGTTGATCAGCACGCCGCGTTCGCCGCCTTCGTCGGGGGCGTTCTTCGCCATCTCGGCGGCCGCTAGCCGGATCACGTTGAAGGTGCCGATGAGGTTGACCCGGATCACCATCTCGAACACGTCGAGCGGCATCGGGCCTTCCTTGGTGAGCGTGCGCATCGCGGCGCCGGTCCCGGCGCAGCTCACCGCGACCGAGAGCGGGCCGAGCTTGGTGACCGTCTCGGAGATCGCCTGAGCGACGGCATCGGCGCTGGTCACGTCGGCGGGCACGAAGAGCGCGCGGTCCGGGGCGCTCGCCGCCACTTCGGTCCCGCGGCTGCCCGGGCGGTCGAGGATCGCGACCCGCGCGCCCTCGTCCAGGAAACGCCGGACCGTCGCCTCACCGAGCCCGGAAGCACCACCGGTCACCACGGCCACCTTGTCGCGAAGAATCATGGGAGTCCCCTCTGGCTACCTGCGGGTCGTTTGCGTGGCGAGCTGGGCGTTGCGCCGCGTCTCGCCGAAAGGTCAGAGATTCTCGCGGAAGAGTCGCACCAGCTCGAAGCGCACGCCGCTGCGGTTGCCGTCGAGGAAGATCACGTAGTGCAGGTGGCCGAGCTTGTCGTGGTCGAAATAGCCGACCAGCGTGCGCGTGCCGGAGAGCGTGCCGGTCTTGCTCGGCGAGCCCTCGTGGGTGCGCAGCAGCCCGACCCAGGGCTCGAACTCGCGCAGGATTCGCAGGAACGATTCGGCCGTCGCTTGGTTGTCGCGCGACAGGCCAGAGCCTTCGACGATCTGGAAGCCGTCGGCGAGGCCGCGTGCCGCGAGATGCCCGAGCACCACGCGCGCGCCACGCTCGAACGTCGCCGGTGCGCCGTATGTTTCGAGCGCCAGCGTCAGGAAGACCTGGTTGGCGATGAAGTTGCTCGAGGTCTTGAGGCAGTCGCGCAGCACCTCGGCGAGGGGACGGCTCTGTTCGTGGACGTAAAGCGTGGTGAGCCCGAGGGGGCGCTTCGCGAGCCGCTCCACGGCGCTGCCCACGGTCACCCCGCGGCCGCGCAACATCGCGGCCACCAGCTCGCCCGTGTAGCGCGCGGTGACGTCGGTGTCGCGCAGGCTGAGCCGCGCCCAGCTCCGGAAATTCCAGCTCGCGGCGACTTCGCGTGCCGTGGGCGTGAGCGGCGTTTGCGCCTCGCCGCTCGCGAGCCCACTCTTGAGCCGGCGCACCGAGATCGTGTTGAAGTTCGCCGAAAGCGCACCCACCGGTGCGTCGTAGGGATTCGCGGTGTCCGAAGCACCGGGCACGACGATGCCGCGGGCGAAAGCCGAATCGTCGACGCGGACCCCCGTGAAGCCGCGCGCGGGCGAGCGTGGCACGAGGCGATCGGCGATGAGCGCCAGCTCCTCGGAAACCAGATACGGATCGCCACCGCCCTCGATGACCAGGTAGCCCTCGTCATCCATCGCGAAGGTGGTCTTGAACCGGTAATCCGGACCGAGACGCTCGAGTGCCACCAGCGCGGTCACGACCTTGAGCGTCGAGGCCGGCACGAAAGAAAGCGACGGGTTGACGTTGCGGATCCGGTTACCGTCCGGGCCAACCACCACCAGCACGTCGTTGGGCCCGACCAGCCGATCGATGGGATTGCCGACGGGCGCGGCAGCCGGCTTCGTCGAGCGGCTGGTCCGTGGTGTGCGTTGAGTGCGCTTCCGCGTGGAGCTGGTGGTTTTGCGTTTGGTGGTGGTGCTGGTGCTGGTGCGCGAGGACGACTTGCTGGTGGAGCGCTTGGTGGTGGCTGCCCCCGACGGCGCGCTCGTGAGCGGCACGAGCAACGCCGCCAGCGTCAGCGCAAGCGCGATCCGCGCGATGCGGCGGATCGGCCCGGCTCGAAGCGGCGCGGAGGGCACGGTCATCGGCGAGGCGGAAGTGGAGCGCGCGAAGCTCGGCAGGTGGTGGCGTGCCGAGCGCGGGCTGCTTGGGGGGTCAGTCGACCTGGAAGACCATGCGCGGATTCACCTCTGAGCCCGCCGAGGCGATCTGACCGATCGCGATGAAGCGGTCGTTGGGTTTCAGCTTGTCGACCTGCGCTTGGTACTTCTCGGCCACGCGGATTTCGAATGGACCGTTGGCCGAGACCACCGTCAGGCTGATGTAGCCGCCTGCGGTGTTGCCCTTTTGGCCGAGGTCGGCCTTGAGCTTGATCGGTTTGTCCATGGCACTCGCCAAGTTCATGAGCAACTGGCCGACGGTGAGGGTGTCTGTCGCGCCCGCGGAGACATCACCGATCGTGAGGAGGTCTTGGTCCTTCTTGCTGCAGGCCGTCGACCCACCGAGCGCGACGGCGAACGCGAGAGCGGTGGCGATCACGATCCTTCGACTCATGGTGACGGGCTCCGGATGCGAGTGCCGCGGCATGGTAGCGTTGCGTCCGGGACGCGTCTACGGTGCCGGCGCACGCACGTCGTGATGCGCGTGAAAGCTCGCTCGTGGCGGTCGTGAGGTGCGATCGATGACCAAGTGGTCCCCGTCGAGGCGCGTGTTGGCGCGCGGTTTTAATGCCTTGCGTGCGTATCTCGCGCCCACGCCGGACCTGCTGACGATGCATCCCTTCGCATTCGTGGGTAACGCCGTGCGGCTCGAACCGGGCTTGCGCATCGAGGGTGCGGAGGGCATGGCGTTCGGCGACCGCGTGACCGTCGACCGCGACGCGTGGCTGCACGTCCAGCACGGGTTTGCCGAAGGGGTTCGGCTTCGCATCGGCAGCGACTCCTACGTGGGCATGCGTGCCTGCATCACGGCCGCGAATCGCGTGGAGCTCGGCGACTGGTCCTACGTCGCCCACCACACGTACATCACCGATCACAACCACGCGTACGCCGACCCCACCCGGCCGATCGCACACCAGGGGCTCGCGCAGCCGGGCCACGTGGTCATCGGGCGCAGCGTGTGGGTGGGCGTGGGGGCGGCGCTCATCGGCGCCCACGGCCTCACCATCGGCGACCACGCGGTGATCGGTGCCAATGCAGTCGTGATCGACGACGTTCCGCCTGCCACGGTGGTCGCGGGCAATCCGGCGCGCCCGATCAAGCGCTTCGACTTCGAGCGCGGCGAGTGGGTGCGCGTCCCGGTCGGTCGCGAGCCGTGAGCCGCCGGCCATCGCTCGCCGAGCGCTATCTGCATTCCTCGGCGCGCTTCGTCGCGGAACGCGAGATCGCCGCGTTTCTGGACGGCCCGGCGCGCGGTCGCCGAGCCTGGGACCTGGGCGTCGGTGTCCCGCCGCTCGCCACAGGGCCGGCACGCACGCTCTTCACCCTCGATCGCGATCCGCGCGTTCGCCCCGCGGTCGCGGCGGACTTGGAAGCGCTGCCGTTCTCCTCCGGCGCGCTCGAAGCGGCGCTCTTGGTGGCGGTGCTCGAGCACGTCGACCGCCCGCCGCGGGTCATCGCCGAGGTCGCGCGTGCCCTGGCACCCGGCGCACCGCTCTACGTGTGGGTGCCGTTCCTGCACGAGGTTCACCTCTATCCCGTGGATCGCTGGCGATTCACGGCTGACGGCATTCGCGAGCTTCTCGAAGCCGCCGGCCTCGTCACGGACTACGTCGGAGCTGGCGAACTGGCCGGGCTGGGCGCCGTCGCGGCGCATCTCTACCGCTTCTTGTGGCCGCCCTCGGCGCCGCTGCTCGCGCTCAAGCGCGTGGGGTTCGCGTGTGTCGAGCAGTTGGCGTGGCTCGATCGGCTCGCGCCAGCGAGCGCTTGGCCGATCGGCACCACGTGGATCGGTCATCGCGCATCGTGAAGGGTGAGCGAGCGGGGTAGCCGCGGCGGTGCCACACTGCTATCAGGAGGTCATCCGGAGGCTCTCTCGTGACCGACACGCATTCGATTTCGTCCGCGCGCCCCACGGGCGCGCCTTCGTCGGCGGTTGCTGCTGGTATCGACACCGGTGCGCGGATCGTCGGGCTCGCTCGCGACCCCGCCGTCATCTACGCGTACTGGGATCTATCCACCTCCGCTCTGGAGGCCGCCCGCGCCCAGCTCGGCCACGGCGCGCTCGCTAGTCGTTTGGTGCTCCGGACCCACGAAGAATCGTTGGGGACCGCTCCCGCGCCGGCGCTGCCGGTCGTGCTCGAGTTCGACGTGAGCGATGCCGACCGCGACGCCTTCGTGCGCGTGAACAAGCCTGGCACGCGTCAAGTGGTGGAGATCGGGCTGGTGGGCGACGACGGTAGCTTCGCGTCGATCGCTCGCTCCGCTACGGTGGCGATGCCGAAGGCGGTTCCGGCGACCTGGGAACCGCCCGAAGCCACGCGATTGCGCTGGCGGACGATCGCGGCGCCCACCGCCGCGCTCGCTGCAGGTGCGACGGATCCAGGAACCACGACGCGTACTGCCGCGCCGCGCGCAGCGGAACCAGCGGCCCCTGCACCGGATGCGAGCGCGCCCACGCCGTCCCCCCGGGCGGCGAGACACGAGCTGCGTGTGGACTTCGCGACCCAGGCGGCGAGCACCTCGCCACTCGGGGCTTGGTCGGACTCGTCGTCGTGGGCGAAGGCCGGGCCTTCGGTGGTGGGAGCGAGTGAAGCGTGGGGACCCTTTCCCGGGGCATTGGCAACGCGCGGGAGCGACGTCGCGAGTCCCGCCGGCGAGGGCCACGTCGCCGCCGTCGATGCCCACGTTCGCGCGCCGATGGCACCGGCCGCGTCAGGCGAGCGCGCGCCGCGGTACCAAGGCGCCGAATGGCCCCCAGCCGAGTCGCCAGCCGCTCCACCACTCGCTGCGCACAAGCCGAGTGCCGTCGATCCGGGGCGGCAGACGGCTGGCCTCGAGCCTGCCTCAGCATCGGTCGACGTCCGCGGCGCGCAGCCTGCCGCTGCCGAGGGAGTTTGGTCGTCAGCGGAAGTGGGCGAGGTCCCGCCGCCGACGCCCATCACCACGGCGCTCGAGAAGCGCCCGCCTCCCGCGTCGTTGCCCGCGACCGTCCCAACGCAGGCGCTGGTGGTGGCGAGCGCCGGACCCCCAGGTTGGGATCAGGTGAAAGGCGGCCTCGGTTCGCTGGGGCGCGGCTTGATCCAGGCTGCGGGCGGTGTCCTTCGCGTTGCCGCGGGCGTGGCACGGCTGGGTGGCTGGGCGGTTCGGAAAGCGCTCGAGTCGTTGCGCGACGAGAAACGCTGAGCGGCGCGCCGCAGCCGGGCTGCGGCTCGCGCGCATCCGCCAGCGTCGTGACAGCGGCCATGACAGCCGGCGCGCGCATCGCGCTCGTTCTTCACGCACACCTGCCGTACGTCCGTCACCCCGGGCGCGAGGATGTGCTCGAGGAAGCCTGGCTGGTCCAGGCGCTGATCGAGTCGTACCTGCCGATTCTCGACAGGATCGAGACGTGGGTGCGCGATCGCGTGCCCTTCGCGATGGCGCTCAGCTTGAGCCCGACGCTGATCGACATGCTCGACGACTCGCTGCTGCGGCGGCGGGCGCTGGAACGCATGGCGGCGCTGGAAGCGATCGTCGATCGCGAGCTCGCGGAACCGCATCTGGCGCCCGAGCTGCGGCCGCCGCTGCTTCATCATCGCGAGCATCTGGTTCGTAGCGCCGCGCGCTACCGAGCGCTCGACGGTGACGTGGTCGGCGCATTCGCGGAGGTGGCGCGGCAGGCTCCGCTCGAGCTCTTCACCACCGCGGCGACGCACGCGTTCCTGCCCAATCTGGTCGGGCTCGGTGAGGCCATTCGCGCCCAGCTTCGGATCGGCGTCGAGTGCTACACCCGTCGATTCGGGCGGGCGCCGGACGGCCTGTGGCTGCCCGAGTGTGGCTTCGTGGAGGAGCTCGATCCGCTCCTCGCGGAGCTCGGCATTCGCTGGTCGGTGCTGGATGCGCACGCGCTCGCCACCTCGGATCCGCCGGCGCTCTTCGGTCCGTACGCGCCGGTTTGCACGCCAGCCGGCATCGCCATGTTCGGTCGCGATCCCGAATCGTCCGATGCCGTGTGGAGTGCGGAGTCCGGCTACCCCGGGCATCCGCTCTACCGTGAGTTCCACCGCGATCTGGGACACGAGCGCGACCTGCGGCCGCATCTGCCGGCGCTCGACGAGGCGGGTCGCGGCTGGCCGTCGGGCATCAAGCTCTTCGCCGTCACCGATCGCGGTTCGGACTCGAAGCGGGCTTACGATCCCGAGGCGGCCGCGCGCCAGGCTCGTGAGGACGCGCGCGGATTCCTGGCCGGCCGTGTCGACCGCGCGCGTGCGCTCACGCCCATCCTCGGTCGCGCGCCGCTCTTCGTGGCGCCGTTCGACGCCGAGCTCTTCGGCCATTGGTGGTTCGAGGGACCACTCTTCCTCGATGCGCTGGTACGCGAAGCGGCGGCGAGCTGCGACGTGCTGCTCGTGACCCCCAGTGCCGAGCTTACGGAGCGGCCGGAGCTGCAGGTGGCGATGCCCTCGGTCTCGTCGTGGGGTGCGGGCGGGTACCGCGAATCGTGGCTCGATCCCAAGAACACCTGGGTGGTCCGCGAGATCCGCGATGCCGCCGAGGAGATGGCGCGACTGGCGACGTCGTTTCGCGACGTCACCGGTGTGGCGCGCCGTGCGTTGGCGCAGGCCATTCGCGAGGCCTTGCTGGCCATGGCCAGTGATTGGAGCTTCATCCTTCGCGCCGGCACGGTGGCGGGCTACGCCGAGGCACGGGTTCGTGAGCATCTAGCGCGTTTCCACGCGCTGGCGCGTGAGGTTCGCGAGGGTTCGATCGACGTCGCGCAGCTCGCGACGATCGAGTCCGAGGACGCATTCCTCGCGGATCTCGACCTCGTCCTCTTCTCGTGAAGCGGGGACTGCGACCGGCAGGGCGCACGTCCTTGCTCTCGCTCGGCGCAAGCCGGTAGAACGAGGCCACGATTCTTTGCTCGAGCGAGCGTTTTGGAGCGAGCCATGGCTACTCCCACGATCCTGGTCGTCGACGACAGCCGCGCCATTCTCGCCACCATGAAGGAAGCGTTGTCGGGTGCGGGCTACGACGTGCTCACGGCAGACGACGGCGACCGGGCCATCGCGTTGATCCTGGGGCGAAAGCCGGATCTCATCATCTCCGACATCCAGATGCCGAACCTGGACGGGTTCTTCCTCTGTCGCTTGCTCAAGGCGCGACCGGAGACCAGCGACATCCCCTTCATGTTTCTCACCGCCCTCGATGGCGTGCCGAAGCGCTTGCAGGGCCTCGAGATGGGGGCGGACGACTACATCCCCAAGCCGTTCGATCGCGACGAGGTGGTGCTGCGAGTCAGGAATCTGCTTGCGCGCGCCGGCAAGGGAGCTGCACCCCAGGCGGCGAAGGGGCCGGTCGCAGGGTCGGTGACGGATACACCGCTCGCCGATCTGCTCCAGATGGTGAGCCTCGACGGCAAGAGCGCCCGCATCTCGCTCATCCGCGGCGGAGGGACCGAGGATGTGGCGGACGAGAACCAAGCTCGGCGATTCAGCGAGACCGGGGAGATCGTGGTCGCTGGCGACCGCGTCCTGTCCGCCAGCGCCGGCCGGCAGATCGGGCTCAAGGCGGCGTTTCGGCTCTTCACCTGGCGCCACGCGCGCTTCAGCCTGGAAGAGCTCACGAAAGCGCCGCCACCCGTGGGGCCGGATCTGGGAGACGTCGAGGACCTGACGATGACGGCGCTGTTCCAGCGAATCGAGCACGACCAGCTCGTGAACGACCTGGGGGGCGAGGACGCCGCCTATCAGGAGTGGTCGGAGCACGAAGTGCTCGAGAGCCAGATCGACGCCAACGGCAAGTACGTGATGCTGCTGGTGCAGCGCCACCACCGCGTGGGTGCGGTGTGTGACGAATCGGGCCTCACCGATCTGGACACGTTGAAGGGGCTGGCCAAGCTGCGGGAGCTGGGCGTTCTGCAGCGCATCGACGCTGCGTCTGCACGTTGAGTGGGCGCGCGGCTGGCACGCTGGCCCGCGGCCTGCGTGACACGGCGCGCTCGCCCCGGCCCTCGACCCAAGTGTCTTGACACCCCGCGGCACCGCGGATAGTTTTCCGCGTTTCCGAGCGAAATCGATGTGTTGCAGCGGCGGCGCCGAGCGCGGTGCCACGCCACGGAGAGCGTCCGATGTACGCCGTGATCGAGACTGGTGGAAAGCAGTATCGGGTCGAGGAAGGTGAGCTTCTCGCCGTCGAGCGCGTGATGGGCGAGCCCGGCGCAACCGTCGACCTCGAGCGCGTGCTGCTGATCGGCGGTGGCGAGGCGGTGGTGGTCGGCTCGCCGGTCGTGACCGGCGCCCGTGTCGTGGGTCAGGTCGTCCGTCAGACTCGGGGACGCAAGATCCGCATCTTCACCTACAAGCGCCGCAAGAAATACGCGCGCCGCATCGGTCACCGCCAGGCGCAGACCGTGATCCGCATCCAGAAGATCGAAGCGCCGGCCTGAACGTGACCGCCGGCGTGAGTGCACGCGCGGCGCAAACGAATGCCGGGAAGGAGACGTCACCATGGCTCACAAAAAAGGTCAGGGCTCGAGCCGCAACGGTCGTGACAGCCCCGGGCAGCACCGCGGCATCAAGGTCTACGCCGGTCAGTCGATCCAGGCCGGTAGCATCCTGGTTCGTCAGCTCGGGACGGTCGTGCATCCGGGTCGCAACGTGGGGATGGGACGCGACTACACCTTGTTTGCGAAGGTCGACGGCGTGGTGAAGTACGAGTCGTTCGGCAAGAAGGCGGCACGCACCCGAGTCCACGTGGACGCCTGACGCACGCCATCGTTCGATCTGCGAGTTCCCGTGCCCACCGTCGCGAGGCGGTGGGCATTTTCGTCACCACCGTCCGGCCTGCGCCACGTCGCGGCGCCGCTGGGCGGCGGCAACGGTGGCGCACTCGTCGGACGTCGAGCACGCGAGCGACGTGATGAAGTTCGTCGACGAAGTCGAGATCCAAGTCCAGGCCGGTGAAGGCGGTAACGGCTGCGTGAGCTTTCGGCGCTTCCGCCGAAATCCCAAGGGAGGCCCCGACGGCGGCGACGGCGGTCATGGCGGCAACGTGGTCGTGCGCGCCGATGCGCAGCTCTCGACGCTGCTCGAGCTTCGGTTTCCGCAAGCCGTGTTTCGTGCCGAGCGTGGTTCGCACGGCAGTGGCAACGACAAGACTGGCGCTTCCGGCGCCGATCTCGTGCTGCGGGTGCCCGTGGGCACGCGGGTCGTCGATCTCGAACGCACGCTCGAGCTGGGCAGCCTCGAAGCCGCCGGTGAGGAGCTGATCGTCGCCAAGGGCGGTAGGGGTGGGAAGGGCAACGCCGCGTTTCGCTCCGCCACCCGTCGCACTCCGCTCCACGCCCAGAGCGGCAAGGCGGGCGAGGCCAGGCGCCTCAGGCTCGAGCTTCGGCTCTTGGCCGATGCGGGGCTGGTGGGTTTTCCCAACGCCGGAAAGTCGACGCTCCTCGCGCGGGTGTCGGCGGCGCGTCCGCTCATCGCCGACTATCCATTCTCCACCAAAGCGCCGATCCTCGGGGTCGTGGGCGTCGGTGAATACGAATCCTTCGTATTGGCCGATCTGCCAGGTCTCATCGAGGGGGCACATCTGGGAGCGGGCTTGGGCCACCAGTTCCTGCGGCACGTCGAGCGCGCGCCTGTGCTGGTCCACTTGATCGACATGGGCCCCACGGCGCCGGCGCCGCCTCTCGAGAGCTACCGGCTCATGCACGCGGAGCTCGAAGCGTACGATCCCGAGGTGGAGCGCAAGCCGACGCTGATCGTGCCCACCAAGATGGATTTGCCCGAGGCGCGCGCGGCTTACGAGGCCTGCCGTACCGATCTGGAAGCGCTCGGACATCCGGTGTTGCCCATCTCGGCGGCGACGGGTGAGGGAGTGGAGCGCTTGATGAAGCGTGTCTGGGCAACCATCTGCGAGGTACGCGCAGCGACCCGCACTGCACGTCTCCCCGACGATGCCACGCTGGCGCAGGAGGATCGCTCGTGAGCGCGGTGCGCGGATCCCCCAAGCCCTTCCCCAGCCGCGTACGCAGCGTGGTCGTGAAGGTTGGAAGCGGCGTGCTTTCGAGCTTGGAGCAAGCGGGTGGGCCGGCTCGGATTCGTGCGCTCGCCGACGATCTCGCCGCTCTGCATGCGGCGGGAATGGACTTGGTCTTGGTCACGTCCGGAGCGGTCGCGGGCGGCATGGAGCGGCTCGGCTGGACGGAGCGTCCCCGCGCCATCGCCGACGTGCAGGCGGCGAGCGCCATCGGACAGGGCGTGCTCATGCACGCATATGCCGAAGCGTTCCGGGCGCACGGCATCACGGTCGCGCAGGTGCTGCTCACCCACGGGGACCTCGCCAATCGCGATCGCTATCTCAACGTGCGCGGCGCGCTCGAGACCCTTCGTCGCCATCGGGTGCTGCCGATCGTGAACGAGAACGACGTCACCAGCGTCGAGGAGCTCACCTTCGGCGACAACGACCGGTTGGCGGCGATGCTCACGGGCGTGGTCGAGGCCGAGCTGCTGGTGCTGCTCACGACCTCGGATGGCCTACACGAGCAAGATCCTCGACTGCATCCGGGCTCGCCGCGTCTCGGCTGGGTGGATGAGGTGACTCCCGCCGTCGAGGCGCTGGCACGCGAGAGCTCGTCGTCGATCGGCCGCGGCGGCATGGCGAGCAAGGTGCATGCGGCACGCATCGCCGGCCGGCTCGGCGTGTGGGTGGTGATCGCGAACGGCTTGCGCCCTGGGCTCCTGCAGCGCGCTGCCGCGGGCGAAGACGTGGGCACGATCTTCGTGCCGAGCGGCAAACGGGTGTCGAGTCGCCAGCATTGGATCGCATACACGCGTCGACCCCAGGGCGAGCTCGCCGTCGACGATGGTGCAACCCGCGCGCTGCTTCAAGAGGGCAAGAGTCTGCTGCCCAAGGGCGTGCGCGCGGTGCGAGGCCGCTTCGTGTCGGGCGATGCGGTCAAGGTGCTCGGCCCCGACGGGCGCGAGCTGGCGCGCGGCCTCGTGAGCTACGGCGCCGACGAGATCGAGCGCATCCGGGGCCGCCATTCCCGTGAGATCGAGGCGATTCTGGGTTACCGTTACACGGACGAGATCATTCACCGCGACGATCTCGTGCTCACGGTGGATGCCCGAGGAAACTGAGCGACGTCATGACTGGATCGATGGATCTCGCGAGCCGCGTGCGGGCGATCACGCGTCAGGCACGTGCCGCAGCGCGTCCGCTCGCCGCGGCCGGCTCGGCGCAGAAGAACCGTGCGCTGGACGGAATCGCTGCCGGGTTGGAGGCGAGCCTGGATCGGATCCTGGAAGCGAATGCTCGCGATCTCGCCCGCGCCCGTGAGGCAGGCACGGCACCGGCGATGCTCGATCGCCTAGCTCTCGACGCGAAGCGCGTGAAGGACATCGCCGCCGCCGTACGCGAGGTGGTGGCGTTGCCCGATCCAGTGGGCGAGATCACGGGCATGTGGCGGCGACCGAACGGCCTGCTCGTGGGGCGCATGCGGATTCCCCTCGGCGTGATCGGCATCGTCTACGAGGCGCGCCCCAACGTGACCATCGACGCGGCGGCGCTCTGCTTCAAGGCGGGGAACGCGTGCGTGCTGAAGGGCGGCTCGGACGCGATCGAGTCCAACCTGGCGCTGGCGGCTGTGGCCCGCGACGCAGTCGCCGCGGCGGGGCTGCCCGCCGACGCCGTGCAGCTCGTGCCCTTCACGGACCGCGCCGCGGTCCAGCACCTTCTGGAAGCGGAAGACGACGTGGACGTCATCATCCCGCGCGGTGGCGAGGCGCTGATCCGATTCGTCGCGCAACATTCGCGGATTCCCGTCATCAAGCATTACAAGGGCGTGTGCCACGTGTTCGTGGACGAGTCCGCCGACCTGGCGATGGCGCGCGACATCGTGGTGAATGGCAAGGTCCAGCGCCCGTCGGTGTGCAATGCGGTGGAAACGGTGCTCGTCCACCGAAACGCCGCCGCCACTCTGGTGCCGGCAATCGCCGAAGCGCTGGTCGCCGCTGGCGTGGAGATCCGAGGCTGTCCGCGCACGGTGGCGCTGGTCCCGGCAGCCCGCCTGGCCACCGAGGACGATTGGCCCGCCGAATTCTTGGACTTGGTGGTGGCCATGAAGGTGGTCGACGATCTCGACCACGCGATGGAGCACATCGAGCGCTACGGGTCGTTGCACACGGAGAGCATCGTCACCCGCGACTACGCCAATGCGCAGCGCTTCTTGCGCGAGGTCGGCTCGTCGTGCGTGATGGTGAACGCGTCCACGCGTTTCGCCGACGGCAACCAGCTCGGGCTCGGTGCAGAGATCGGCATTTCCACCACCAAGCTTCACGCCTTCGGACCCATGGGGCTCGAAGAGCTCACCACCCGCAAATTCGTGGTCTACGGCGAGGGGCAGATTCGTGGCTGATCGCAAATCCGGCCGGCCGGGGGGCGCGCAAAGCCAGCGTCCCGAGGGCGCGGCGCTGGCGCTGGCGTGCGTCGAGTGGGCGCGAGAGCGCAAAGCGCTGGACCCCGTGGTGATCGACCTGCGCGGCCGATCGCCCTTCACCGACTTCTTCGTGGTGGTGAGCGGTCGCAGCGATCGCCAGGTGAAGGCCATCGTCGACAGCATCGTGCAGAGCATGAAGGCGGCGCGCGTGCCGATCCTCGGCACCGAGGGTGAGTCGCGCGGTCAGTGGGTGCTCGTCGACGCGGGCGAGGTGGTGGTGCACGTCTTTTACGCACCGCAGCGCTCGGTGTACGACCTCGAAAGCCTGTGGTCCGATGCGCCGCGACTCGAGCTGCCCGACGCACCCGAAGAGCTTCCGAGCGCGGCCAGCGGCGCCGAGCCCGGTGCGTAACCTCCACCTCTGCGCGGCGCGTTCACGCCTCGATCCCGGTGAAGATCCAGGTGATCGCCGTGGGCGCGACCCGCACGCCGTACGTCCAGGCGGGCCTGCACGACTATCTGGGACGGCTTCGCGGGCCACGGGCGGTGGAGTGGCTCGAGGTCAAGGCCGAGCCCGGTGATCGCCCTGACGGGCGCGCACGCGAGGCGGAACGGATCCTCGCGCGCGTGCCTGCTGGCACCACGCTGGTACGTCTGGACGAGCGCGGCGAGGAGCTCACGAGCGAGGCTTTCGCCGCGCGCATCGCCGGCTGGCAGGCGAGCGGCACACGGGTGCTGAGCTTCGTGATCGGTGGCGCCTACGGCTTCGATCCTGCGGTTGCCTCACGCGCGGGCTTCACGGTATCCCTGTCGAAAATGACGTTTCCGCACGAGCTGGTTCGAGTGATCTTCGTCGAGCAGCTCTATCGGGCGTTTCAGATCCTCGACGGCACCGGCTATCACCACGGCGGCGCGCCGCGAGTCGCAGCCGCGGCCGTGCGCCCTTCGGGCCGGACGCGACCTTCCTCACCCTCTGCGCGCGGCACGAGGCGGGCATGATCAAGTTGATCCGCATCATGGTGGCCCTCGTCGTCGGCGTGGCGGCGCTCGTGTACTTGTTCTTCTTCGGGTTGATCTGGAATCCCGCGGTCGTCGGCAAACCGGTCTCGCTGGTCGTCTGGAGCTGGAAGTCGCCCGTCGCCGTCACGGTGTACCCGGCGCTGGTGGTTGCGCTCGGGATCGGTTTCGCCGCCGTGCTCGCGTACACGCTGGGGTTCATGCCGGCGTGGCTGGCGCGCGGGCGGATCGGGCGGGGGGCCCGGCGCGGGCGTGCAGCGATCACGCTGCTCGACGAGGCCCTGGATCACGTCGCACGCAGGGACGTGGCCCGCGCGCGCAAGGCGCTCCATCACACGCTCGACCACGAGCTCACCCACACCGAGAGCCGGCTGGCGCTCGCCGAGCTGCACCTCGCGGAGGGCCAGCGCGCCAAGGCACTCGAGCTCTTGGAAGAGGAGCGTGCCGCCAATCCCAAGAGTGTGCGCATCTCGCTGGCCAAGGCACGCGTGCTCGAGGCCGACGGCCGCCACGCCGAGGCCGCCACAGAGCTGCGCCGCGCGCTGCGCGAGACGGGGCCGAGCGTCGGCGTGCTGCAGGCGTTGCGCGAGCTGGCCGAACGCGGAGGGGATTGGCAGGAGGCGTACGCGACGCAGCAGCATCTGGTGCGGTTGCTACGCGAAGCGAAAGACCCCGCGCTCGAGCGCGAGGCGTCGCGCCTCAGGTACCTGCGCTACGAGGTCGCGCGGCGCCGCTTCGAGGACGGCAAGACCGACGAGGCGATCTCGGCACTGCGCGACATCCTGAAACGCAATGCCGAGTTCGTGCCCGCGGCGGTCACGCTGGGTGACGCACTGGCAGGTCGCGGGCAGGAGGCCGAGGCCATCAAGGTCTGGGAGCGCGCTTTCCGTGCCGATGCCCAGCTCGTGCTTCTCGATCGTCTCGAGGAACTTTGCCTGAAGCAGGGCGACCCGAGCCGGATGGTTCGCATCTATCAGGACGCGATCCAGCGCGACCCCAAGAACCTGGTGCTGCATTTCATGTACGGGAAGTTCTGTCTCAAGCTCGAGATGGTCGACGAGGCGCTGGAGCAATTCGACCGCGTCGAGTCCGGCGGCGTGCAGTTCGTCGAGCTTTCGGTGCTGCGCGGCGAGGCCTTCCACCGCCGCAAGAATCTCGACGCCGCCGTGCAGGAGTTTCGCAAGGCCGTGCGCATCGAGGGATTGCGTTACGTGTGCCGTCGCTGCGGCGCGAGCACGCAACGTTGGGAAGCCCGGTGCGCGTCGTGCGGGGATTGGGATGCGTTGCGCAGCTCGGCGCGGCTCGAGATCGAGAGCCGCGGCACCGCGTCGCCCGTTGGTCCGCTGCTCACCGTCTGAGCCGCGAGCCGCGTTCGCTTTCGCCTCCAGCCGTGGCACGGCGATTGCGCTCGGCGTCGCCGATGCGTATCGCGAGATGGCAGGCGCTGTGGGCGGACTTTCTAGCGCTCGTGCTCCCACCGGTCTGCCAGCGCTGCGGCGCGGGCGCTGCTTCCGAGTGGGGACCGATCTGCGGCACGTGCGCCGAGGCGATTCCGCGCTTGCCAGCGCGTGTCTGTCGAGTTTGCGGCGTTCCGCGCCCCGGGGCGTCGGAGTGTTGTGCGGCTTGCCGAGCGCAGCCGCGCGCGTTCCAGCGGGCCCGAGCGGTCACACCGTACGCGGGCGCAGCTCACGACCTCATCCACCGCTTCAAGTACGACCGCGTCCACGCGCTCGCCGGGACGCTCACCCGGCTCTTGGTCGCGCGGGATCCCTTCTCGGACACGACCTACGATGCGATCGTGGCGGTGCCGCTTGCGGCACGCCGGCTGCGCGAGCGTGGTTTCAATCAGGCAGCGTTGCTCGCGCAGGGCTACGCGGCCGCTCGGAACGCGGTCTACGTGTCGCGGGCGCTCGCCCGCCGGGGCGTCGACGCGCGCCAGGCGGCCTCGGGTCGCGCAGCGCGTCGCGGCAACGTCGCGCACGCTTTTCGGGTGCGGAAGCGTGAGCGCATTCGCGGCAAGCGCGTGCTGCTCGTCGACGACGTGCTCACCACGGGTGCCACGGCGGACGCGTGCGCGCGGGCGCTTCGGGTCGCCGGGGCGCTGGCGGTGGACGTGCTGGTCGTAGCGCGCACCGGTGAGGGGGTACATCCAGCAACGCACGCCGGACCGGCCTGAGCGCGCCGCGACTCGCGGGTTTCGAGCGTGGCCGTCGCATGATTCGCACCGGGAATCCCCGCGGATCGCGGCGAATCGCCTTGACACCGTCGGGGCGAAGGTGGTACCTGCAAACACGCTCGATGTCCCTG